>JAGSYU010000053.1 GCA_018262575.1 Pseudomonadota bacterium | reverse complement strand
AGGTGGCGCGACACGCGCGGCTGGCTCTGCGCCAGCACTTCGGTCAGGTCCTTGACGGTCGCTTCGCCGAGCGCCAGCAGCGCTAAGAGGCGCAGCCGCGTCGGTTCGCCAGCGCTGCGCAGCACCGAAACAACGTCATCAAAGGAAGCCGCCGGTTCCCCGGTCCAACGTACGATAGACATAAAGATATGTTTATGTCGATTGGCGGGGCGTTGCAAGGGGTATGGTGGCCACGGCGCGAAATCGGCCAGGGTCGCGGCTTTCCACTCGGCGATGCGCCAAAAGACGATAGAGCGCTTCCGGTGAAACGGGGCCACCGGAAGCGCTCCATTGGTCTGTTCCAGTGCAAATCCTGACGCGAAACCGCGTCGCGCCCTTGCACCAGACTTGCCGCCTATTCGCTGGCCGTAACGGCGGCGGCGAGCCGGGCGCGGCCGGCCAGGCCGATCAGCGTGGCGCCGGCCAGGGCGGAAAGGCCGGCGAAGGCGAAGACGCCGGTCGGACCCTGGATATCGACGATCACGCCGCCGAGCACCGCGCCGCTCGAAATCGCCACCTGGAAGGTGGTCAGCATCAGCGCACCGGCACTTTCCGGCTCGTCGGATGCCACCTGGTTGATGAAGCTCTGGACGCCGACGGGGAAGGCGCCGAAAGCAAAGCCCCAGAGGCCGGTGACGACGGCGGCGACCACCGGCGAGGCGCCGGCAAGGCTCAGGAGGATGGCCATGATGGCGATGCCGCCAGCCGCCAATGTCAAAGACAGCGCGGTATTGCGCTCGGCGAGGAAACCGCCGGCGAAGTTGCCGAAGAAGCCGCCGATGCCAAAGGCCAGCAGGATACGCGACACGCCATCGATGCCGAAGTGCGGCACGTCCTCGAGGAACGGACGGATGAAGGTGAAGCCCGCGAAGTGACCCGCCACGACCAGAAGGACGGTTCCGAGCGCGACGCGCAGGGCGGGCCGGCGCAGCACGGCGGCCATGGTATCGAGGCTGGCTGGGCCGTTGGACGGCATGGCGGGCAGCGTCAGCGCCTGGGTGGCCAGAGCGAGCACCCCGAGCCCGCCGGTAATGCCGAAGGCGAAGCGCCATCCCAGCACCTCGCCAACCCAGGCTCCGACCGGTGCGGCGCAGACGGTGGCCACCGACACGCCGCCCATGATGATGGCCATCGCCCGAGGCATCCGCTCTTCCGGCACAAGGCGCATCGCCAGCGCCAGCGACATGGCCCAGAAGCCGCCGAGACCGATGCCGAGCAGCGCCCGCGACAGCAGCAGCATGATGAAGCCGCTGGAGAAGGCGGCGATGAAGCTCGAGACAACCAGCAGCGAGGTCAGCGCCAGAAGCGTAAGGCGCCGATCGAAGCGGCCGGTACCCACCACAATGGCCGGCCCGGCAATCGCCCCGATCACCGCCGTCATCGTCACCGACTGTCCGGCCGCACCGATGCTGACGCCGAGGTCCTGCGAGATGGGCGTCAGCAGGCTGGCCGGCAGAAACTCGGCGGTCACAAGGCCGAACACGCCGAGCGAGAGGGAGACGACGCCCGCCCAGGCGGCGCGGTTCTCGCTGCGAGAACCCATCGTATCTTGGGTGCTATTCATTGGTGTCTCCATCGAGGAGTTGAGACAAAAGGCCGGCCGATACGGCCGCTGGCAGGCTGGCCGTCTCGCAATGGATTGGAAATGCTTGAGGAAGCGACCCGATCGTGTCCGACGATGGGGCCTTGTCGCCAGGCTAGATCAGCTCGGGCTGTCCCGAGTTCCGATCGCCTAGTCGCCTGTCGGCCGGTCCGACGTGCCAACGCCTCGGATGTCGAGGGCAATGCCGACGCCCGAGACCGGTGCGCGCTTTTCAGCCAAATCAGTCATGGCATGTCTTTCTGTATTGATCGACATAGAAACTGTAGGCAGGATGCGTTCACCCCGTCAATCTATTTTGTGTCGATCGATACATAAATAAACCGTGATTGGCGCCGGCCCCGCGCCAGAAAATCGGATCGACAAGGCGTTGGACGATTTCGCGCCGCTCTGCCGGACGTGACTGGCGCGCCTCAGCTCCTTGTGGCGAGGCTGGTGTACCTGTCCCAGCTCAGCATGGCGACGTCGGCCACCGAGCGCAGTTCGGCGCAGTCCGCCCCATCCCGCGCCAGGATCGACATGCCGTTCTGCACGGTCTGTATATAGCGGGCGAGCGCATGGACATCGGTCGAATCCGGGATCTCGCCCTCCGCAACCGCCCGGTCGAGCCGCGCCTTGACGCGATCGAACGTCGAAGCGCGCGCCGTCCGGACGAGATCGCCCAGTTCCGGATGGCCTTCGCTGCCGACAGCCGACAGCGTCACCATGCAGCCGCAGGGAATATCCGCCACATAGCCGGTCAGCGCCGCCGCCGAATCCGTGAGAAGGGCGCCGATGGCCTCGCGCGCCGTGGGAGCCGTGAGGAAGTTGGCCCAGACGAAGGCGTCATAATTGCGCCGGTAATAGTCGAGCGCCTCGGCGTAGAGCGCATCTTTCGAGCCGAAGGCCGCATAGAGGCTGGGCGAGCCGATCTTCATGGCCTCGGTGAGGTCGGAAATCGATGTCGCCTCATAGCCCTTGGCCCAGAACAGCCGCGTCGCCTCGGCCAGTGCCGTCTCGCGGTCAAAGGCGCGCGGTCGGCCGCGGCCGCGAGTGCCGGTCTTGTCATCGGATTGGGCGGGTACGGTATATTTTTGCATCGATCGATATATAAAGTCGCCGGCGCGACGAGACAATGCCGCATAAGTATTTACGTCGAAGGCCGGAGAACGGCCGCCTGTCGCGCTTCACGGCGTCCTGCCGGCAAGCCGCCATGAACCGTGTATGCCCCATGACGCGGTCCGCTCATCAATCCTCTGCGCTCTCACCCGCCAATCCCCCACGGGAACGTGATTGGTCGATTATTGACGGATCAGTCCATAACAGCTAGCCATACGTTCATGGCAAGACCACGGGAGTTTGACAGGGATGCCGCGCTGACAGCGGCGATCAACGTGTTCTGGGCCAAGGGCTTCGCCGCCACGTCGACGGAGGACCTTGTCCAGGCGATGGGTATTGGCCGGCAGAGTTTCTACAATGCCTTCGGCGACAAGCGTCAGCTCTATCTCGAAGCGGTGCAGACCTATCAGCGCAATGCGACGGGCTGCCACCTCAACCGGTTGACGACGCCGGCCTCGCCGCTGACCGGCTTGCGGGATTTGCTGGTCGGCCTGATCCCCGACGACGACAGCCTGCGCTGCCTCGGCTGCCTGGGCACCGCGTCCGTCGGCGAGTTTGGCACTACCGATCCCGAACTGGTCGACATGCGGGAAAAGGCGGTGTCGGTCGTCCTGACGAGAATCGCCGAGCGGGTCCGCGAGGGACAATCGCTGGGCGAGATCGATCCCGGCCTTGACGCCGCGCAGGTGGCCGCCCTCGTCCAGATCACCATGTCCGGCCTTCAGGTCGCGGCAAGAGCCGGGGCCGGAGCCAATGAACTCCACGCGCTCGCCGCCTTCGCCGTGGAGCGCTTCAGAACGAAAGAGTGAGAAACGTCCGGAACCTACCACCTTCTTGATCAATTATGGACTGATCAGTCAAAAACGGAGAATGACAATGACCAACGATATTCGCAAAGTGGCGCTGGTGTTCGGCGGGTCGCGCGGCATTGGCGCCGCCATCGTCTCGCGCCTCGCCGAGGACGGCTACACCGTCCCCTTCACCTACGTCTCGCGTGAGGACGCCGCCAACGACCTGGTCGGCAAGGTCCGCGCCGCCGGTGGCGAGGCGCTGGCCATCAAGGCCGACAGCGCCAAGCCGGAAGATCTCAGCGCCGCCGTCGGCACCACCATCGATCGCTTCGGCCGGCTGGATGTCGTCGTCGTCAATGCCGGTGTCGCCCGCATGGGGCTGGTCGATGCGGTGCCGCTGGAAGACCTGGACCTGCAGCTCGACGTCAACGTGCGCGGCGTTTACCTGGCCATCCAGGCCGCCGTTCCGCACCTCAAGGAAGGCGGCCGCATCATCACCATCGGCAGCAACATCGCCATACGCTCCGGCTTCCCCGGCGCCAGCGTCTACCAGACGACCAAGGCGGCGGTGGCCGGCATGGTCAAGGGCCTCGCCCTCGATCTGGCGCCGCGCGGCATCACCATCAACAACGTGCAGCCCGGCCCGACCAAGACCGACATGATCAGCGCCCTCGGCAACGAGGCGACCGACATGGTGATCGGCATGACGCCGCTGAAGCGCATGGCCGAGCCGGCCGAAATCGCCGGCCTCGTCTCCTATGTCGCCCGCGACGAGGCGGGCTACGTCACCGGCGCCAGCCTGACCATCGACGGCGGCTTCGCGCTCTGAGAGACAACATGATGGACGGGGGGCGCCCGGTGGCGCCCCTCTCCGGCCGCCCTGCTCACTTTGGCGGCGGCGCGCAAGAATGCCCGATGACCAGCTTCGGCTCGGCGATGTGACGGCGGCGTTCCCCTTCCGGGACGGCTTCGCCACGCACCCGCTCCATCATCCACAGAGAGGCGACGCGGGCGAGCTCCTCGATCGGTTGCTCGACCGTGGTGATCCGGGGCATGACGATGCTGCTCCACGGCACGACGTCGATGCCGGCGATCGACACGTCGTCCGGACAGCGGAAGCCGAGATCGTTGACGGCCTGCAGCGCGCCAATGGCCATGTAGTTGTTGGCGGCCAGAATGGCGGTCGGTCGCTCGGGCGCCGACATCAGCCGGATGACGTGTTCATAGGCGAGTTCCGCGCTGTAGTCGGCGGCGACCTCGAACTCCGGCTCCACCTGCAGATTCGCCTCGGCCATGGCCGCGCGAAACCCCTCCAGACGGCGCTTTGCCACCCACATGCTCTCCTGGCCGCCGATGTAGGCGATGCGGCGATGCCCGAGTCGCACCAGATATTCGGTCAGCATCTCCGTGCCGCGATGATGGTCGGAGGTGACGAAGTCGAGATAGGCGCCGTCGACGTCCTGGTCGACCAGCACGACGGGAACGTCGATCTCATTGAGATAGGCGGCAAACTCCGGGTCGTTGCGCAGCGGCGTCATGATGATGCCGGCCACCCGGTGGCGCTTCAAGAGATTGAGCGTGCGCAGCTCGCGATCCGGGTGGGAGTCGAGGTTGGCGACGATCAGCATGTGCTCGGAGCCCGAGAGCTGCCTGTCGATCGTGCCGAACAGCCGGCCGAAGAACGGATTTCCGGCGTCGCCGAGAACCATGCCGATCAGCTTGGACTGGCCGCGCTTCAGGTTCTGCGCCATCAGGTTCGGCGAATAGCGCACCGCGGCCACCGCCGCCTCGACGCGCGCCCGCGTCTCCTCGCTCACCGGGCCCGTCCCATTGAGGGCCAGGGACACCGTGGAAATGGAAACGCCTGCGTGACGGGCCACATCTCTGATCGTCGCCAACTCGCTTGTCCTTTCCAGCCGGCTTCGGCCTGTCGAACCGTTTTTATCACTCTCCGCTTCGGGTATGTGTGCACGCAGCGGAACGGGGACGCAATCGGCAATTCATCCCCGGAAGACAGGTGAAATCAAGTCATTTATCGCTGTTCGATTACAGTTCGATGCTTGTCAAGCCAGAAAGCCGACTATAGGGTCATATCGAAACGGTTTGATACTAAAGCCCTGATGGGTATCCGCACCAAGACGGAAATCGTTCGTCGTTTCGTTCCAGAGGGTTAGGGAGTTTTCTATGCAATTCCGGTTGAATGGAGAGATGCGCCTGATCGCGGCGACCGTTCTCGGCGCCGCAGTCCTTGTTTCTCCGGCGCATGCCGAAGACATAGTCCTCAAGATGTGGACTCTCGACAACAACGGCTACAAGGAATTCATTGCCGAAGCCGCCGAAGCCTTCAAGGCGACGCATCCGAACGTCACCATCGAGCACCAGATCTTTCCGGGCGATCCCTACAAGACGGCCCTGAAGGTGGCGCTTGTCGGCTCGGATGGTCCCGACGTGTTCTTCAACTGGTCCGGCGACAAGGCCAAGCAGCTCGTGAAGGACAAACTGGCGCTGGACATCACCGACCTCGGCACCGCGCCGGGCGGCTTTGCCACCGTCCTCCCCGAAGGCTGGCTCGACGCCTTCCGCTACGATGGCCGCCTGTACGGGGCCGCCATCGACGCCGTCTCGAAATATGTCTTCTATGACAAGGCCTATTTCGCCGAGCATAACGTCGTCATTCCCAAGACGCTCGGCGAGTTGGGCAACCTGTGCAAGGCGATCCGCAAGACCGATCCCGACACCATTCCGATGCCGCTCGGCAACAAGACCCGCTGGACGGCCATCCACTGGATGACGATGCTCAACGAGCGCGCCATGGGGGTCGCCGGAACCGCCGCCGACTACGACCTCACGCGGCCGGCCGATCAGCTCTATACCGATCCGGGCTACGCCAAGGCCTTCCAGGCCTTGGTCGATCTCCAGGACGCCGGCTGCTTTGAGGATGCCCCGAACGCCACGGAATACGCCATCGCCGACTCGATGTTCGCGACCCGCGCCTCTCCGATGGAATATTGCGGCACCTGGTGCACCTCCGGGCTCGATGCGGCCGGGTTCACCGACTACGGCTTCTTCCGTCTTCCCGTGATGGACGGCGGCAAGGGCAGCGCCGACGCCAATTTCCTGGTGCCGGAGGGCTATCAGGTGTCCGCCAAGACCGCCCATCCCAAGGAAGCGGTGGAATGGCTGAGCTTCCTGGTCTCCGACCAACAGGGGCTGAAATTCGCCGAGAAGGTCCAGTTCCTCCCCTCCAACACCAAGCTGATCGACCAGGCGGAAGGGGTTTCCCAGAGCTTCAAGGACATCGCGCGCGACGTCGGCACGCTGAAGCAGGGGGTCAACGTCCTTGATGCGCTCCTCGAAGCCACGGTGGCCGACGCCTACATGAACGCCACGGTGGAAGTGCTGAACCGCACGCTGACGCCCGAGCAGGCGGTGACCAAGATCCGCGATGCCGCGGTGGCCGTTCAAGCCAAACAGTAACCCGCCCCAGTCCCTGGGCCGTGGCGTCAGATCATGACGCCACGGCCGCTCGAACCGGCTCCGGGCCGGCGGGGTGGTGTCTTCCATCGCCTGCTGGCACGGCGTCGCCGGACATCTCCCATTCGATCCTTGTTGACCGGCCACCGACTGACGGCGATGGCCGCTGGGGTTGCAGCATGTCCTTCCCACCAACGTCCCCGCCTGTCGCCGCAATGAACCGGCCGGCCCTGCCCGCCGGCAGCCTTTCCGCGTCGGCAATGATGGCGCCGGCCCTCATCCTGGTCGGCGTGTTCATCCTGATCCCGGCGGTGGTCGCCGTCGTCGGGTCCTTCTTCGACTTCAGCATGACGTCTGCGACCTGGACATTCGTCGGTGGCGCCAACTACCGGCGGGCGGCCACCGATCCGCTGTTCTGGCTGGCGATCTCCAACAACATCTTCATCGTCGTGGGCTCGGTGATCACTCAGGTCGGCGGCGGCGCCATCCTGGCGGCCATTCTCGACCGGGGCATACGGCGCGGCAGCGTCGTCTACCGCACCATCATCTTCATGCCGGTGGTGATCTCGTCGATCGCCGTCGCCTTCGTCTGGATGCTGATCCTCGATCCCAACGTCGGGCCGCTCAATGCCGTCGTCAAGGCGCTCGGGCTGTCGCCGCCGCGGCTCGGCTGGCTCGGCGATCCCGCGATCTCGCTGTGGATGCTGCTGCTGATCGCTGCCTGGCAGAACGTCGGCTTCCAGATGATGCTGATCCTCGCCGGCCTGCAGGCCATTCCCAAGGAGAACTACGAGGCGGCCTCGCTCGACGGTGCCCGCGGGCTGAAGGCCTTCTGGTACATCACGCTTCCCGGCATCCGCAACGTTCTGGTCCTGGCGACGCTGATCACGGTGATCGGCGGGTTCAAGGTGTTCGATCTGGTGTTCGTCACCACCGGCGGCGGCCCGGCCAACGCCACGCAGGTGCTGGGCACCTACACCTACACCCAGGCTTTTTCCTTCGGAAACATGGGCTACGCCAACGCCATGGCCGTCGTCCTGCTGGTCACCGCCGCGCTGCTGGGGTGGCTGCAGGTCCGATTGTCGCGTCGGGCGTAAGGAGAGGCCATGACCCCCAGATCCCGCACCGTCGCCATCGGCCTGCACGCCATCGTCTCGCTGTGGACGCTGTTCGTGCTGCTGCCGGTCTTCGTGATGGTCATCTCCGCCTTCAAGAGCCAGGCCGAGCTGTTCACACGGCCCCTGTCCCTTCCCAAACAATTCAGCTTCGCCGCCTTCGAGCGCGCCTGGGGCATCGGCATCAGCGGCTTCCTGGTCAACTCGCTGCTGGTCACCGCGCTGTCGGTGTTGATCATCCTCCTCGCCTCGAGTCTGGCGGCCTATGTGCTGGCCCGCTCCGAACGGCCGGTGATGCGGTGGGTGTACGTCGCCATCGTCGCCGGCTTCGCGGTGCCGCTGCAAAGCGTCATGGTGCCGCTCTATCAGCTGGTCTCCAGCGCCGGCTTGCTCAACTCGCGCCTCGCCATCGCGCTGCCTTACGCCGCCTACGGCATCCCGTTCACCACCATGCTGTTCTACACCTTCTTCCTCGAGTTCCCGCGCGAGCTCGAGGAGGCGGCGCGGCTCGATGGCTGCGGCCGCATCGAGGTGTTCTTCCGCATCGTCCTGCCGCTGTCCGGGCCGGCGATCGCCAGCGGCGCCATCTTCCAGGCCGTCTTCAACTGGAACGAGTTCATCCTCGCCCTGCTGATGCTCACGCGGGCGGAGGTGCGGACGCTGCCCGTCGGCATCTACGGGCTGACCGGGCAATACAGCGCCGACTGGCCGGCGCTGATGGCCGGCCTCGCCATCGCCACCGTTCCCCTCATCATCATCTTCCTGCTGGCCCAGCGCCATTTCGTGCGCAGCCTCGCCGGCCTCGGCAAATAGAGGGTCCGCCATGTTCCATCTCGAAGTTCGCGACGTCGTCAAGCGCTACGCCCGGTTCACGGCGTTGTCGGGTGTGTCCTTTGCCGCCGAGCGGGGCGAGTTCGTCGTCATGGTCGGCCCGTCGGGCTGCGGAAAATCGACCTTGCTGCGGTCGATCGCCGGCCTGGAACAGATCTCATCGGGGTCGGTCAGCATCGCCGGTCACGACATCACCGCCGCCGAACCGTCCGATCGCGGCGTCGCCATGGTATTCCAGAACTACGCGCTCTATCCGCACATGACGGTGGCCCAGAACATGGGCTTCGCCCTCAAGGTGGCCCGTCGGCCAAAGAGCGAGATCAACGCCGCCGTCATGCGCGCCGCCGAGATCCTGCGCATCACCGACCACCTCGCCAAATATCCCAAGGCGCTGTCGGGCGGCCAGAAGCAGCGGGTGGCCATCGGTCGCGCCATCACCCGCGCCCCCGAGGTGTTCCTGTTCGACGAGCCGCTCAGCAACCTCGACGCGGCGCTCCGCTCGCAGATGCGCATCGAACTGTCCCGCCTGCACCGCCAGCTCGGCGCCACCATGCTCTACGTCACCCACGACCAGACCGAGGCCATGACCATGGCCGACCGCATCATCGTGATGAACGGCGGCACCATCGAGCAGATCGGCTCGCCGCTTGACCTCTACAACAAGCCGGCGACGCGCTTTGTCGCCGGCTTCATCGGCTCACCGCGCATGAATTTTGTCGCCGCCCACGTCCTCAGGCTGGCCGGCCGGTCGGTCGGCTTCTCGCTCGGTGCGGGGTTGGCGCCGCTCGACCTGGAATTTGCGCCCGGCGAAACGCTGCCCTTCCTGGGCGACGCGGTCGTCCTCGGCATCCGGCCGGAGGCGCTCGGCGACAGCGGCGAGATCCATCTGGCCGACGCCGACGTCGCCGTCGTCGAGGCGCTGGGCCGCGAAACCCTGGTCTATTCCGACGCCCATGCCCTGAGGACGACGGACTCCGAATCCCTCGACGGCTATTTCGCCCAGCTCGTTCCGAGCCAGTCCGACAAGCGTCCCGGCCAGCGCGTCAGCCTCCGGGCCGACCGCTCCGCCTTCGTGGTCTTCGCCGCCGACGGCGCCACCCTGCACGACGCCTCCCCCGCCCTCGCTCATCACAAGTGACCTCTCCCATCATGCGCTTTCGCCAGATCCATCTCGACTTCCACACCTCCGGCCTGATCGGGGGCATCGGCTCTCGCTTCGATGCGCGCGGCTTCGCCCGCGCCTTCAAGGACGCCCACGTCGAGTCCGTCACCGTCTTCTCCAAATGCCATCACGGGCTGTCCTACCACCCGACCAGGGTCGGCCAGATGCACCCCGGCCTCGGCTTCGATCTGCTCAGGGCGGAGATCGACGCGCTGCACGGCGAAGGCATCGCCACGCCGATCTACCTGTCGGGAGCCTGGGACGAGCACGCCGCCTTCACCCACGCCGACTGGCGCATCGTCACGCCGGACGGCCACCTGCCGCAGTCGCGCAACGATCCGGCCGGCTGGGCCTATCTCGACTTCGCCTCGCCCTATCTCGACTATCTCGCGGCGCAGATCGACGAAGTGCTGGACCTCTACCCCGACGGCGACGGCATCTTCATCGACATCTGCAGCCAGCTGCCGTCCATTTCCCCCTACGCCAGGACCAAGATGGAGGCGCGGGGTCTCGACTGGACCTCGACCAAGGACCGCGCCGTCTTCGGCGCCGAAGCGCTGGACGCCTTCTATCGCCGGGTGACCGACACCGTGCGCGCCCGCGCGCCCGGCATGCCCTTGTTCTTCAACTCCGGCCACATCCGGCGCGGCAACCGCCAGCATATCGCCAAGTACTACAGCCACCTCGAACTGGAATCGCTGCCGACGGCCGGCTGGGGATACGACCATTTCCCCGTCAGTGCGCGCTACGTCGATCCCCTCGGCATCCCCTTCCTGGGCATGACGGGCAAGTTCCACTTCACCTGGGGGGAGATCGGCGGCTACAAGCGGCCGGAGGCCCTGGTCTACGAGTGTGCCGCCATGCTGGCGCAGGGCGCCCGGTGCTCGATTGGCGACCACCTGCACCCGACGGGCTTCGTCGATGCCTCGACCATGTCGATCATCGGCGCGGCCTACGACTGGGTGGAACAGCGAGAAGCCTGGGCACTTGGCAGCGTCAACCGCGCCGAGATCGGCCTTCTCTCCCTCGAAGCGGCGCGGCACGACCCAGCCGCCATCGAAGCCCCGGCCCTGAAGCAGGCGACCGACGACGGCGCCACCCGCATTCTTCTCGAGGCGGGGCTGACCTTCGATGTCCTCGACCTTGAAAGCGATCTCTCGCCCTACCGTCTGGTCATCCTGCCGGATGCCGTGCCGATCGGCGCCGGCCTCAAAGCCAAGCTGGAAGCCTACCTTGCCAGCGGCGGCCGCCTGTTGCTGACCGGCCGGAGCGGCATCGACGCGGCCACCGGCTTCGTCCTCGACACCGGCGCCGTCTGGGAAGGGACATCACCGATGACCGGCGGCGATTACCTGCTGCCGACACCGGACTGGCGCGCCGACGGCATCGATGAGCCGAACTTCATGTATTGCCCGTCGGAGCGCATCAAGGTGAGCGACGGCCAGTCGCTCGGCAGCATCTATGACCCGTATTTCGACCGGACGCCGCGGCATTTCTCCGGCCACATCAACGTGCCCCGCCAGCCCGATCCCAGTGGCTATGACGGCGGCAGCCGAAAGGGCGGGATCACCTATCTCGCGCATCCGGTGTTCGGCATCTACACGCAAGTCGGCGCCGTGCGCATGCTGGAAATGGTCGAGCGCGCCATCGGAACCGCTCTCGGCGGCGACCGGCTGGTCAGGACGAGCCTGCCAAGAGCCGGCCGCGTCACCGTCCGCCGGCAGTCGGCGCATCATCGGGATGTCGTCTATCTTCTGCACGCCACGCCGGCTTTGCGCGGCACGCTGTGGGACAACAACATCCAGCCGATTCAGGATCTTGCGACCCTGCGCGACATCGCCGTGTCCCTCAAGGTCGACGCCTCGGTCGCTGCGGTGCGTTCGGTCCCCGACGGCGCCTTGCTCCCCTTCACGCTCGCCGAGGGGCGCGTGTCGTTCACCGTGCCGGAGGTGACCGGCGTCGCCATGGTCGAGGTCGCCTACCGGCCGTGACATCGCCTCGCTATTTGCGCGAGCCCTGCCGCCGTTCCGGATTGGCACCCAGCCGTTCGGAAATCTCCTGGCAGGCGCGCACCAGGGCGTCGATATAGGCGGCGCGGTTGCGCAGCCCGTCTTCCTTGGGCGCCACGAGGCACAAGGTGGCGATGCAGGCGCCGTCGGCCTGGTGGATGGGGGCGGCGAAGCAGTGGGTGTAGGTATCCACCTGGCTGTTGAAGGCGAAATAGCCGTCGCGCCCGGCTTGCCGCACCTCGGCGATGAACGAAGCGGGGTCGAGGTGCCGGCCGTCGGGCTGCACGAAGTCATCGGCCGGAATCAGGTCGACGATCTCCTGGTCGTCGAGATGGGAGACGAGCAGCCGTCCCGACGCGGTCCAGGGGATCGGCACGAGTTCGCCGATGCTCGACGAGATCCGGAACGGACGCGCACTCTCGCGCATCATGGCAACGGTGTACTTGTTGCCCTCGAGCAGGCACATCTGCGCCGTCTCGCGGGTCTCCTCGGCGAGATGGACGAGCGCACGGTCGCACTCGCGCATGAAGTCGAACTGCTCGGCATAGGCCGCGCCGAGGAAATAGAGCCGCCGCCCAAGGAAAACGCGTCCATCACCACCCTGATAGTCCAGCATGCCATGCCGGAGCAGCAGGTTGACGAGTTCGTAGACCGATGAGCGCGGCGCGCCGATCTCCGAAGCGATCTCGTTGGGGCGCATTGGCTGGCGCCGGACGCGCAGAAACTCGAGAATATCGAAGGCACGATCGAGCCCGCGCGCGCGCCTTGACGTCATGTCCTCGACGGTGTCTGGCATTTTTCCTCTCGAGCCGGCTGCCCGGCCTCTTTGCGACCGCGGTCCACCACCGGTGGCTGGAGCATCGGACCGAAAAAGGGAATCCGGCTTTCGGGCACTCCGATGCGATAACAAACTAAATTGTCGCCACGCGTCCCTCAAGACGCATGGCGGCCAATCGATCCTTCATACCAAGATTCATTGAAAATGACTCTTGGTATTCCGCTTGCCGATTTCTCATGCCTTTGATGCAAATGAGAAATCGGCAATGACCTCAATGAGCGGATGCGTCAGCATCTTCGCGAATTGGTATCACTTGCGGTCGGCACGATAGGCGACGCACTCGACCTCTACCTTGCAGTCGACCATCATCTTCGACTGGACGCAAGCGCGGGCCGGCGGGTTGGCGCCGAAATACTCGGCGTAGACGCCGTTGAAGCTCCAGAAGTCGCGCGGGTCATCCAGCCATACGCCGACGCGCACGACGTCTTCGAGGCCGTAGCCGGCCTCCGTCAGGATGGCGATCAGGTTGTCGATCGCCTTGCGGCTTTCAGCGACGATGCCGCCCTTGACGATCTCGCCGCCCTCCATCGCCACCTGTCCGGAAACGTAGAGCCAGCCGTCGGCCTCGACGGCGCGGGCAAAGGGAAGCGGCTGTCCGCCCGCGCCGGTTCCGCCGGCGCCGTAACGCTTGATGGTCATCAAATCACTCTCTTTCAGTTGAAACTGGAGGTCTTGAGAAACTCTGCCAGCCGCTCCGTCTTGGGCGCGACGAACATTTCCCTTGGGTTGCCGTCTTCGCAGATGACGCCCTGGTTCATGAAGATGACCCGGGACGCCACCTCGAAGGCGAAGCGCATTTCGTGGGTGACCAGCAGCATGGTCATGCCGTCGGCGGCGAGCCCCTTGATCACCTGCAGCACTTCGCCGACGAGTTCCGGATCGAGCGCCGAGGTCACCTCGTCGAACAGCATCAGCCGCGGGTTCATGGCGATCGCCCTGGCAATCGCCACGCGCTGCTGCTGGCCGCCCGAAAGCTGTCCGGGATAGTGGCCGGCCCGGTCGCCGAGGCCGACGCGGTCGAGCCATTTGACGGCGATGGCGTGGGCCTCGTCCTTCGGCAGGCGCTTCACCTTGACAAGGCCGAGCATGACGTTCTGCGCCGCCGTCATGTGCGGAAACAGGTTGAACTGCTGGAAGGCCATGCCGGTCAGCGCGCGCTGGCGGGCAATGTCCTTCTCGCTCTTGCGTCGACGCGTCGGCCCCTCGACGTGATAGCCGATCTCCTCGCCGTCGAGGCTGATCGTACCGCCCTGGAAGTCTTCCAGCATGTTGATGCAGCGCAGAAGCGTTGTCTTGCCCGAGCCGGACGAGCCGATGATGGCGATCACCTCGCCTTCGTGGACCTGGCAATCGATGCCCTTCAGAACCTCCAGGGTGCCGTAGGTCTTCCGCAATCCCGCGATCTCGAGAAGTGTCTTGGCCATGGATCGAAATCCTCAGGATGGGACGGCGGTCTTGCGCTCGACATATTTGCCGAAACGCTCGATGCCGTAGTTGACGACGAAATAGAGAGCTCCGGCGAAGAAGTAGAACTGGAGGCTCATGAAGTTACGGGAGATGATTTCCTGGGTGCGCAGCAGCAGCTCCGCGACGCCGATCACCGACAGCAGCGTCGATGCCTTCACCATCTCGGCGGCGGTGTTGACCCAGGCGGGCAGGAACTGGCGCAGCGCCTGCGGCCACAGCACGTAGGCGAAGGTCTGTCCGAAGGTGAGCCCGATCGCCTTGGCGGCTTCCGTCTGCCCCTTGGGGATCGCCTGCAATCCGCCGCGCACGATCTCGCCCACATGCGATGAGCAGAAGACCGCGAGCGCCAGCACGCCGGCCGAGAATGGATCGAGGTTCACGCCGACGGCCGAGGAGACGTAGTAGCTCGCCAGCACCAGGACCAGCACCGGCGTGCCGCGGATGATGTCGGTGTAGACGCGGACGACGAGGCGGAGCCAGCGGTTGCCGTAGGTGAGCGACAGGCCGACGAACACGCCAAGCACTGACCCGGCGAGGATGGCCAGAAGCGAGATCGACACCGTCAGGCCGAGGCCGGACAGGATGACGTTGCGGGCGAGCCACAGCTGATCGAACAAGGAAGGGGCCATGGCGTCACCTCGGCAGGGCTAGGCGCCGCTCGACCTGCCGCATCACAGCGGCGATCAGGGCGCAGGTGGCGACATAGAGCGCGGAGGCGACGATCCACGTCTCGATCACGCGAAAGCTCTCGACGTTGATCTTGCGCGCTTCAAAGGTCAGTTCCGGCACGGCGATGGCGGCGGCGAGCGACGTGTCCTTGAACAGCGAAATGATCGTCGAGGACATGGACGGCAGCACGTTGCGCAGCATCAGGGGCGCGATGATGGTCGAGCGGATCTGCATCGGCGTCAGGCCGATCGCCAGCCCGGCCTCGGTCAGTCCCTTCGGAATGGACAGCAGCCCCGCCCGGAAGACCTCGGCCAGATAGGCGCCCGAGTAGATCGCCAGTACCGCGACGAAGCTCTCGATCTTGTCGAGCCGCACGCCCATCTGCGGCAGGGCAAAATAGGCAAACAGCACCAGCACCAGAATGGGCAGGTTGCGGATCACCGTCACATAGACCGTCGCCGGCCAGACGGCCGCGCGGTATTTGGAAATCAGGGCAAAGGCGACGGCCAGACCGATCGCCGCCCCGATGAGGATCGACACGACGGCCAGACCGAGGCTGAGCGCCAGCCCCTCCAGCAGCCGATCGAAGTTTCGCCAGACCACGGCGAAATTCAGCGTATAGCCCATGGTGCCTCGCTGCTTGCAAAGAAGGGGAGCGGAGGCGAACCTCCGCTCTGGCAAGGCTTACTTGAACTCCACCGGGAAGCCGATCTGCGGCGGCGGCAGGTCCTTGCCGAACCAGGTCTTGTACGACTTGGCGTAGAAATCGAACTCCACGCCGGTCATCGCCTCGTGCAGGGCGGTGTTGACGAAGTTCAGCCAGTCCTGATCGCCGCGCTTGACGGCGCAGGCGTAGGTCTGCGGGTTCCAGCCGTAGCCGGCGTCCTTGTAGCGGTCGGGGTTCTGGGCCATGTACCAGGCGAGCGACGACTGGTCGGTGGCGACCGCGTCGGAGCGGCCCGATTCCAGCGCCTGATAGATGAGATCGACCGAGTCGTATTGGTCGACCTTGGCCTCCGGCAGGGCAGCGTGCACCATGTCCTCGGCATAGACGTTCTGCAGCACCGACACCGTGACCGCCGATCCGGCCGCCTTCAGCGCGGCGAAGTCGGCATACTGACTGTCGCCCTTCAGCATCAGGCCGACGCCCTCGCGGTAATAGGGAATGGCGAAGGCCACCTGCTGGGCACGCTCGCCGGTCACCGTCATGAACTGGCAGGTCATGTCCACCTTGTCGGTGGTGATGTTGGGAATGCGGGCGTCGGACGACTGGATCACATACTCGATCTTGTCGGGATCGCCGAACAGGGCCTTGGCGACGATGCGGCCCATGTCGACGTCGAAGCCCTGCAGCTTGTCGTCGACACTCTTGAAATGCCAGGGCGCATTGGTGCTGCCGGTCCCCAGGACGAGGTGGCCACGGGCCAGTACGTCATCAAGCTTGCTGGCGGCTTCGGAATAGGCGGACGTCGACAGGAGAAGGAAGACCGACGCGGCAAGAATGCCGCCGGTATGGAAGGACGTGTTCATTCTGTTCCCCGTATTGCTGATATACATCAGATTGTCCAATATACCGGACATGAGTCCGTGTTATTGGATTGACGTATTGAGATACAGGGTCCATAGTTTGTCAAGAGCACATTGAGCCAACGCGCATAAAGCCGGAGCGGACCCGTCATTGCCGGGATCCCGGCACGGTTCTGTCGCGCCGAAGATCGGAATGCCCCAGATGGAAACCTTTGCCGAAAGCCTCGACACGCCGAGCGTCGTGATCGATGTCGATGTCGTCCATGCCAACATCCGGCGCTTTCAGACCTACGCCGACGTCCACGGCTTCAAGGTCCGGCCGCATATCAAGACCCACAAGCTGCCGCTCATCGCCGACATGCAGATCGCGGCCGGCGCCATCGGCATCACCTGCCAGAAGGTGTCCGAGGCGGAAGCGATGGTGGCGGGGAGTTCACTGATCACCGACGTCCTGATCACCTACAACATCGTGGGTGCTCAGAAGCTGGCCCGTCTCGCGGCGCTGGCCCGCAAGGTGCGGCTCTCGGTGGTCGCCGACAGCGCGGCGGTGGTGGACGGCCTGTCGGCCGCCTTCGCGGGCGAGGCGTCGCCGCTCGGCGTGCTCGTCGAGTGCGACACCGGCGCCAACCGCTGCGGCGTCGCCTCGCCCGAGGACGCGGCGGCGCTGGCGCGGACGATCGCGGCCTCGCCCGGTCTCGTCTTCGGCGGCTTGATGACCTACCCGCCGGCCGGCGGCGAAGCGGCGGTCCAGCGCTTCATGACCAAGGCCAAGGCGCTGATCGAGGCGGCGGGCCTCGCCATTCCGGTCATCAGCTCCGGCGGCACGCCGACCATGATGCACGCCGCCGAGGCACCCGTCGTCAGCGAATATCGCCCCGGCACCTATGTCTACAACGACCGCTCGCTGGTCATGCGCGGGGCCTGCGGCTGGGAGGACTGCGCCCTTTCGGTGCTGACCACGGTGGTCTCGGTGCCCACCGCCAATCGCGCCGTCATCGACGCCGGCACGAAGACGCTCACCTCCGATCTCCTCGGCCTCGCCGGCTACGGCCATGTGCTCGGGCGGGACGATCTGGCCATCGACCAGTTGTCGGAGGAGCACGGCCGCATCGTCAGCACCGGGCCGATCGGCCTTCGGGTCGGCGACCGTTTGCGCATCGTCCCCAACCACGCCTGCGTGGTGACCAACATGGTGGACGAAGTCCATCTCATCGAAGCCGGCCGGCCGGAGCCCCGAAAGGTGCCGGTTGCCGCGCGCGGCCGGATCAGGTGATATCAGGTCCGCCGATCCGGTCTCGGTTGAAGCGGCGTGGCGGCGAAACAGATCGGCGGCCCAACCGGACTTCCGGGTGGACCGCCGCATTCGATCGTCGCTTCTCGGTGGTGCCGAGCCTCACCCCACGGTGCGCAGGCCGCGCGAGGCGGTGACGCGGGCGCGGGCGACGCGCGGATCGATCTGCTGGAACTGGGTGAGCGCGTCGTTGCGCTGCCAGTTGTCGAGGCGATGCTTCCAGGGGCCGCACTTCAGCATTTCCTGGGCGGTGGCGAACCTGAGGCCGAGCGCCCGCGCCATCACCACGAAGGGTTCGGTGTCGACGCGCACCAGCCAGTGCTTGGCTTCCTCGATGTCGAGATCGGCGAGCAGCGCGAACGTGGCCACCACGTCGGCGAAGCGATCCTCGACGGCATACTGGCAGAGCAGTTCCTCGGAGACGATGCGCTCGCCGCCCTGCTGGCGGATGCGCTCCCAGGCCGACTCGAAGTCGTACAGGCCGAGCCAGTAGGAGTTGGACAGCCGCGCCTCGGCGAGACGCGCCGCCTCGATGAGGTTGGCCTCAAGATCGTCGTCGGCCTTGCCCATCACCGTCGAACGTACCTGGTCGACCGCCCTGCCGATCACCTCGGAGATGATGGAATCCGGCGTATCGGGGCGGCGGCCGAGGATTTCGGCGGTGCGGGGGTCGGAAAGCGCCTGCTGCACGATGCAGGCGAGCGCGATCTCGCTGAGCCGGGCGCCGTAGTTGCCAGCCACCAGGCGCCGGACCTCGACGTCGCCACGGCTGACGACAATGTCGGCCACCCGCTCGCTCAGCACCGATCGCTGGGCGATCGCCTTGAGATGGTCGGGGCCCTTTTCCTCGGCGATGGCGACCAGATCGTGATCGTTGAGCACCGGCGACTGCCGGAGCACCGGTGAGGCGACGGCCGCCGCGTCATCCTTGGCGAAGGTGCGGACGGCCCGTTCCGGAGCGCGGCGCAACGGGGCGATCTTCTCGGCGGCGAAGATGCGCGCCTCGATCTCCACCATCTCCGACAGGCGGGTGATGACGTCATCATAGATTTCGATCTGTTCGAGCGTGCAACGCTCGGACGTAAAGGCGAACAGTGACGAGACGCCCTTCAGCAATTCGTTCTTGCGATCGGGAGACGGATCGAGCGCAAGACTCTTGAAGTCCACGAGATTTGTTTCAAGCATTCCGGCACCACCCACAGAAAGCGTAACGGGTACGCTAACGCCTACAGATGGATATCGGTTTCATGAAATGCTTAGGATTTTATGGAAATCGCGATCCGTCCCGACGAAGATATGACAATCGCCCGACCCTCGTCAGCCGTCGGCAAGCGCGCCGTCATAGCCGAAGAATCGGCCGGAGGTTTCGAGCGTCAGCGCGTCGATCACCCCGATGATGCCGGCGGCGCTGTCGCCAAGGCTGAGCGGCGCCTCGCCGCCGGGCGCCGGATCGATCGCGCCGGGATGAATGAGCGCCACCGCGACACCGGACGGCTTGATGTCGCTGGCCAGCGACTGCATCACCTTGACCACCGCCGCCTTGACCGCCTGCCGGGCGTCGGGATCGAGCAAGTCAAGGCTGCGGACGTCGCCGATCGGCAGGATGGTGGCGATCTTGCCGCCGCGCGTCATGTTGGACAGCGCCGCCTGCGCCACGAACAGCGGGCCGGTGGCATTCACCTGCAACGTGGCGCGCAGGCCACCGCCGACCATGTTTCCAGCCGGCGCATAGCCGGTCCCCATCAGCATGCCGGTGGTGTTGACCAGGATATCGATCCGCTCGGACAGACGCGCCGCCAGATTGACGACGACGCTGGCCGCCCGGACATCGAGGGGGATCAGCCGCATGCTTTCAGGATGAGCCTCCTGCAGGGCCAGCAGCGCATCCGGCACAACCAACCCAGGGCGGTGGACAGCCAGGACGCGCGCACCGCGCGCATGATATTGCCGAACGAGTTCCAGGCCGATGCCGCGGCCGGCGCCCGTGATCAGAACCGTCGGTGTCATGCATCCTCCACTCACCAAACCCCACCAGCACGGCAATGTTCCAGGCGTACCGAGGACATGAACCGTCGGCGGCCGGAATGCCAGGCGGCACCCTCGCCAGACACCATGGCTGCCGCTCCGCGCCGGCGCGTGAGTGGAAAGACTTATCGGAACATTACGATAGTGGATGAAACGTAGAGTGAGGCTTCCGGGCAACGGCCGCCCGTGGGAAGCAGCGGTCTTTTCACAGGCGCCGGCCCCGGAGACCGTTTCTCAAATTCGCCCCGGAGAGTTTCAAAGCGGTCTCAGGGCCTGAGCCGAAATTCGCTGGGGCGCGGCAGGTGGCGACGAGTTCGAGAACCGGAGCGGAGCGAACTTCCTGTTCGTGAGCACCGGAAGCGGAGAAATCTAAGCTAGATGCCCGCCCCAGTAGAATTTCCGCTCAGGCCCTCAAGGGGCCGGCGTCTCGTCCGAGGCATCCCACGGCCAGGGGCCGCTCGCCTCCTTCAGCCGCTTGCGGGCGCCCTTCAGGATCTTGTCGAAATTCTCGTTGAGCGGTTCGTCGAGCGCCTTTTCCAGCAGGATCAGCACGGCATCGAGCGCCCACACCTCGGCATCGTCCTCCAGCGTCTCCTCGATGCCCTCGGCATTCTCGTCGTCAACGACGCGCGCCAGCCACTCGTGCAGCACGATGGCCTCGTCGCGGGTGATGGTCAGGGTGATCTCGTCGGCCATGGTCTACCTCGTCGCCACAATGAACAGTCTGGGGAATCTCAACAGCACGCCGCCACTGGACAGCGGCGGATAGGCCACCGCCACCTCCGCCGTGTAGGCGGCGAGGAAATCGGCCTTTTCCTCATCGTCGAGCGGATCGAGGAAGGGCTTGAGGCCGGTCGAGCGCACCCACTCCACCACCGCCGCCGCGTCGGCAAGCGGATGGTTGTAGATGGTGTGCCAGATGTCGAGCCGGCGGCAGTGCGGCTTCAGCGCCTCGTAATAGGCCCTCACCGGCGGCAGCGGCGCCCGGGCAGCGGCGGTCAGCTTTTCCGCCCAGCGGCCGGCGCCGGCCACCTTGCGCATCAGCGCATGCGTCGGTTCGGTCAGATTGTCGGGCATCTGCACGGCAAGAACGCCGCCGGGCGAAAGCTCGCCCATGAACTTGACGAACAGCTGGAGATGATCGGGCAGCCACTGGAACACGGCGTTGGCAAACATCAGGTCGGGCGGCGTATCCGGCCGGAAGCCGGCGGCGTCGGCCAATCGAAACTCGACGTCTGGCAACCGCGCCCGCGCCTTGTCGAGCATGGCCGGCGACGTATCGAAGCCAAGATGCCGCGCCGCCGGGAAGCATTCCACCAGCAGCTCGGTGGAATTGCCCGGCCCGCAGCCGATGTCGACGACGAAGGACGGGTTGGCCAGCGGCAGCGCGTTGATGAGATCACGGGCCGGCCGCGTCCGCTCGTCCTCGAACTTCAAGTAGGTCTCGGGCGACCAGTCGGGCACCAATTACTTCCCGCGTCTATATTGATAACTGTCGTCAAATGCCTGAACTATTTCATCAATAATCTTCGCCGAAGCAGGCGTTAAGCTACCAGAAGCAATATCGACCTGAAGTTTTTTCGCCTTCGCCCTCAATCCTCCAGAAACCACGAGATAAGGTGCTTTGGGGGGAATATTGCTAGAGGCGGCAACAACATGAGCAAAATTCTCTCCAGTGGATGTTTCCCCAATTCTTCCACCATTCACTGCAAAAACTGCAGCAATATCATGTTGTCTGTCCCCCCGAGCGATCATAGCCTTTACCAAGGAAGCATCAGCATCACTCAGAACTCTACCATTTGAAGGAGCTCTCATTTTGGCCCTCAGAATCTAAGACTGCAAGCTCATCGCGCGCTTTGGAAGTATTCAAAAAAACAACCTCAGCACTTCCAGTATAGCCGATCTGCCAAAGCAACCAGCAATAATCCTTTGTGCCATTCCCGGGGCGCTCACCAGCTTCGATCACCCGTCCCGGCGGCATGGAAGGGCGCGGCGACAAAGGAAATACCTTCCTTAGTGGAGAAGCAGGAAGCCAATTACGTTTGGTCGAGAAACCGGTCAACCAGACAATCGGCAGGATAGCCGCTATCTTGCCTCCCTTTGGAACAATTTTTAAAGCACGACGAATAAAGTCCTCCGCGTCGGAGAACGGCGGATTCATAACAATATTCTGAAAATCATCGACATGCTTGTCGTTCAGAAAATCGAGACTACGCAAGCAATAGCCTGATCTCCGTACAATATCGGTCCCAACAGCATTCAGACCCAAGGATTTCGCCTGCTGGACAATCCGCCCACTCCCGCAAGCAGGATCCCAGATTAGGCCTTCAAACCGCTCAACGGTAAAGAGCGCTCGGGAACACTCCCGAGGCTCCACATACCAATCGAACTCATCCCTCTCCCAGAGATGCGCCTGCTTCTCACGAATTTTTGCCATGGTCCTTCATCGCGTCAGCGGCTTGTACTTCACCCGGTGCGGGTTGACGGCGTCGGCGCCGAGCCGGCGCTTCTTGTCTTCCTCGTAGGAATCGAAGTTGCCTTC
>JAGSYU010000289.1 GCA_018262575.1 Pseudomonadota bacterium | reverse complement strand
GATCCCGAGCGCCGAGCACTATGTCGGCAACGTCCAGCGCGACAACGGCGTGCGCGTCGCCCGCTGGTTCATCGCCAACCGTCCCGAGGGCGGCAAGGTAGCCGTGGTCGAAGGGCAAGCGGGCGTCTACGCCGCCGTGCAGCGCACCGACGGCTTCAAGACGACCATCACCACAGACTCCAAGAAGTTCGAAGTGGTCGCCTCGGTTCCCGGCAACTGGGACCGCCAGACCTCCTATGACGCGGCGACCAACATCCTGCAGCAGCATCCCGACCTCATCGGTTTCTACTGCAACAACGATGGCATGGCCCTTGGTGTAGTCGAGGCCGTCAAGGCCGCTGGCCTCGCCGACAAGGTGGCGGTGTTCGGCACCGACGGCATCTCCGACGCCTATGCCTCGATCAAGGCCGGCGAGCTGACGGGCACCGTCGACAGCTTCCCGGTGCTGACCGGCGAAGTCGCCCTGGAGGCCGCCCTGCGCCTCGTCTCCGGCCAGGCTCTGCCGCGTGTCGTCTCGACGCCGCAGGCGCTGATCACCAAGGACAACGTCGCCCGCTACCAGGATGCCGGCGACAATCTGCGCGCCGTGCTGATCGAAGACGAGAAGAAGTAAGACTCCAACTCTCTAGGGATGGACGCCGGCCGGCACGTGACCGGCGTCCACCGGAGGTCCGATTGATGAATGAGACCGTGCCCCGTTTGCGCTTTGAGGGGGTGACCAAGGAGTTCCCCGGCGTGCGCGCCCTCTCCGACGTCAGCGGCGTGCGCGCCCTCTCCGACGTCAGCTTCGAGGTCGCCGTCGGCGAAGTCCACGCCCTGCTCGGCGAAAACGGCGCCGGCAAATCGACGCTGCTGCGCATCCTGTCGGGCGGGCTGCGCCCGACGGCCGGCAAGGTGCTGGTCGACGGCAAGGAGCTGACGCTCCGCAAGCCGGCCCAGGCGCGTGCCGCCGGCATCGCCATGATCCACCAGGAACTGCAGCAGGTGCAGCACCTGACGGTGGCGCAGAACATGTTCCTCGGCCATCAGCTGACGCGGCTGGGCGGCCTCGTCGTCGATCGCGCCGAGCAGCAGAAACGGGCCGCCGCCGCGCTGGCCCGCATCGATCCGTCGATCGACCCGGCCGCACCGATCCGCACGCTGAAGGTGGCGCAGCGCCAGATCGTCGAGATCGCCCGCGCCTTGCTCGACGAAGCGCGCATCATCGCCATGGACGAGCCGACCTCCAGCCTGACGCCCAGCGAGTTCGACCGCCTGGCCGAAATCGTCGCCGACCTCGCGAGCAGCGGCGTCTCCATCATCTACGTCTCGCACAAGATGGACGAGGTGTTCCGCATCGGCCATCGCGCCACCGTCATGCGCGACGGCGCCGTGGTCGGCGTGCGCGACCTTGACGGCGTCGACCAGAAGGAGATCGTCTCGCTGATGGTCGGGCGCGAGCTCAGCCACGAGACCCACCAGTCGTTCGCCACCGCCGAGGTCAAGCTCGAAGCGCACGGCCTCAGCTCGGCGGTGTCCCGGGTCCGCGACATTTCCTTCCGCCTGCACAAGGGCGAAGTGCTCGGCATCGCCGGTCTGGTCGGTTCGGGCCGCTCCGAGCTGCTGCGCCTGATCGCCGGTGCCGACCGGCGCTCGGCCGGCACGCTCAGCATCGACGGCAAGGCCGTCGCCTTCCGCAATCCGCGCGAGGCGATCGCCGCCGGTGTCGGCCTCTGCCCCGAGGAGCGCAAGCGCGAAGGCATCATCCCGCTGCGCTCGATGACCAGCAACCTCGGCCTGCCCTCGCTCCGCCGCTACACCTCCGGCGGCCTGATCGCCCGGCGCCGGCTCGACGCGGTGGCCGAGCGGCATCTGAAGGGCGTCAACCTGCGGCCGTTCCTCCCCGACCGGCCGATCCGCCTGTTCAGCGGCGGCAACCAGCAGAAGGGCATCATCGCCCGCTGGCTGGCCGCCGACAGCCAGATCCTGCTGTTCGACGAGCCGACGCGCGGCATCGACGTCGGCGCCAAGTCGGAGATCCACGCGCTGATCGAGCGTCTGGCCTCCGAGGGTCATTCGATCATCGTCGTGTCGTCCGAACTGCCCGAGGTGATCCGCCTGTCCGATCGCGTGCTGGTGATGCGCGAAGGCGAACTGGCGGCCGAACTGCCGGCCGAGGGCCTCACCGAGCAGGCCATCGTCGCCCACGCCATTCCCGGCTACGCCAGCCGATCCACCTCCCCTTCCTGACGGGTGCTCCTCATGTCGTCTCTCCTCAATACCCAAGGCGCCGACCGGCCGGGCCGGCGCACGCTTGCCCTGCGCGATGCCGGTACGCTGATCGGCCTCGTCATCATCCTCGTGGTGTTCGCGCTGTTGGCGCCGGGCTTCCTGTCCGAGCGCAACCTTCTCAACATCCTGCAGCAGTCGAGCCTCAACGCCGGCCTCGCCTTGGGCATGACGCTGGTGATCGTGTCGGGTGGCATCGACCTGTCGGTCGGGCCGACGGCGGCGCTGTCGGCCGTCATTTCCGGCTCGCTGTTGTTGGCCGGCGTCCCCGTACCGCTGGCCATCCTAGCCGGTCTGATGCTCGGCGCGCTCTGCGGCCTGATCAACGGCGTCCTGGTGGCGGTGGTCGGCCTGCAGCCGTTCATCGTCACGCTCGGCACGCTCAGCACCTACCGGGCACTGGCGCTGATCTACACCGGCGGCAATCCGGTGCTGGGCATTCCCGCCAGCTACCGCGCCATCTTCAACGGCACGGTGTTCGGCGTCCCCTCGTCGATCCTGATCGTCGCCATGGTCGCCATCGTCGCCTGGGTCATCCTCAAGAAGACGCCGCTCGGCGAGTATCTGCTGGCCGTCGGCGGCAACGAGGAAGCGGCCTATATCGCCGGCGTGCCGATCGCCGCCACCAAGATCGCCGCCTACGTCATCTCCGGCTTCCTGGCCGCGCTGACCGCCGCCATCCTGGTCGGCCGGCTCGGCGCCGCCGAACCCATCCTCGGCAACCTGTGGGAGTTGGACGCCATCGCCGCCTCGGCCATTGGCGGCGCCTCGCTGATGGGCGGCAAGGGCTCGATCATCGGCACGCTGCTCGGCGCCATCATCCTCGGCGCCATGCGCAACGGCCTGACGCTGATGAACGTTCAGGCGTTCTATCAACTTCTCGCCACCGGCCTTATTATCCTCATCGCAATGATCATCGAT
>JAGSYU010000170.1 GCA_018262575.1 Pseudomonadota bacterium | reverse complement strand
GGCGCTTGGCGCCCCGCATCGGCTCGTCCGCAAATACGCCTTCCGGAATGCCATGCTGCCGCAGATCACCGGTCTGGCGCTGCAACTCGGCGCCGTGATTGGCGGCGCGCTGGTCACCGAAATCGTCTTCTCCTATCCGGGCCTCGGCTGGCTGGTGCTGTCGGGCATCCAGAACCAGGACTATTTCGTGATCCAGGGCGTGTTCCTGTTCATCATCGTCGGCGTGCTGGTCGCCAACCTGATCGTCGACGTCGTCTACGTCATCGTCGATCCGCGTACCCGCGTCGGACTGCAAGGAGATGCGGCATGACGAGCACTACCGGTTCCGCATCGGCCTCTCCGGCAGGCAAGGCCGGCCGCAACGAGGCGATCTACTTTGCCCTTCGCAACACCAAGCTGCTGATCGGCGCCTTCATCTTCGCCGTCTTCCTGCTGGTGGCGATCTTCGGGCCGATGCTGGCCGTCCACCCGCCGATGACCTTCGACGCGCCGCCCGGCCTGCCGCCATCGGCCGACTACTGGTTCGGCACCACCCTGTTCGGCCAGGACGTGTTCTCGCAGTTCGTCCACGGGCTGCGCTCGAGCTTCATCGTCGGCGCGCTCGGCGGCGTCACGGCGGCGGTGATCGGCATGTTCGTCGGCTTCTTCGCTGGCTACCGCGGCGGCATGATCGACGAGGTGCTGAACATGCTGACCAACGTGGTGCTGGTCATCCCCACCTTCGCGGTGCTGCTGGTGGTCGCCGCCTATCTCAGCGTGCGCGGCCTCGGCACGGAAGCGATGTTCATCGGCCTCACCTCCTGGCCATGGGCGGCCCGCGCCATCCGCGCCCAGACCTTTTCGCTGACCTCGCGCGACTTCGTCGGCATGGCCCGCCTCAACGGCGAGAGCACGCTCAGGATCATCTTCGGCGAGATCGCGCCGAACATGAGCTCCTATCTGGTGATGACCTTCATCCTGCTGTTCGGCGGCTCTATCCTCACCGCCGCGACGCTCGACTTCATCGGGCTCGGGCCGACCGATTCCATCTCGCTTGGCCTGATGATGAACTATTCGGTGATGAACGCCGCGCTGCAGCTTGGCATGTGGTGGTGGTTCGTACCGCCGGGCCTCGCCATCACCGCCGTCGTCGGCTCGCTCTACGTCATGAACGTCGGCCTCGACGAGGTGTTCAATCCCAAGCTGAGGGCGCTCTGACATGCTGGCGGTATCCGACCTCAAGATCCACTACCGGACGCTGGCCGGCAGCGTCAAAGCCCTCGATGGCGTCAGCTTCTCCGTCCGCGATGGCGAAATCATGGGGCTGGCCGGCGAGTCCGGCTGCGGCAAGTCGACGCTCGGCAAGGCGCTGATCCGCCTCGAAGAACGCATGATGTATGTCGGCGGGCAAGTGACGCTCGACGGCGCGACGCTGCCGATCGCTGACGACCGGGCGATGAACCCCTATCGCTTCCGCCACGTGTCGATCGTGCCGCAATATGCCATGAGCGCGCTCAACCCGACACGGCGCATCGGCCGGATGATCAACGAGCTGCTGGAAGCGCGCGGCATCAAGGGCGCAACGCTGCGGCCCGAACTCGAACGACGCCTCGCCGTCCTCGGCCTGACGCCCGACGTGCTCGGCATGTATCCGATCGAACTCTCCGGCGGCATGAAGCAGCGCGTCGTCATGGTGCTGTCGACGCTGCTCGACCCATCGTTGCTGATCGCCGACGAGGTGACCTCGGCACTCGATGTCGCCTCGCAGAAGAAGGTGGCCGGCGCGCTGGTGGAGTTCCGCGACCGCGGCTACGTCAAGTCGATGATCGTCGTCACCCACGACCTCGCCATCCTCGCCCAGATCGCCGACAGCATCCTGATCATGTATGCCGGCAAGCTGGCCGAGAAGGCGCCGACGCGCACCATTATCGAGGCACCGGCGCACCCCTACACGCGCCTGTTGCTCGGCTCGCTGCCCGAGGTGGGCATCCGCTTTGAGGATCGGCGGCTACCGGGCATCAAGGGCCGGCCACCATCCCTCCTCGACCCACCGCAGGGCTGCCGCTTCCGCGACCGTTGCCCGCTGGCCTTCGGAAAATGCGTCGAGGAACCGCCGTTCATCGATATCGCCCCCGGCCATCAGGTCGCTTGCTGGAAGGCGGACGCCCATGCTCAAGGTTGAGAACGTATCCAAGGTATTCCGCTCCGGCGCCTTCGGCGGCAAGAAGGCCAAGGTGATCCACGACATCGACTTCGAGGTGAAACCCGGCGAGGTGGTGTCGCTGATCGGCGAGAGCGGCTCCGGCAAGACCACCGTCGGGCGGATGATCCTGCGCCTCACCTCGGTCAGCGAAGGCCGCATCACCTTCGACGGCGAGGACATCTCGAAGCTGAAGGGCAGCGCGCTGAAATCCTATTACCGCCGCGTGCAGGGCGTGTTCCAGGACCCGTTCAGCTCGTTCAACCCAATCTTCAAGGTCGGCCGCGTTTTCCGCACCATCCGCCGTGAGTTCCTGTCCGATCTCGATGTTGCAGCCTGGGAGACACGCTTGTCCGGCGCGCTCAATGCCGTCGGACTTGAGGTCTCCGCTCTCGACAAGTATCCGCACCAGATGAGCGGCGGCCAGTTGCAGCGCCTGTTGATTGCGCGGGCGCTCGTCCTCGACATTCGCGTGCTGGTTGCCGACGAGATCATCTCGATGCTCGACGCCTCGACGCGCATCGACGTGCTCAACCTTCTTGGCGACCTGAAGAGCAAGGGCCTGTCGATCATCTTCGTCACCCACGATCTCGCCCTGGGCAACTATATCTCCGACCGGATCATCATCCTGCAGAAGGGGGTCATCGTTGAAATGGGGGCGACCGACCGGGTGTTCGGCGACCCGCAGCACCCCTATACCCGGTCCCTGCTCGACGCCGTGCCGCATCTCCATACGCGATGGAGCGACGCGGAACTCAAGGACCTCGGCCTTGTCACCGACACCGCCCGGTTTGGCGGTCATCTGATTGAGCACCGAGAGAATCATCTCGTCCGCGTCTATTCCTGAGCCGGGATTCCCGATCCGGCTGTCACGCCAGCCGGTGGGCATGCTATGCCGCTGCCGGATGGAACGATGGGAGCGGCGAGATGGACAGGCGCGGCGAAGCACAGGCTTTTTCGGAGCTGCGGGCAGCACTGGGCACGGCCGGCTTCCTGGGCGGTGACGACATACCGGCTCGCAATCGCGCTGACGCCTCGGTGCTGCCATCGCAAACGCCGCTCGCCGTGCTGAGGCCGGCGTCGACGGATGAGGTAGCGGCGGCGCTTGCCATCGCCTGCCGCCATCATCTCGCCGTCACCGTGCAGGGCGGCCTCACCGGCCTTTGTGGCGGGGCGACCCCGGCGCCAGGTTCGCTGGCGCTGTCGCTCGAACGGCTGGTCGGCATCGAGGACATCGACGGCCGCGCCATGACGCTGACGGCGCGAGCCGGCACGCCGCTTGAGGCGATGCAGCGGGCGGCTGAGGCCGAGGGACTTCTGTTCCCGATCGACTTCGGCGCGCGCGGCACGGCAACGGCCGGCGGCATCGTGGCGACGAATGCCGGCGGCAACCGTGTGCTGCGCTACGGCATGACGCGCGCCTCGCTGCTCGGCCTTGAGGCGGTGCTCGCCGACGGCACGGTGATCGGCTCGCTCAACAAGATGCTGAAGAACAATGCCGGCCTCGACCTCAAGCAGCTGTTTGCCGGCTCCGAGGGCATACTCGGCGTGGTGACGCGGGTGGTGTTTGCGCTTCAACCCCTGCCCCGCTGGACCGGGCTCGCGCTGGTCGCCGTCCGCGACTTCGAGGCGGCCGCCGATATCCTCGCCAGCGCCCGCGCCGATCTCGGGCCGATGCTGTCCGCCTTCGAGGTGATGTGGCCGGATTATTGGTCCATGGTGACCGAAAACGTGCCCGGCCGCCGCGATCCCTTCGCCGACAGGCACGGCCTCTATCTGCTGATCGAGGGCCACGGCCGCGACGAGGCGCGCGACGGCGCGGTCTTCGAAGGCTTTCTCGAGGGCATCTTCGAGGCGGGGCTTGTCGAGGACGCCATGCTGGCGCAGTCGCTGGCCGACATGGACGCCTTCTGGGCGATCCGCGACGCCTCGGCCGAGATCGAGCCGGTGCTCGGCGCACACGAAAGCTTCGACGTCGGCCTGCCGCCGGGCGAGGTCGGCCGCTTCGTGGAGGCCTGCCGATCGACCTTGGCGCGCGAACTGCCGACCTGCCGGGCGGTGTTTTTCGGCCACGCCGCCGATGGCAACATCCACGTGATGGCATCGGTGCCAGAGGCCGGTCCGGCCGGCCATCATGCGGTAGAGCGCGTGGTCTATGGCGTGACGCGGGCCTTTGCGGGCTCGGTATCCGCCGAGCACGGCATCGGCGCGCTGAAGCGCGGCTGGCTCGGCCATAGCCGCTCGGAGGCCGAAATCGCGCTGATGCGCCGGCTCAAGGCGACGCTCGATCCCCACGGCCTCCTCAACCCCGGCAAGGTGATCTGAACAGTCGGACTTTTCTGCGCATCCGCCCCAAAAGTCTGCAACTTTTGGGACGGATGCATCAATCCTTCGAAGACAGGGCGCCCATCAGCCTTGGCAGATCGCCGAAGCGGGCGATCAGGCCGAACACTGCCGCCGTTACCGCTACAAACAGCACCGACACAGCTGCCATGGTCGGCGTGTAACCGTAGCGCAGCGCATTGAACACCTTGATCGGCAGCGTCTCGCGCACGAAGCCGATGGTCATGTAGGCGACGATATATTCGTTGAGCGACAGCACGAAGGCGAAGGCATAGCCGGAGACGACGTAGGGCAGGATCAACGGCAGCACGACGGTGCGGAACACCGTTCGGTCGTCGGCGCCCATGGTGGCGGCGGCCTCGGTCAGCGAGCGGTCGATCGACGAGAAGCCGAGCGTCAGCGTGACGAGCGGCAGCGTCACGAAGAAGATGGCGTGGGCAATCACCGCCGTCCACGCCTGGCCATAGAAGCCGGACGTCGCCCAGAAGGTGAGAAAGCCCAGCGCGGTGATCACCGGCGGCAGCGTGAAGGGGGCGACGCCGAGCAGTTGGAACACCTGTGCCCACGGGGCGATGCGCCGCCACAGGAACCAGGCGAGCGGCAGAGCGATGACGACGGCGAGCGCCGCCGAGGTAACGGCCAGCAGGACCGAGGCGATCAGCGCCCTGAACCACTCAGGATTGACGAAGATCTCGGCGAACCAGTGAAGCGAGAAGCCCTGCGGCGGGAAGGCGAGGTTCTGCTTTTCGTTGAAGGAGACGCCGGTGACGACGACGATCGGCGCGGCCAGAAAGATGCCGACCAGCGCAAGGTAGAGGCGAGAGAACAAGCGATCCATCTCAGGCCTCCAGCTTCTTGCCGGCGAACATCGTCAGCGTGACGAGCGCCAGCGACACCAGCACCAGGAAGACGGCCATCGCCGCCGCGAACGGCATGTTGGACTGGTAAAGCGCCTGGTCGGTGATCAGCACCGACAGCGTCCAGTGGCTCGGCCGTCCCAGGATCTGCGGCAGGAGATAAGACCCAAGCGCGAAGATGAAGGCCATGATCAGCGTGGCGATCAGCGTCGTCCGCAGCGCCGGCAACACCACCGTGAAGAAGGCCTTGAGCGGCGACGCGCCCAGCGTGCGGGCTGCCTCGGTCAACGTCGGGTCGAGCCGCACCATGGACGGGTAGAGCACCAGCACGGCATAGGGCATCGCCTGATAGACCATGCCGGTCAATACGGCGGAAAAGCCGGGTACCAGCGCCTGCGGCGCCCCCATCAGACCCAGCCAGACGAGGAGGTTGGTAATGCCGGCGGTGCGCGACAGCAGTGTCGACCAGGCAAAGCCGATGATCACTTCCGACAGCGACAGGATGGACAACAGCGCCACCAGCCAGATCACCTGCGTCTGCCGTGGCGCGCGGGCGATCAGGTAGGTGAAGGGAACGGCGATGACGAGCGACACCACCGCCACGGCGACGGCGAGATAGAGCGAGAAAGCGAGGACGTTGCCGAAGAAGGGCGTCAGGAAGCGGGCATAGTTGGCGAGCACGAAATCCGGCACGTAGAAGCCGCCCGGCTGGCGGCGAAAGAAGCTGACCATGACCATGGTGCCGAAGGGCACGATGAAGAAGACGGTCAGCATCAGGCCGGGAAAGATCACCGGCAGGTGCTGGAGAAGGCCGCGGGCCGGTTCGCGTCTCATCGGGTGAGCACCACGGAGCGGGCGGGATCGAGGCGAAGGCCGACGCGGTCGCCCACCGTCACTTGGGGACGAGCGCGTGGACTGGTGACGGCGACGACCTGTGTGCCGCCGGCGTCGAGGAAGAATTCAATGGCGCCGCCGAGATCACGCACGAAGGTGATGGTCGCCTCCGGCAGGTCCGGGGATGGCGCAGTGAGCTCGACGTCCTCGGGCCGTACCGACAGCGTGGCCTTCGAGACGCCATAGGGCATCACGACGGCGGAGGGACGACCGAGCAGCACGGCGCGGTCACCGTCGCGGCCGATGTCGATCAGGTTGGTCGAGCCGATGAAGTCGGCGACGAAGGCGTCCGTCGGCTTCCGGTAAATCTCGACCGGCGATGCCGCCTGACGGATCTCGCCGCTTTGCATGACGATCACCGTGTCGGCCATGGTCATCGCCTCGCGCTGATCATGGGTGACGACGATGGTGGTGATGCCGAGCTGCTGCTGCAGCTGGCGAAGCTCCACCTGCATCGCCTCCCGGAGCTTGGCATCGAGCGCCGACAAAGGCTCGTCGAGGAGAAACAGGCGTGGGCTGACGGCGAGCGCCCTGGCGATGGCGACGCGCTGGCGCTGGCCGCCCGACAACTTAGAAACAGGGCGATCACCATAGCCCGGCAGGTGGACGAGGGTGAGCAGTTCCTCGACGCGGCTGGCCTGTTCTTCCCTGGAAAGGCCGCGAATCCGGAGGGCGTAGGCGATATTGCCGCCGACGGTCAGATGCGGAAACAGCGCCAGCGACTGAAAGACCATGCCAAGGTTGCGCTTGTGGGTGGGCAGTCGGGTGATGTCCTCGCCGTCGATGGAGATGGTGCCGGTCGTCGGCAGGTCGAGGCCAGCGATCATCCGGAGCAGCGTTGTCTTGCCACAGCCCGATGGCCCGAGCAGACAGACGAAGCGGCCGTTGGGCACCTCGAGGTCGACGTCGTTCACCGCCTTGACCGGGCGAGGTCGACGTCGTTCACCGCCTTGACCGGGCCGAAGTCCCGGCTGACGCCCTTGAGTACCAGTCCCGACATGAGGATTTCCGTAGCGTGAAAAGGGGGCGCCCCGCGTGGGTAGCGGGACGCCGGATAGGACGAGATTGGTCAGCCGACGATCAGTTCGGTCCACTTCTCGCTCAGCCAGTCGGCCTTCGCGACCTGCATGTCATAGCGCGGAATGATCGGGGCGATCTCCGACGATGCTGCGGCGAAGCTGCGGCGAACTCGGCGTCGGTGAGGTCGGTGAGCGAGCGCTTGACGGTGGGCGCCGTGCCGACCTTGCGCGTCACCAGTGCCTGGATCGACGGCTGGCTCATGTAGTCGATGAACAGATGTGCCTCCTCGACCTTCTTCGACGCCTTGGACAGCGCCCAGCAGCCAGAATCGAGGATGCCGCCTTCCTTGGGGAAGGTGGAGCGAACGGGAAAGCCGTCGGCGCGCGCGAGGCCGGTGACGTCATGATAGTATTGGCCCATCGGAATTTCGCCCGACTTCAGCGCCTGCTCGAACTGCGCCTCGTCGCGGTACCACAGGCGGACGTTGCCCTTCAGTTCGGCCAGCTTGGCGAACACCTTGAGGATGCCCTCCTCGGTATCGAGCGCATTGGTACCGCCGAAGAAGGTCTTGGCCGTCACTTCCAACAGGAAGGAGTTGGAGACCAGCGCCATCAGGCCGAGCTTGTCGGCGTTGGAGGAATCCCACAGGAAGGCCCAGGACGTCGGCGCCTCCTTGTAGACGTCGGTGTTGGAGACCAGCGTCACATACCAGGCAACGGCACCGACACCGGCGATGCGGCCATCGGGATACTTGTTGACGAAGGCCGGGATCAGGCTGTCGAGGTTCTTGATCTTGGCCGCGTCGAGCGGCGCCCACAGCTCGGTCGTCTGCCCCTTCAGCATCGATGTCTGCGAGATCATCGACAC
>JAGSYU010000052.1 GCA_018262575.1 Pseudomonadota bacterium | reverse complement strand
GGTTGAATCAACCTGATCGAAAAGCGGCTGCTCCAGCAAATGAATCTGGAGCATTCGCTCAGCGACCAGATGTTTCAATCTGGTCGGCGAATGCTCTAGCGGATCAGCGCTTCGAATTCATCCGGCGTGATCCGCTTGGCGGGGGCAAAAAGACTGGTCTCAGCTATCCACGACATCATGCGTTCGACAAGCCAGTCATCGCCGTAACGGATCAGACTGAAGCCGACCAGAAAGTCGAGGCCATCGAACGAAAGAAGGGCCACACGCTCAGTTGCGGCGTCACCCTGAAAGATCTTGGCGTGTTTGGAAAAAAGGCGCTGTTGCCTTTCGCTGTTCACTTTCTCCGGCAATGGGGTGCCGATTTTCGAAATTGAAAGCTCTGACAGGCGCTTTGCCTGCACAGCGTCAAACATGTCCCTCGCAGCCGTCGGGTAGTTTGGATTAGCGTAGGTGTGGCCCTCCCGAAGCGCGTCTATGATCACTGGATTGTTTGTCATCATCAGGCTGTATGTGAAATACTGGACACTTCTGGCAAATTCCGCTGTGTAGATGGCTTTGTTGACCGAGATGAAAAAGGGATCGCTGGTCGGCATGGCGTAGTATGGCATGATCACCTTGATCTGCTCGGCTTGCGCGACGAAGTCGTAACCCGAGCTCATGCGATCGACGGCCGTTGTTGCCAGAATTGCCTCGAAATCCTGTTTCTTCAGCGCATCCATGAAGGCGGTAATGGCCTCTTCCGGCGTTTTGAAATGGCCCTCATCGGCAGCGTAAACCCTGGTCAACCAGAGACTGGCAACGACAGCGACGACAGCGACTATCCCAAACTTCAACAAGCGCATGATGCTCTCTGCCAATGACTGTGATCCGGTTCCATTTTCCGGGACCGCGGAAGCTTGAGTGTCCTGCCCACTTCAAGACGACGGACCGATACGACCCAAACGTTCGGCAACGTAATCGACGGATCGTCCCCGGTCGCGTTGAGGAGGCGGCTTGTCGCCAAGGTATCGCAGTCAGTCTTGTTCTTTTCCCGTGTACCGGCAAGGCGGGTAACCACTACGTGTTCCCGGGGGCGAAATCGGCCTGGAGCCCCCACTCCGCCCCCAACGGCTTCCCGCCATTCAAAGGCTGACCAACGGCGTCGCTGATGTGGTTGCCGAACTCGCGGGCAGGTTATTCGGTTGGTATGGGGCGCCCTCCCCCGCCTCTCGCGGGGATGACAGTTTTATATAAAGAAAAGAGATGCATAGAGGTACACCCCGTCCCCACAAGATGTCATCCTGCGCTTTAGGCGCAGGACCTCAGGACGGCAGAGCGGACGGCTGATATAGGCCTCAAGATCCTCAACAGCCAAAAGGGCGTGGCCTTGGCGGGCGGCGCCCTTTTTACTGGGCGCGCTCATGGCCGAGGTGCGCGAAGGCGCGGTCGAACAGGCTGTTCCATTCCTCCAGGAGATCGATCTGGTCCGGCTTGCGCAACCAGCGCAGCTGCAGCCCGTCCATCATCGCCAGCACATGCCGCGCCACGTGGTCGGCGTTGTCGACGCCGCGCAGCGACCTGGCGAACAGCGACAGCGCCATGTCTTCCCGCCGTTGGAAATAGTCATAGGCGGGGTGCGTCGGCTCCAGCGCTTCCGCGTTGAGCACGCTGTACAGCCGGACGATTTCCGGCTGGCCGGCGTTGCGAATGATCAGCGCGGTGCACAGCTGGCGCAGCGTGGCCGGCAGCGGATCGAGATCGATATCCGCTCGCCCCATCCCCAGGAGGTTGGTCAGCGCCTGAAAGTCGGCCTCGTCGCGATATTCCAGCACCGCGATCAACAGCCGCGCCTTGTTCTGAAAGTGATGCAGAACGCCCGCCTCGGTGATCCCGCACAACACGGCGGCATCCCGCAAGGTCACCCCCCAGAAGCCGCGCTCGGCAATCAGCATGGTCGCCGCCTCGATGATCTGCGACCGGCGTTCGTCGGCCGATTTGCGCTCGCGGGTGGGTCTGCGCGGCGGTGAGAGGTCGCGGGGCAAGGAATCAGCTCTCCTCGTAAATTCACGGATGGCCTTCTTATAGCACATCTTTTCGCCGCTGTGTTCGCCCGCTCCGGGCTTTACAGAATACCTAGTATGTATTAAGTAGCGAGCATTGAGGTTTTCGAGGGAGGACTAGCATGACCGACCACCGCCCCCACCAGGAGGCGGCGCCCGACGCTGTGTCGCTGGCGCCAGACACCTTCACCCACGCCGTCAAAAAGGTTCGCGCCGGCGCCGACCCGCAAGCCGAGGCGCGCGCGCTATTTGCCAGGATGACCGTTTCCGAACGCCTCGGGCTCCTGGACGGCGACCAGCCGTTCTGGGAGGGCATGCTGAGCCTCGTGGAAGACGGCTACAACATTTACCCCTACGTCATGGGCGCGGTGGACAGGCTGGGCGTGCCCGGCGTGCGCTTTGCCGACGGCCCGCGCGGCTCGGTTCTCGGCCGCTCCACCTGCTTTCCCGTTTCGATGGCACGTGGCGCCACGTGGGATGTCGGGCTCGAGGAAAAGGTCGGCACGGCCATCGGCCAGGAAATCCGCGCCCTCGGCGCCAACTTCTTCGGCGGCGTCTGCATCAACCTGCCGCGTCATCCGGCCTGGGGCCGGGTGCAGGAGACCTATTCCGACCAGCCGGTGATCCTCGGCGAAATGGGCGCGGCGCTGACGCGCGGCATCCAGCACCATGCCATGGCCTGCGCCAAGCATTTCGCCCTCAACAGCATGGAAAACGCCCGCTTCTCGGTCGACGTCACCATTGCTCAGGCCGACCTGCAGGAAACCTTCCTGCCGCATTTCAAGCGCGTCATCGACGAAGGCGCCTTCGCGGTGATGAGTTCCTACAACTCGGTCAACGGCACCTGGGCCGGCCAGAATGCCGACCTGCTGACCACCACCTTGCGCGACACCTGGCATTTCCAGGGCTTCGTCATCACCGACTTCATCTGGGGCATGCGCGACGGCGGCAAGGCACTGGTTGCCGGGCTGGATATCGAGGCGCCGATGCGCCAGCAGCGCGGCGAGCGGTTGCAGGCCGACCTCGACAGCGGCAAATGCACCTGGGCCGACGTCGAGCGCGCCGCCCTGCGCATCCTGAGCACCCAGTTGCGCTTCTACGCAGAGCGCGACGCCGCCGAGCCCGACGCCTCGGTGGTCGCCTCGGCGGACCACGTCGCCCTGGCGCGTCAGGTTGCCGAGCGCTCCATGGTGCTGCTCCGCAATGAAAAGGTGGCCGGCGCGCCGGTGCTGCCGCTCAACCCGCCCAAGCTCGCCTCGCTGGCCGTCGTCGGCCGGCTGTGCGACACCGCCAACACCGGCGATCTCGGCTCGTCGTCGGTGCGCGCGCCCTATGTCGTCACCCCGCTCGCCGGGCTGACCAAGGCGCTCGCCGGCTCCGGCGTTCTCGTTCATTCCGATGCCAGCGGCGATGCCGCCAAGGCCGCCGCGCTGGCGGCGGGCGCGGATGCCGCCATCGTCGTCGTCGGCTACACGTCGGCCGACGAAGGCGAGTTCGTCGATGGCTCGGTGGCCAGCCGCGCCGACCTTCTGGCGCTCTATCCCGATGCCCTGACCGACGGGGAACGGCGCCAGCGCGACAAGGTGCTTGCCTCGCTCGGCGGCGGCACCAGCGTCGTCGGCGGCGGCAAGGCCGGTGGCGACCGCCTGTCGCTGGAACTGCTCGCCGAGGATGTCGCCCTGATCAAGGCCGTCGCCGCCGCCAATGCCCGCACCATCGTGGTCATCGAGACAGCCGGCGCCGTCATCGTCCACGACTGGAAGGATCTGGTGCCCGGCATCCTGCTCGGCTGGTACGCCGGCATGGAAGGCGGCCACGCGCTGGCCGATATCCTGCTCGGGAAAAGCAACCCCGGCGGCCGCCTGCCCTACCCCATTCCGGCCGACGCCAGGGATACGCCGGTCTTCGACAAGGACGCCAAGGCGATCACCTACGATCACTGGTACGGCCACCGGCTGATGCAGAAGAACGGCGTCGACGCCGATTTCCCACTCGGTTTCGGCCTGTCCTACTCGACCTACCGGCTTGCCGACATGCGCGTCGAGCCCGCCGGCCAGGACGGCGTCCGGGTCAGCGTCAGCGTCGCCAACACCGGCGCCGTGGCCGGCCATCACGTGGTGCAGGTCTATGGCGCGCGTCGTGACGGCGACCGTGCGGACGAGCGCGAGCTTCTCGGCTTTGCCGTCGTCGAGCTCGCCGCCGGGAAGCGCAAGACGGTCGAGCTGACGGCCTCTCTCTCGCCGCTCGGCCGCTGGGATGCCGCTTCGCGCCGCATCCGCGTCGCCGCCGGATTGGTCTCAATCGAGGCCGCCGCCTGCTGGGGCGATCCCGATCGCCTGTCAACCACCGTCAAGGTCGCCGGCAACTAACTCGCCTTGCCACCAGCGAATTGGCCTTTCCCGCCGCCGGACCGCAGAGCCTGACTCGAAATTCGCTGGGGTGCGGCAGATAGCGATGGATTTGAGAACCGGAGCGGAGCGAACTTGAGGTTCGTGAGCACCGGAAGCGCAGAATTCGAAGCTAGATGCCCGCCCCAGTAGAGTTTCGGGTCAGGCTCTCAGAGCCCGACGGCGTGGTTGATCCCCTTCGGAGATTTCCCATGACCGTTGTTTCGTCCCGACAGACCGAGTCTGTCGCCGCCTGGTCGGCCTCCATCAGCGATGCCGAGCAACCGCAAATCCCCTATCGCCTCGGCATCGCGCTCTGCGTCGGCGTGCTGCTCTGGCTCGGGCCCTACTTCGGCACCGCCACCGTGCTGCTGCCGGGGCGCGTCGCCATCATCGACCCCGGCAACAAGGCCAACATCATCGCCATGCTGTCGATCTCGGCGATGGTCGTCGCCACCATCGCCAACATCCTGATCGGCGCCCTCTCCGACCTGACGCGCTCGCGGCTCGGTCGCCGCACGCCCTGGCTGATCGCCGGCTCCGTCGGCTCGGCGGCGATGCTCATCGTCATGAGTCGGACGGACAGCGTTTCGATGCTGCTCGTCGAGTGGTGCATCTTCCAGGTGTTCCTGAACGCCATCGTCGCCCCGTTGCTGGCGGTGATCTCCGACCGGATCGCCCCGGCCCATCGCGGCACGATCTCGTCGATCTACGCCTTCGGCTTCACGCTCGGCATCTACGGCGGACAGTTCATCAATGCCCGCTTCCTCGGCGATCTCACGACCGGCTTTACCTCCATGGCGGTGCTGATTCTGGTCTCCGGGCCGATTGCCGCCCTGATCATGCGCGAGGCGTCCAGCAAGTCGATGCCGAAGCGCGTCCTCAATCGCGACATGATCCTGGACAACTTCAGCATTCCGCGCCGCAACGCCCGCGACTACTATCTTGCCCTGTTCGGCAAGCTGATGATCACCACGGCGACCTTCGCCATCCAGGGCTATCAGCTGTTCATCCTGACCGACTATCTCAAGGTCACGCAGGACGAGGTCGGCCACCAGATCGAACTGATCTCGATCATCCTGATGGTCACGGCGCTGGGCATGGCCCTGGTGGCCGGCCCGATCTCCGACAGGATCGGTCGCCGCAAGGGGCCGGTCGCTCTGGCCGGTCTTCTGGTCGCCATCGGTGCGTTGGTGCCGTTCTTCTCCACCCAGCCATGGACCATGCTGGTCTACGCGCTGATCGCCGGCATCGGCAGCGGCATCTTCAACTCGGTCGATCAGGCGCTCAACGTCGAGGTGCTGCCCAATGCCGAAACGGCGGCGAAGGATCTCGGCGTGCTCAACCTCGCCAACACCGGCGGACAGATCCTCGGGCCGGCCATCGCCGCCATCGCGATCTCGGCCATGGGCTATCAGATGATCTTTCCGATGGTCGCCGTCGTCGCCCTCATCGGCGTCGTCATGATCACCATGATCCGGTCGGTCCGGTAGCCACGAACCCAAAAGCGCGAGGAGCCGCTCCCCGGAGAGGCCCCTCGCAGACCGGTTGGAGCGGCATCAAATCCCGTTTCCGCGCGGCGTAAGGCTCCCCACCAGACTGATCAAGGGCGCGGCCGATGAGGTCGCGCTCTTTTCGTTTGGCCTTCGGGTGGCGCCCCCAGATGACGGCTTACCAGCGGAAGTGCTTTGCCAGAGCGCCGACACCGAAGAAGATCGCCATCAGCCCAAACTGCCCGACATAATAAATTCTGGTGATCGTTTTATATCTGCGCCGATCATACTCAGGAATATTGTTTCTTTTCTTCATAATCGGCCAGTGAGAACGGGACATAAACGCGTCATGGTACTTCTTTACTAGACGTTCACTTATAATTGTACAATAGATAAGATTCAAAAAAGATAGTATAAGGATAGTAAAGGCGAACATCATCTTGAACGTGAAGCCGTAATATTTAAGAACGAGCCACAGCATCTGAATCACCGGCCTCGATCGGCGCCAGCTCAGCCGCGCCGCCATCACCAAAGAGAGCGCATAACACCATGCACTCTCCAAAATTGCCACGGCAATTGGCTTTTTGCGACGCTCGCACCGACCTCGATCCGGATGGAACTCCTGGCCGAAATAGGTCGCCCTTTCCAAGCAGCAAAAAGGGCGCGGCCTTCCGGCTGCGCCCCTGATGTTTGCCGCGGCAAGCGGATCCTTGGCGTCCCTTATGCCAGCGCGACGCGGCGGGAATTATCCACGGCCCAGGCGCCGGCGCCGGCCAGCGCGATGTAGAGGAAGATGAAGCAGTAGAGGATGGCGGATTCGCCCTGGTTGACGGCCGGCCAGAAGCTCTGCGGCGCGTGGGCCATGAAATAGGCGACGGCCATCTGGCCGGAGGCGATGAAGGCGGCAACGCGGGTGTAGAAGCCGGCGATGATCATCAGCGAGGCGATCACCTCGATGGCGGCGGCCACGATCATCAGCGGCGGCAGCGCACCATCGCCCATCGAGACCGGGAAGCCGAAGAACTTCATGGTTCCGTGCTCAAGGAACAGCAGCGCGGTGACGATACGCAGGACGGCAAGCCCGCGCGGGGCCCATACGGAAGTGTCGATCATGGTGTGTCTCCGGTTTTAAGGGGTGGTCAGGCGGTCAAAATCTCAGGCGGTGAGAGCCTCAGGCGGCTTCGGGCACTTGCCCAAATCTGAAACTCGAGGCGGTCAGGCCGCCAAAGAAATCGGTCTGGTGATAGGTGATGGCGCCCGGCTCGCTTTCGGCGGCGCCCACCACCACCATCAGCGGGATCAGGTGGTCTTCACGCGGGTGCGCCGCGCGGGCGGCCGGTGCCTTTTCCCAGTCGATCAGCCGTTCGGTGCGCGTCTTGCTCGGCTCGTGAAGCAGCGTTTCCTGCAGCCAGGCGTCGAAACGGCGCGACGGTTCGTAGCCGCCCGTGCCGCGCATGGCCTGGAGGTTGTGATAGCTGAGGCCGCTGCCGACGATCAGCACGCCCTCGTCGCGGAGCGGGGCGAGCGCCCGGCCGACCGCCAGGTGCAGCGCCGGATCGAGGTTTGCATCGAGCGACAGCTGCACCACCGGCACGTCCTCGTCCGGATAGAGCGGCTTCAGGATGGAGAAGGTGCCGTGGTCGAAGCCGCGCGTCGGGTCGAGCGTGGCGTCGATGCCGGCCACGCCCAGCAGCTGCCGTACGCGGTTCGCCAGCTCCGGCGAGCCGGGCGCGGTGTAGGCGATGTGGTAGAGGTAATCGGGGAAGCCGGAATAGTCGTAGACCATGCCCGGCTGGACGCCCGAGGAAATGGCCAAGCCGGGCGTTTCCCAATGGCCGGTGACGACCAGAATGGCCTTCGGCTTATCGCCGAGCTCACCGCGCATGTCGTTGAGCGACTGTTCCAGCACAGCGAAATTGCTGCGGAACGCGCCGGTCATGTAGGGCCACGGCCCACCGCCATGGCTGATGAAATAGGTCGGAAGTCGGGAAGCTGTCATCGGATTGATCCTTCAGAAGCCCGCCGCGACGGCGCGGAGAGTGAAACCTTCGGAAAGCCTGCCCGCCGGTCTCGTTATCCGGAGATTGATCTTTTCCTCCTGAAGGATCAATCTGCCGAATATTGATGAACCATTTCCTGAGTGTTGATGATCCATGGACACGCTGACCAGCCTCCGGGTGTTCTGCGCCGTCGCCGAACTCAAGAGCTTCACCGCCGCCGCCGACCGCCTGGGCCTGTCGCCGGCCATGGCCAGCAAGCATGTCATGCAGTTGGAAAACCGGCTGGGCAGCCGCCTTCTCAACCGGACGAGCCGGCGCGTCAGCCTCACCGAGGCCGGCACGCTCTATTTCAACCAGACCCGGCAGGTGCTCGAAGGCCTCGACGAGGTGGAAGCGGCGATCGGCAACGCCACGCTGGCGCCGCGCGGCATCCTCAAGCTCAGCGCGCCGGTGTGGATCGCCAGCGGCACCTTCGTGGACATGATGGCCGACTACAACCGCCGCTATCCCGACGTCTGCCTCGACCTCGACCTCTCCGGCCGCATCGTCAACCTGGTCGACGAGGGCTTCGACCTCGCCTTGCGCGCCACGGCGCCCGACCGGCTGGACCCCGGACTGGTCGCCCGCCCCATCATGACCATCGAGTTCCGCCTGATGGCCTCGCCCGCCTACCTCACGCGCACCGGCCGCCCCCAGGAGATCGACGCGCTCAATGGCCATGCCATGCTGCGCTACAGCGGCTTCAACGTCGGCGACAGCCTGTCGCTGGAGGGGCAGGACGGCCGGCGCAAGGTCACCTTCCGCACGGTGATGCTGAGCGAGAACGAAACCGTCCTGCACCTTGCCGCCCTCGCCGGCATGGGCATGGTGCTGCTGCCGACGTGGATGGTGGCGGCGGACATCGCGGCGGGGCGGCTCGAAATGGTGCTGCCCGACACTGTCAGCCTCGCCACGACGCTGCACGCCGTCTATCCCAGCCGCAAATACCTCTCCGCCAAAGTCCGCACCTTCGTCGACTTTCTGACCGAAAGCGCCCACCGGATGCCGGGGGTGTGAGCCGCTGACGCCAATCCGCCCGACGCATGAGATGACAAGCAAAGGCGTAGAACCTCGGGCAGAACGAAGCGGGCGGCCGATATAGCGCTCCCCCAAACCACCCACATCGCTGCTGGCCGGCAAAACCTGCGGGCCGTCATCGAGTTTTCTTGCGCCGCCGGTAGTCTGTGGGGGTCTAGGGCGACTCCAGCGAGAATCCGTCGCGGGTTCGCATCAGAAATTGCGTCAAAACAATTAGATAGAGCTTTTCCGCGTTCGCCGAGAAGCCCCAGGCGTGGTTGCGTAACCCTCTCCCGATGATTTGGAGTCACGGCATGTCCGACAGGCAGAAGACCCGGGCGCGGCCCAACGTGCGCCGGGCGTTCGGCGAAACCTATGGCGAGATCCTGGCGCGCGGCATCGACCGGCGGGCGGTTCTGAAAGGCCTCATCGCCGGGGCGGCGACCGCCCTGGTCGCCCGGCACGTCGGCATCCCCGAGGCGCGGGCCGCCGACGGCAAGGCATTGGGCTTTGCCGAGCTGGCGCGGGTGCGCGATGAAAACGACCATTGGCCGGACGGCTATCGGCGCCAGATCCTGTTGCGCTGGGGCGACGCCATTTTTCCCGACAGCCCGACATTCGACCTTGCCACCCTCAACGGTGCCGCGGCGGAGCGGCAGTTCGGCTACAACAACGACTTCACCCAATATCTGCCGCTGCCGTTCGGCTCTGAAAGCTCCGATCACGGGCTGATGGTGGTCAGCCACGAATATGCGACGCCGTTCCTGATGTTTCCCGGGCTGACCCAGGACGACTATCGGCAGAAAATGTCGGAGGACCAGATCCGCGCGGTGATGACGTCCGTCGGCGTTAGCATCGTCGAGGTGCGCAAGACCGGCGCGGATTGGCAGGTCGTCCTTGACGGGCGATACAACCGCCGCATCCACATGGGCACGGAAATGGCGATCTCCGGCCCCGCCGCCGGTCACGACCTGCTGAAGACCAAGGCCGACCCCACCGGCACCAGCGTGTTCGGCACGATCTCCAACTGCAACGGCGGCATCACCCCCTGGGGCACCATGCTCTCCGGCGAAGAAGGGTCGATGGACGTCTTTGCCGGCGACTACAAGCAGCTCGCCGACCAGGAACTGGTGGAACGCCAGGGCTGGGACGAGGACGACAACGACATCTATGCCGCCGGCCGCGTCGAACCGCGGTTGCGCTTCGAGAATGAGCCGAACGAGTGGATGCGCTTTGACTGGGTGGTGGAGATCGACCCCCTCGACCCCGACGCCAAGCCGATCAAGCGCACGGCGCTCGGGCGCATGACCCACGAGGGCGCCCAATGCTGCGTCGCCCCCGATGGCCGCCTCGTCGTCTTCATGGGGGACGACGACGATTTCGAATATCTCTATCGGTTCGTGACGGCCGATCCGTGGAACCCGACCGACCGCGCGGCCAACCGGAACCTGCTCGACAACGGCACGCTGTCGGTGGCGAAATTCTCCGCCGATGGCACCATGCAATGGCTGCCCCTGGTGGCCGGACAAGGCCCGCTGACCGCCGAGGCGGGGTTTGCCAGCCAGGCCGAGGTGTGCCTGAACACGCGCGCCGCCGCCGATCTTCTCGGCGCGACGCCGATGGACGCCCCCGAGGGCTTCATCATTCATCAGGGCACGGGCAAGCTCTATATCGCCATGACCGAAAACGAGGATCGCCTCGCAGCGGGCGAGGGCGAGCCCAGAGAGCAGGTCAATGTCGCCAATCCGCGCGGCCCCAATCCGCACGGCCACCTGCTGGAACTCACCGTTCCCCGCGTCGGCGACCAGCCCGATTACGCGGCCGACCGCCTGCAGTGGGACGTGTTCGTGCTGTGCGGCGACCCGGCGAAGCCGGAGGACGGCGCGATGTTTCATCCGGCAACCTCCGCCAACGGCTGGTTCACCGATCCGGACAACCTCGCCGTCGATCCGGCCGGGCGCCTGTGGGTGACGACCGACGGCCCACCGCCGGAGGGCATCGCCGACGCGCTCTACGTGATGGAGACCGAAGGCCCCAACCGCGCCCTGCCGAAGTGCTTCTACATCGCGCCGGTTGGCTCGGAATGCTGTTCGCCGACCTTCACGCCCGATGGCAAGGCGGTGTTCCTGTCCGTCCAGCACCCCGGCGAGTTGCGGATGGCCGACAACGAAGATGCCACGTCGATATCCGACGCCAGCACCACCTGGCCCGACCTCACCCCCGGCCAACCCGCCCGCCCGTCGCTGGTCGTCCTCAGCCGCGCCGACGACGGATTGCTCGGCAGCTAGAGTCCTCCCTCACACGCGGAGGATGACAACTTATGTACCTGTTTCATATATATAAATTGTCATCCTCGCAAAGGCGAGGACCTCAGGCAGAATGGAGCACACGGCCGATATAGCTCTCCGCCACGAGACCCCGCCTACCCCGCGATGTGCTTCAGCACGAAGTCGGCCCGTTCCTCGATACCGGAAAGCGGCAGCTCGAGGATGCGATAGCCGAGCCGGAAATACCTCCCGGCCAAAGTCCGCACCGTCGTCGATTTCATCACCGCCAGCGCCCGCCAGGCGGCTGGCGCGGAACGATCGCCGCCCCGCTCAGAATAGTCGCCCATCCCGGAAATTGAAGCCATTGATATCCACGCGGTCATATGTAATCTGACGGATGATTTTATTTACTATTTGAATTGGAAATCTTGATGCTCAGGACGATTTACACGGCGGCGCTGGCCTCAATTCTCGGCCTGTTGAGCCTGTCCGCCTTCGGTCAGTCAACAACCGTCACTGTCCAAAACCGGCTCAATCAGGGAGCCATCAACGCGGGTATCTTCAAGGACGGCAAACTGCTGCTGGTGGAGCCGCCCACTGGCGAGACGGGGCCTGCTTCGTCCGACAAGGGCAAGACCGACAGCAAATCCGGCAAAAGTCGCGGCGATTCCATCGACAGCGGCCACGAGGGCGGCTGAGTTCGCGCTTCAGGCCGGATGAAGCGAACCGCCGCTATAGCTCTCCGAGACCAAGAGGCATCGGCATTACCAGGCGGGCGCAACGCCCTCCGGTTTATCTATGCACATATTTACTCAACCATACTGAGCCTTCTTGCAAATTCCAAAACCGAATTGGGTTTGAAAAACACACATAATACTCAGTATGGCAGCGTAAAAAGCGTCCCTATTAAGCCAGCTTACAAAAGACCTGCCCAAGGGGCTGGTCGTGGACGCCGCTTGGCTGGAAGAGCGCGGCATCGCCTGAAAGAGAGCCCAAGGCGTCAGTCCATCGCCTTCAGCACCATGGCGGTGTCGACATATTGCGTCATGCGCCGGATCTGGCCGTCCTTCAGCTCGTAGAGATGGGCGAAGGCCGCCGTCATGGACTTTCCCGTCGCCGTATAGGTGCCCGAATAGACGCCGAAGGCGACGACCCGGTCGCCGTCGGCCAGGTAGCTGTGGACGTCGGCGCGATAGCCGGTCCACTCGGTGGCAAGGCGGTGGAAGACCCCCGCCAACAGCGCGTCGACCCCGACGTAGGTTCCGGCGTAGGGAAACCCCTCGGCTTCGGTCCACTCGACGTCGGGCGCCAGAACGGCCTTGAGGTTCTTGCCGTTCTCCTCGGAGGACCCTTCATAGGTCCTCCGGATCAGGTCCAGATTGCTGGTCATTTCAACCCCACTTCATTTCGCCTTTGGCCACCTTCGAACCGATATCGAGGGCGACACCCATGCCGAGGCCGGGGAAGCGGGCTTCCATCGCCGCCTTCAGCGCGGCGGCGTCGGCGGCCTTGGCCAGTTCTTCCTCGAAGGCGAGGAGATAGGCCTTGGTGTGGGCGACGGCCGACAGGTCGGTGGCGGCCTCCGGCACCAGATGCCCGGCCACCACGACGGCCGGCTTGCGGGCGGCGATTTCGTCGAGCGTGGCAATCCAGGCGGCGCGCTGCTCCTTGGCCTGCGTGTCGGCCGTCCAGACATGGACGCCGGAGAAGATCAGCACGCCACCGAACACCGCGTTCAGCGACGGCGCCCAGAGATAGCGGCGGTTGTCGAGGCCCTTGGCGGCAATGGTCTCCACGGCCTCACCGTCGACGGTGAGATTTGGGCCATCGAAGGCCTCCGGCAGCACGATGTCGTCGAGCGTCTGCGGGCCGTTTTCCTTGAGCTGCGGCCCCCAGACGGCCAGCTTCTTCTCGACATTGCCCTTGATGGCGGCGAGCGTGGCGGACGCCGCCAGTACCTTGGCCGCCGGGAACGCCTCGCGGATCGGCTTCAGGGAGAAGTAATAGTCCGGGTCCGACTGGCTGATGTAGATGGTGGTCAGCGTCTTGCCGGTCGCCTTGATGGCGTCCACCAGGGCGCGGCCATCGGGATAGGTGAAGCCGCCGTCGATCAGCAGCGCTTCCGACCGGCCGGTCACCAGAACCGGCGCCCGGAAGAAGCCGTTGGGGCCGGCCGGGACGTGCGTCCAGGAAAGCGTCGATCCGGCGGCATGGCCGAGACCGGCCGGGGCGAAGGTGGCAGCGGCGCCAAGGGCGAGTGTCGTCTTCATGATCTGTCTCCTCGAAAGCATTGGGGGGCTCCGTAACGCGGGATGGGTGAAGCCAGGAGCCGGCCTCGTCGGCTCAGGCCGCCGCCAATTGGGCGGTCAGCAGGTCGAAGCTGCCGAACAGGGCGCTGCCGCGCAGAGCGCGTCGGCCGGCGCCATCGTCGACAACGAGGGCCGGCACGCCGTCGAGAGCGAAGCGCTGCATGTCGGCGCGAGCGGCGGCGATCCGCCGGTCGTAAGCGGCGATGAGGTCGGCATCGGGCGTGCGTACCCGGCCGGCGGCGACATCGAGCCCGGCCTCCCCCAGAATATCGGCGACGACGGCGCGGTCGGCGATGTCGCGGCCCTCCTGGTAGCGGCCGCGCTGCAGCCGCTTCAGGACGGCGAGTTCACGGGCGCCATCGTCAAGGCCGGCGGCGATGACGCCGAGGGTGGCCGGCGCGGAATCGAACAGACCGCCGCTGGCGCCCAGCACCCGACGCCGGTAATCGTCGGAAAACGGCTGGCCGGTCAGGCGAGCGATACGCTGGTCGTTCTGCCAGGCATAGGCGGCGAACGATGCCTCCATCGGCCGCGCCCCGGCGCCGGCAAACAGCCCGGTGGGCGCAAGGCTCACCGTGACGCCATCGCGTTCGGCGAGCCGCTCGAGAACCGGGCCGGCGCCGTAGCACCAGCCGCACAGGGGGTCGAAGAGATAGGTGATCTGCATGGTCGCCTCCGAACTGTCTGACCGGAGAAATACCCGACTGCCGGATATCGATAAATACCGCCCAATCTGACATACTGTGCGTCACTGACGCACAATCGAACGGGCCACCATGGACGCCATCAATCTCAACCGCCTCGCCTACTTCGCCGCCGTGGTCGACACCGGGTCCTTCACCAAGGCCGCCGAGCGCCTCGGCGTCACCAAGACGGTGGTCAGCCAGCAGGTCTCCCGCCTTGAAGCCGAACTCAGGACAACGCTGCTGGTCAGGACGACGCGGCGCGTCGAGCCGACGGAAGCCGGCCGCCTGCTGCACGCCCGCTGCGTCATGATCCTGCGCGAGGCGGAAGATGCCGTCGAAGAGCTGGCGGAGGCCAATGCCGAGCCCACCGGCACCCTGCGCATCGCCGCGCCCAACGACTACGGCACATCGACCATCGCGCCCGTGGCCGCCAAATTCGCCCGACGCTTTCCCGCCTGCGCCGTCGATCTCGCCTTGTCGGATGCCAAGACCGATCTGGTCGCCGGCCATATCGACCTGTCGATCCGGGTCGGCTGGCTCGACGATTCCAGCCTGCAGGCCAGGCGGATCGGCACCTTCCGCCAGTTGCTGGTCGCGGCGCCGGAGGTTGCGACAACGATCACCGCCGATGAGCCGGAAGGCCTGTCGTCCCTGCCCTTCATCGCCAATGGCGCGCTGCGCGAGCCCCTGCTCTGGCACTTCACGAAGGGAGATTTCGACCGCCGCGCAGTCCGCATGCGTCAGGCGATCACCATCAACACCACGCCGGCGGTGCTGGCGGCCACCCTTGTCGGCGGCGGACTGTCGGTGCTGCCCGACTTCCTGGCTGCCAAACACCTCGCCGCCGACCGGCTCGTCCATGTCCTGCCGGCGTGGACCCTGCCCTCGGGCGGCATCCATGCCGTCTATCCCGCCGCCCGCTTTCGCCCGCCGAAAGTCACGGCCTTTGTCGGCATGCTGGTCGACGAGATCAAGCGATCGGCAGGCGGCCGCGACAATGAGGCCAAGGGGCGATAGGGCTCCCTCATCGGACGGATCGCGACACGACCAGCGTCAGGCCTGCCCTGAAGCAGCCGGCGCTTGATAAAGAACGAACGTTCGTATATAAATTATCGCAAGGTCGACAGAGGGAGCAATTGGTTTGCCGCGGTCTCGGAAAATCGAAGTCGACGATGTGCTGGATGCCGCCGAGCGGGTCATTGGGCGTCTGGGGCTTGCCGGCTTGTCGATCGATGCGGTTGCCAAGGAAGCCGGCATAAGCAAATCGCGCGTCGTCTACGACCACAAGTCAAAGAGCGCCCTGATGGAAGCGCTGGTTGCGCGCAAATTGGACGCAGCCCGGGAGGCGGTCAGAGCGACCGTTGCCGATTGCGCGAATACGCCACACCCGGAGCTGTTCGGTCGGATTGCCATCGCCGCATGTCCTGTCAATGAACAAGGACGCTCCATAATGCGGGCCATTGGAGCGGCAGCGTCAAGTGGCGAGCCCTTCCAGCACAAGTTTCGCGACAGAAGCGAAGAGGACTTCAGAGCAATTTCCACCGGCACGGACAGACCTCGTGCGGCATTGATGGCCTATCTCGCGCTTGTCGGGTTCTATTGCACGGAAGTCCTTGACCGGCAGGATTGGGATGATGACGAGCGGACGCGGATTCTGAACGACATTCGCTCCATTTTCACGTCGTTCCCCGAGCCGACGTCACAGCCCTCTATATCCTAGCTAAGACGCAAAGCCGGCATCCATTTTTGCTGGAATTGCTCTAGAAATACTTGCTTGGCTGAAGCTACCCACCTTTGCCGCCGACCAATTGAACAAGCGCTGCCCGTCATCACGAACGAGGGCTGGCGCCCGATCCTATCGTCCCAAGCAAAACCGAAAGTTTCAAAGAGATGCGCGAGAGTGATTTTGCGACCGGCGGTGCGCGGCCTCGGCTGCCAAGACCGCCAGCCCTCGGCACGTCTTGGCAGCCGATCTCGCTGTCGGCCATGCTCCTCCTGTCGGCCTGCGCGTCGGCGCCGATGGAGCGAGGGCAGACGCTGTCCTCCTACGAGGGGATGGCGGCCTCGGACGGCATCCTGACGAAGTCATTCCTTCGGGGCAACAAGGACAAGCTGCTTGCAGCAAAGACCATTCAGGTCATTCCGACCCTCTTTTCGAACACAGCAGGGCCAACGCTTTCAGCCGAACAGCGAGCGCTGGTGTCGAATACGATTGACCGGTCATTGTGCATCGGCCTGAGTGAACGCTTTCAAGTCGTGAGCGCCGGCACAGCGGCTGATTTGACCGTTCGTGCCTCCGTCGTTCATTCGGCCGCGACCAGTCAGGTCGCCGCGGGAGCATCGAAGGTGGCGTCCGCGCTTCCCACCGTCCTCGGGGTGCCAGGCATGGTGCCACGCATTCCGATTGGCTTGGGCAGCCTCACGGTCGAAGGGGAGGCTGTCGACGGCATAGGACAGCAGCAAGCCGCCATCCTGTGGGGACGAGGCGCCAATTCCCTCACCAGCCCGGCCAAGATATCGAAGATCGGCGACGCCTACGACCTTGCCACCAGTTTTGGAGACGACTTCAGCCGCCTCCTGGTAACCGGCGAAAGCCCGTTCGAAAGCATGGGGTCAACGCCCTCCATGCAGAAGATCGGCACCTCGCTTGGCGGTCGGCCGAAATATGCGGCGTGCGAAGCGTTCGGGCGCGATCCCGGGGTCGTCGGCTTTGCCGCTGGCGTCATGGGACTGCCGCCAGAATGGTCCGACACCGGCGCCAAACCAACCCCGGTGCAAAGCCCCTGAGCGAAATCGCTCTTTGGGCTGGCCGCTTGTGGGCCACATGCCCCTCATCTGACTACCTGGAAAATACCTGTTGGGCGCCGCCGACATCGTCTGTCATAGCCGATCGCCTTCATTCGCGTCAGGCAACGTTGTGCGTCCGCAATCCCCCCGACAGGGCCCATCCCCGACATCAAGCCCTCGCCTCATCCTTGCCATGCACGATCAGGCTGTCGCATGTGGCGCCGCCGAGGCGATGGACGACGATCGCCTGATAGTCCGGCGAGGCGTACCAGGCGAGGAGATCGGCCTCGCTCGGAAAGCGGATCAACACCGAGCGCGTGTACGGCCAGGCGCCCTCCAGCACGGTCGGCGCCGGATCGACGGCGAGGTATTCGCCGTTGAAGCGGGCAAACACGCCGTCGCAGGCGTCGAGATAGCGCTGGTATTCGGCCGGATCGTCAACGCGAATCTGGGCAACGAAATAAGCGGTCATTGGGGGCCTCGCCGAACCATGCTCCCGGCAGGATACAGCGGAGCCGAGCCCGCTGTGAATCCCCGAAACAACCGAGCGCGTGCGTGGACCGTCCTCCCTAGCGCACGGCCAGCCGGATGACCTTCCCCACGAAGGCGTCGGTCAGTGGCTCGCGGGAGAACCAGCGGCGGAAGAACAGCGGACCGATCAGCGCGGCGACCAGCACCGCGGCGTCGGTATCCCCGGGCAACTCGCCTCGGCCGACGGCCCGCCCGATGACCGCCTCGAACGGCGCCGAGTAGCCTTGCTGCAGCCGGCGATACATCTCCGCCATCTCAGGGTCTCGCTCGCCGGCATCGACGATGGACGGCAGCACGCAGGTCCATTTCTCCGTCCGGAGCGCCCGGGCAAGCTCGCCCATCACCACGGCCAGATCGCTTTCCAGGCGGCCGGTATCCGGTGCCGCCTGGGGCGTGCCGATCGCCGAACAGGCCTCGCGCAGCAGGTCGATCCTGGTCGGCCAATGCCGGTAGATGGTGGTCTTCGCCACGCCCGAGCGACGGGCGATCTCATCGACGCTGGCACCGGAGAACCCCCGCTCGAACAACAGTTCGCCCGTTGCCGCCAGCACCGCCGCCCGCGACCGACGCACCCTTTCGTCCGTCACATCAGCGGCTTGCGTCGCAGTACCCGAAGCGGCTCGCTCGCTTCCTGACGGCTTTTTCCTCATGATCCCCCACGCTCTCGACTTATACGCTACGATACCGTATCGTATCACAAATGCCCATAGGCGTCATGACTAAGCCAGGAGATCATCATGAAGTTCGCCTCCACCCGTCTGATCGCCGCTGACATCAAGGCCATGGTGTCCTTCTACGAGATGGTGACCGGCCTCACCGCCGACTGGCAGGCCCCCGTCTTCGCCGAAATCGTCACGCCGGCCGGCACGCTGGCCATCGGCGCCGCCGAAACCGTCGGCCTGTGGCAGGACGGCAGCGCCGAACCGGGCCACAACCGCACCGCCACCCTGGAGTTCCAGGTCGAGGACATCGACGCCGACTATGCGCGCCTCAAGGACAAGGTGCCTCTCGTCCACGACTTGAAGACCATGCCCTGGGGCAACAGGACCTTCCAGTTCCGCGACCCCGAGGGCACGGCGGTGTCGCTCTACATGCCCCAGACGGAGGCCGCGAAGCAGCGGTTCGGTTCGCGCTAGACCCGCGGCCAAGGCAGTCCGCCGCTACGTTGCCGACGGGGCGTCTTTCCGCAGCCTTGCCTCCATCTCGGACATCGCCATGCGCGCCCGGCGCCACGGCGGGTTGTCGGGATCGGGGCTGTCGTCGAGGTCGATGAACAGCCGGCCGTTGAGATGGTCGAACTCGTGCTGGATGATCCGCGCCGCGATCCCCTCGTAGACGCCCGTCCGCGCCGCGCCGTCCATGTCGCGGTAGCGCACCGCCACCTTGTCATGGCGCGGCACCTTGCCCGATCGCCAGCCGGGAATGCTCAGGCAGCCTTCCTCGCCGGCCACATCGGCGGCGCCGATCAGCTCGACCTGCGGATTGATGAAAACCGTTGACGGCAGGTCCCTCGCCGACGCGATGAACAGGCGCCAGGATATGCCGACCTGCGGCGCCGCGATGCCAACGCCGCCCGCCTCGATCATGCACATCCACATTTCCTCGACGAGGCTGCGCAGCACAGCCGATCCGAACAGCGCATCGGCAACCGGCTTGGCCACCATGCGCAGGATCGACTCCTGGATCTGCAACGTCGCCCGGCTGCCCGTCACGATGGCAACGCGCCCCGGACCATGGGAGAAATCGTCACCCGCCTCAGCCATCAGCGCCACCCTCGAGTTGTTGGCATCAGCCCTTGAAGAACGCCCCTCGTTGGATGCCATCGGACACTTGGATCATAGTGCAGATACGTTCCGCGACCACATCAACCCCGTCGGTATTTTCGATGACCTGGCCCTTCGTTGCGCCCCGTTTCCGTGAGCACCCGATAGAAGCGTTGCGCTTTACCCTGCCTGAGGTCCTCGCCTGCGCGAGGATGACAGAATTATATAAATGAAAACAAATATCTAGATGTCATCCCCGCGAGAGGCGGGGACCTCGGGCAGGATGGGGCAGGCGGCCGATATAGGGCTCCTCGGGATGAAGCCCCCAAGGCCTGAGCCGAAATTCGCTGGCGCCGGTGATGCCGATGGGCTGCAGGGGGGCCTGTCCGCCACCACTGTCCGCCGCCAGGCGCCCCCCGGTTCCGCTTTTTAAGGCCGCTGGTCCCAAATCGGCGTCCGCACGCTGGCGCCGCCCCTCAGCCGGCAAAGCTTCGTATGCGCCCTTGGGCTCGTCTATGCCAATGGCGGCGACTGGGTTACAAGCATCACGTGCCTGTCCCGAGGACGACAGTGGATACCTTGCAACCGGTTGACCGCAGGGCCATGTCGGTTGTCGGTTCCGTTCTCTTGACTGAAAGCCCGAGTGGTCGACGCATGACACAAGCCGTGATGGTCCTTGCCGCAGCCTTGCTCGCCGCCCACCTGCTCACCATAGCGCTGTACATCGTTCGCCTGCGCCGCCGGCCGCCGCAAACGGGCACCATCGGCCGGCCCCGACTGACGCTGCTGCGCCCGGTCTGCGGCCGGGAAGCCTTCGACCACGAAACGCTCGAAAGCTCTTTCACCCAGGACTATCCCGACTACGAGGTGATCTTCTGCGCCCCCTCCGAGGCGGACCCGGCGGTGCCGCTGCTCAGGCAGCTGATCGCCGCCCATCCGGAGCGGCCGGCCCGCCTGTTCACCGGCGAACAGCGGATAACCCGCAACCCCAAGCTCAACAATCTCTGGCCGGGCTGGCAGGCGGCCGCGACCGATTGGGTGTGCATGGCCGACAGCAATCTCCGCCTGCCGGCCGATTATCTTGCCACCGTCGTCGCCGCCTGGACCGACGACACCGGCCTCGTCTCCTCGCCGCCGGTCGGCGAACGGCCCGACGGCCTCGCCGGCTCGCTGGAATGCGCCTTCCTCAACTCCAACCAGGCCCGCCTGCAATTTGCCTCCGACAGCCTCGGCAGCGCCTACGCCCAGGGCAAGACGCTGTTCTGGAACCGCCAGATGCTGAACGACGCCGGTGGCCTCGAAGCGCTCGGCCGCTATCTCGCCGAAGACGTCAACGCCACCAAGCTGGTGCGCGGCGCCGGCCTCAAGGTGCGGCTGACGCCGCTGCCGTTTGCCCAGCCGATCGGCCGGCGATCGTTTGCCGACGTGTGGAAGCGCCAGCTGCGCTGGAGCCGGGTGCGCCGCGACGGCTTCCCCTGGCTGTTTGCCGCCGAGCCCTTCAACGGCCCGCTGGTGCCCTTCATCCTGGCGGCCGTCGCCGCCGCCCGGCTGGACGTGTCGGCCATCCTGCTGCCGGCCGTCGCCGTCCTGTGGTATGGCGCCGAGCTTGTCCTGATGCGGCGGGCCGGCTGGCCGTCGTCCTGGCGCGACGTGCTGGCCCTGCCGCTCCGCGATGGGTTGCTGCCGGCCCTGTGGCTGGCCACCTTCCTGAAACGCGACATCGAATGGCGTGGCAACGCCATCGCCCCGCAAAGCGCCGACGAGCCCATGACGCCAGCCCTGGTGGAGCGTGGCCCCGGTGGAGCATGACCATGGTGGAGCATGACCATGGTGGCGCATGATTGACCACGCCGCGCTGATGTCCATGATGTCGAGCTATGGCCTGTGGGTGCTGACGCCACTTGCCGTGCTCGAAGGGCCGATCGTCACCGTCATCGCCGGCTATCTCGCCAGCCTGACCATCCTCAGCCTGTGGCAGGTCATCCCCTGCGTCATCGCCGCCGATATCGTCGGCGACAGCCTGCTCTATCTGCTCGGCCGTCTGGCTCTGGGCAGCCTTGGCCCGACCTGGCGCGACCGGCTCGGCCTGTCGCCGCGCCGGCTCTACTCGCTGATGCGCGGGTTCCGCCGCCACGGCACCCGCATCCTGGTGGTCGCCAAGCTGACCCACGCCGCCGGCTTCGCCGCGCTGACGGCGGCCGGCGCCGCCCGCATGCCCTTCGTCACCTTCCTTCTGGCCAACACCCTGGCCAGCATCCCCAAGTCCCTGGTCTTCGTCACCCTCGGCTATCTGTTCGGCAGCGCCTATGAAACCATCGCCGGCTGGCTGTCGGTCGAGGCGGCGGCGCTGGTGCTGGCCCTCGGCGTCGGCGGTGGCCTCGTCGTCTACCTTCGGCGTCGGAGAGCCGACAAATGACCGGTCCGCGCTTCACCTGCCTGATCCCCGCCTTCAACGAGGCCGGCCGCCTGCCCGGCGTTCTTCAGGCGGTGCTCGGCCATCCAGGCATCGACCGCGTGCTGGTGGTCGACGATGGCTCGAGCGACGGCACCGGCGATGTCGCGCTGAAGCATGGCGCCGAACTGCTGCGCGCCCCGGTGAACGGCGGCAAGACGCGGGCTCTCAGCCTCGGCCTTCAGACGGTGCGCACCAGCCACGTGCTGCTGATCGACGCCGACCTCCGGGGACTGACGCCGGCCGCCCTCGCCGCGCTGATCGCCCCGGTCGCCAAGGGCACCGCCTGCGCCTCGCTGTCGCTGCGCGGCAACGCGCCCTGGGTGTGGCGGCGCATCGGCATCGACTACATCTCCGGCGAACGCGCCTTGCCGATGGCGCTGATCGCCGACCATCTGGCGGCGCTCGACCGCCTCCCCCGCTTCGGCTTCGAGGTCTTCCTCAACGCGCGCCTGATCGAGAGTAACCGCCCGATCGCCATCGTCCCCTGGCCCGAGGTGGCCAGCCCCGCCAAGTCCCTCAAACGCGGCCTGTGGCCCGGCCTCCGCGCCGACCTCGCCATGCTCGCCGACATCACCCACACCATCGGCATCACCGGCTTCATCAGCCAGATCCGCGCGCTGCGCAAACTGCGCGCGAGGTAAGCGGTCAGCATAACCATCTGCTTTATATAAATAAATGTCATCCTACGCGCAGGCGTAGGATGACAGCTAAATAGTTGGCGAACGACGGATAAGTAACTGTTTCATATAAATAAACTGTCATCCTACGCGCAGGCGTAGGACCTCGGGCAGG
>JAGSYU010000169.1 GCA_018262575.1 Pseudomonadota bacterium | reverse complement strand
ACGGCCGGAGATCGAGAACACGTCTTCGATCGGCATCAGGAACGGCTGGTCGATCGGACGATCCGGCTGCGGGATGTAGGCGTCGACCTGGGTCATCAGCTCGAGGATCGAGTCATGACCGAGGACCGGATCGCCGCCTTCCAGCGCCACCAGCGCCGAACCCTTGACGATCGGAATGTCGTCGCCGGGGAAGTCGTAGGACGACAGAAGCTCGCGCACTTCCATCTCGACCAGCTCCAGCAGCTCCGGATCGTCGACCATGTCGCACTTGTTGAGGTAGACGACGATCGCCGGAACGCCAACCTGACGGGCCAGCAGGATGTGCTCGCGCGTCTGGGGCATCGGGCCGTCGGCAGCCGACACCACCAGGATCGCGCCGTCCATCTGCGCCGCGCCGGTGATCATGTTCTTCACATAGTCGGCGTGGCCGGGGCAGTCGACGTGGGCGTAGTGACGGTTCTTCGTCTCGTACTCGACGTGCGCCGTGTTGATCGTGATGCCGCGCGCCTTCTCTTCAGGCGCAGCGTCGATCTGGTCGTAGGTCTTGCCGTGGTCAACGTGACCGATCGTGCCGATGTTGCAGTGCGGCTTCGTCCGCGAAAACTTTTCCTTGGCCATCGCTTCGTCTCTCTCGAAAGGTTGGATGGGGCCTTTTCGTGCGCTGCCCCCGAACCGGGCGGCCGGTCGGCGGCTCGAATAGTGCCTTTTAACGCAAGGTTCAAGCCCTGTTTAGCGCCGTTCTTCCCGCAAAAGAGCAATCGACGCCAAGGCTGTGCCATATGGACCGCTTTCCCTGAAAATTCAAGTTCGCCACAGGGCTAAAGCGGGCACCGCCCGGTACGAGCCCCGCCGCCGCCTCGCGGTATCGCGGGTGCCGGCTGGCATGGGCATGGCCGGTCTCCGTCTTGCCCGCCAATCGAGAAGCATCATCGATGAGCCAGGTTGCGCGGCGGCGTCGGAGTCGAGCCATTGGTCGGGTTTGGCATTACTTATGAGTATCCCACCTAGCTTTCGGCACGAATCTCGATAAAATAAGCTGGATATAACAAGTGTATAGGGCAATCCACCGTTCCATTTGAGATAATCATCTCAAATACTCGGGACAATCGCTGCATTTCCTATAGACAATATTTACATATTAAAGAATATAATTGACTATAATCGCTTTATTCGAAAAATTCGTGGCGATTTATTCTGACGATATTTCAATAGTATTATGAAATATATATAATATACAGAACGCGCGGGCCTGCCGTTCCCTGTCAAGACAACCGATTCTTAACAAGGGAAATGTTTAGGTGCGGCAGTAAGGGCGCTTCAGGCTTGAATTCTGAGTGCGAGAGCCAATTGGGACTTCGGGAAGCCTCGATGAATCAGCCATTCTCTCTTTTTCTGTCCAGAGTCGTCGCCTCATTACTCGTCATGGTTCTGGCCCTGTCCGCAATGGGCGTGTTTCTCATTTGGGCCGCCAGATCGGTTGACCGAGAGGACATCCGCAGACAGCGCGAAATCGCCGGCTATGCCCTAAGGGAGATTCGCAGCAACCTGGCTCACAATCAGGAGAGTTCCACCTTCTGGGATGATGCGGTCGAGAAAACTGCCGCAGTCGACAATCAAGACTGGATTGATGGCAATCTCGGAAGCTGGATGCACACATTCTTCGGGATCGATGAATCCTACGTGCTGGATGGGCAGGATAGACCGATCTATGCCTTTGCCGAAGACCAGACACAATCGCCAAGCTTTTATGAAGCCCGTCTTGATGCAGTGCGGCCGTATTTGAAGACGCTCCGCACCAAACTTGCGGCCGGCGAAGCGCCGGTTGAGGGGAGCCAGGAACAGTCAATCAGCGTCACCGATTACATTTATATCGCCGGACGCCCGTCGGTGCTGAGCTTGAAGCCAATCCTGTCCGACTCAGGACGGCTGGATCAGCCCCTCTCGACGATTTATGTTCATGTCGCCATCCAGCATCTCGATGGCGACATCATCCATAGGGTCGGGCAGGCGCATGTCTTGCAGGACCTGAAATTCATTCCGAAAGCCGAGCGCGATCCCGGAGCGGCGTCTGTGGCGCTGATGAGCGATGCCGGCGATGTGGCCATTGAGTTCGAGTGGACGCCGTTCAAGCCGGGACGACGCCTTCTGGCATCACTGTCCCCTGTCCTCGCCCTCGTGGCATCGACGTTGATGGTCGGCACCCTGCTGGTTTCTTCCGCATCGTATCGACGCAAGCTGGATCGCATCAAGAACAGCGAGCACATTCGCTATCTCGCGTCGCATGACTCCCTAACGGGGCTGCCAAACCGGTCGGCATACGAAAAAGCGGCGGACGATCAGGTGACTGCGCTATCCCTTCGACAGCAGTCCGGCCCCCTCGCTTTTCTCTATATGGATCTGGATCGGTTCAAGCAGGTCAACGACATCTTCGGGCATCAGGTCGGGGATGCCGTTCTCGTCGAGTTTGCCCGACGATTGGCAGAAGTCCTCCCCGCGAACGCCTCGGCTTATCGCGTTGGCGGAGACGAGTTTGCCGCGCTGATCCCCAACCGCACCACGCGCGAAGTCGAGAGCTTGTGTACCCGGATCATCGACAGCATCGCCGAGCCCGTGGAAGCCGAGGGTCGCCGTGCATTTGTCGGCGTTTCCATCGGCGTGGCGGTGGCGCCGCATCACGGAACCGATCGACAGGAGCTGCACCGGAAGGCCGATGTCGCTCTCTACCACGCCAAGATGGCGGGGCGCCGTCGCTTTTCGATCTTCGGCACCCAGATGGATGACGCCATTCAGAACCGCGCCGCCATCGAGTCGGATCTGCGTGAAGCGCTCCGGACAGCAAAAGGACTCTCCGTCGTTTATCAGCCGAAGTTCGCCAGCGACGGCAGCCGGGTTTTGGGAGCGGAGGCCCTCGTTCGCTGGCAACACCCGCAACGGGGGGCGATTTCGCCAGGCATATTCATTCCCATTGCCGAGGAAGCGAGCCTTATCGCCGATCTGGGCCTGTGGGTTCTGGAAACCGCCTGCCGGGATGCGATCGCCTGGCCAATCGCCCATCTTGCCGTCAACGTGTCTCCGGTCCAGTTGCGTGCCACCGGGTTTGCCGAAACGGTGTTTGCCGTGTTGTCCAAGACGAATTTTCCGGCGGCCCGGCTTGAGCTGGAAATGACGGAAACAGATTTTGCCGACTCCGAAGAAATCGGTTTGCAGAACATCAAGGCGCTGAACGCCAAGGGAATTACCATTGCGATTGATGATTTTGGAACCGGGTCGTCGACCTTCGAGCGATTGAGGGACATCAGCTTCGACCGCATCAAGATCGACCAGAGCTTTGTCAAGAACATCACCGAGTCCAAGGGCGATGCGGAGATTGTTCGGGCCATGATTTCCATGGCGCACGCCAAAGGGCTCAAGACGACAGCGGAGGGCGTTGAAACGCCGGAACAGAGAGACGTCCTGCGGGCCTTTGGGTGTGATGAGCTTCAAGGGTATCTCCTGGGAAGGCCCATGCCGCCGACACAGCTGTCAAAAATTCTCCGGACGACCGTAGTCGCCACCCTGTAGCGAATTCCCCTTTCGACGGATGGGTGCGCGGCCCCCATCGGCGCGGTGCACCCCGCCCGTTCACCCAACTGGCGCCGATGGCTCGCCTTCCGATTTTGGATGTGTCTGAAGCGCGGAATGTCCTGGGCGTCGCGCCTCTCGTCGACCCCCCGCTTTCATGCGCGGTCGCTGCCCCCTCACCTTTCACCAAAATCTGCTCCGAACGTGATCGCGTTCGTCATTTACTTTAGGTCTAGGTAATATACTTATTCGGGTATTGCAGCTCGGGGACCGCCCAGAATAGGCCAGCGATCATGGTCCCAGACAAAGTCACCAGGATCTTCGCCAACTGCGCGGAACCGAGATCTTCCAAATGGCAATTGCCGTCAGGCAACCAACCCTGCCCTGAGGCCTTTTGGGCATAAATCCAGGCCACCGAAGTCCGCGAGGGCTTTGCGGAGAGTGACACATGCAGATCGGAATGATGGGACTGGGCCGAATGGGCTCCAATATGGCGCGGCGGCTCATGGCCAGCGGCCATGATATCGTCGCCTATGACGTGAACGGCGACAACGTCGCCACTCTCGCCGCCGAGGGCGCCATCGCCGCGTCTTCAGTTGAAGACCTGGTCGCCCGCCTGAAGCCGCCGCGCGCCATCTGGCTGATGTTGCCGGCCGCTATCACCGATGGCGTTGCCCGTGATCTTGCGCCACGCCTTTCCCCTGACGACGTCATCATTGACGGTGGCAACTCCAACTACCGCAATGCCGTCGATCTGGCCGGAGACCTCGCGCCCAGCGGCATCCATGTCCTCGATGTCGGCACCTCCGGCGGGGTGTGGGGCATGGAGCGCGGCTATTGCCTGATGATCGGTGGCGATGCCGGCGCCGTTGCCCGGCTCGACCCGGTGTTCGCAACGCTCGCCCCCGGCGGTGATCCGTCATTCGGCACGGCCGAACGCGGCTACCTCCACTGCGGTCCAGCCGGCGCCGGCCATTTCGTCAAGATGATCCACAACGGCATCGAATACGGCATGATGGCTGCGTACGCCGAAGGGCTGAACATCCTGAAATCGGCCAATGCCGGCGCCGCGGCGCGGACGGCGGACGCCGAGACCAGCCCGCTCGACGAGCCGCAATACTACCGCTACGACTTCGACGTCGCCGCCGTCACCGAGGTGTGGCGGCACGCCAGCGTCATCAGCTCCTGGCTGCTCGACCTGACCGCCTCGGCGCTGGCCGCCGATCCGGACCTGGCGTCCTACCAAGGCCATGTCGCCGATTCCGGCGAGGGGCGCTGGACGCTGAAAGCGGCAATCGACACCTCCGTGCCGGTGCCGGTGCTGTCATCGGCGTTGTTCAGCCGCTTCACGTCGCGCGGCAACGATGAGTTTGCCAACAAGCTGCTGTCGGCGATGCGCCAGGCCTTCGGCGGCCATATCGAGACGCGCAAGGAGGGTCACTGACATGCCCAGAACCGTCAAGGAAGCCCGCAACGGCCGCTCCGATGCCCTGGTGATCTTCGGCGCCACCGGCGACCTGGCCCGCAAGATGATCTACCCCTCGCTGTACCAGATGGTGCGGCGCGGCAACCTCAACGAACCCATCGTCGGCGTCGCCCGTGACAACTGGAGCGTTGAAAAGCTGCTGGAACGGGCCCGCGACAGCATCATCGCCAGCTGTGGCACGATCGACGAGCCGACGTTCGCCAAATTTGCCAGCCTGATGCGCTTTGTTCCCGGCGACTATCAGGACCCGACGACCTTCGACCGCCTCGGCGAGGCGCTGTCGGACCGGAAGCGCGTGCTCTACTATCTCGCCATTCCGCCATCGATGTTCGCCTCGGTCACCACCGGCCTCAAGCAAGCCAACCTGTCGGCCGGCGCCCGGCTGATGGTGGAGAAGCCCTTCGGCCGCGATCTGCAGTCGGCACAAGACCTCAACCGCGTGCTGCATGTTGTGTTCAGGGAAGACGATCTGTTCCGCATCGATCACTATCTTGGCAAGGAAGCGATCCAGAACCTCCTGTACTTCCGCTTTGCCAACTCGTTCCTCGAACCCTTATGGAACCGCAACTATATCGACAGCGTCCAAATCACCATGGCGGAGAACTTCGGCGTCGAGGGGCGCGGCCGCTTCTACGAGGAGGTGGGGGCGCTGCGCGATGTGGTGCAGAACCATCTCGTCAACGTGCTGTTGCTGCTCGCCACCGAGCCGCCGGTCAACGCGCTGTCGGACGACCTCATCGATGAGAAGGTGCAGGTGCTGAAGGCCATCCGGCCGCTCGAAGAGCGCGATCTGGTGCGTGGCCAGTTCGAAGGCTACCGGGACGAGCCCGGCGTTGCCGCCAATTCCCGCGTCGAGACCTTCGCGGCGATGCGGCTCTACATCGATACCTGGCGCTGGCAGGGCGTGCCGTTCTACATCCGCGCCGGCAAGAATCTGCCGGTGCGCGCCACCGAAGTGGTGGTCCGCTTCAAGCGACCGCCGCTCGAGGTGTTTGACCCGATCCGCCCGGGCGAAGCCAACTACATGCGCTTTCGCTTGGGACCCGAGGTGTCGATTGGCATCGGTGCCCGACGCAAGGCCAACGGCGGCAACATGATCGGCGAAGCGGTTGAACTGACCGCCGTCAGCGACGGCATGGACAACATGCTGCCCTACGAGCGGCTGATCGGCGACGCGATGAATGGCCGCCGCCAATTGTTCACGCGCGAGGACATGGCCGAGCTCGCCTGGCAAATCGTCCAGCCAGTGCTCGACGCGCCGACCGCACCCGCCTTCTATAAACCCGGCACCTGGGGACCGAAGGAAGCCCTGGCTGGATTCGAGCCGGTTGGCGGATGGGTCGATCCCACGGCCTGACCTGCCGCGTCGGCGCGAAAAGCCGTCGTGCGCCCGCCAGGACGCACGACGATCCAGGTGGCGCGCCGGTCATGCGCATTGTCCGGTCAGTTGAAAAGGTGGAGAGACAGAGCCAGAGACTGCGGCAAAGGGGTCCACAGCCCTGATCGCAGGCCGGCCGCCCGCAAGGCGCTTGCGGTCCAGGTGTTGCAGCCGATCAGGACATTGAAGAAGCCCCTGGCCTCGAAGAAACGGTCATAGGCCCCGTAGGCGGCGCCCGGGATCGCCGCCACGGCGCCGGTCTCGGCGGCAAAACTGCCGGCAACGAAGGCGATCAGCTTCTCAAGGCTGTCCTGATCCACATCGAATGCATCGACGCCAGGCTGGGATGCAAGAGCGTTTCCAGCCACATCGACATGCATTACCGAGCGATCGATGGTCAGGGCGCGCAACACCGGCAGCGGCTTCAGGTCAGCCCAGGTTGGTGTTTCGAGATAGAAGGCCCGGCCGCCCCAGCCGACGATCAGCCATCGCGCCTGGGGGTGGCCGACAGGAACACCCGCGGCATCAAGAAAGGAAAACGCCGAGCGCGTCGTGTCATCGAGTGGAATGGCGATGTCGGTATGGATTGGCCCGGAGAGCACGAGGATGCGCCGCAGGTCGGCAGAACCGGAAGATGCCTCCAGCGGCGAGAGGAGCGGCCGCGGAATGACGGCGCCACCGACCAGCAAGAGCAAAAGCAGCAGCATGGCGCGCAAAGCAAAACGTGCGGATCTCATTATGTCTCGTCTTGTGATTTCCAGTTCCAGGAACGTCCTGCATTCCCAATATACGTTCCTGCCAAATCCTCCAGCGGCAAGACCGACACGAAGCCATGGTCCGGAAACGACAAAGCGCCCGAACCGGCCAGGTATCGAGCGCTCGACGTCGTGTTAGTGAGGCGGCATCAAACCGCCATCAGATCCTCAGAGACCGAGGTTCCGGTTGAAGTTGCGGCGGCCGAGATTGCGCTCGCGAGCTTCGAGGTCGTAACGATCGCCGGCCTCGTAGATGTAGGCCAGTTCCATCTCTTCGGCAGTCGGAACGCGGAGGGCCTTGGCGGCACGCTTCAGGGTGGCGAACATTTCGGTTTTTCCTTTTCCTGACCGGAGGTTTCCGGCCTCTTTGTCTCATCTCTTTTGCACCCTCAATATAGGCCCTCAGACCGCTGCGACCTAATCGCAACTTCTGAAGGCCGCCTTCAGATTTCCTATAGGTAACGAGCCGTTACCCGGCGGCGCGGCCGATCACGCACCCCAACACGCGTTCGCGACTGCCGATCAATTCGCACACCCGCAGTTGTCAACGGCGGCCCGTTTCGGCGTGAACGAATGCGACCTAAGTATTGGTCATCGGCAGCGAACAAGACCTCCCCGCTGCCAACACACA
>JAGSYU010000168.1 GCA_018262575.1 Pseudomonadota bacterium | reverse complement strand
GAGCTTCTCCTCGATCTCGGACGGCAGTCGATGGCGATTGTGATAGAAGACCGAAAGGCCGAAAGCACCGGCGCGGCGGGCGACCGCCTGGCCGATGCGCCCCATGCCGACGATGCCGAGCTTCTTGCCGCCCAGACGGTTGCCGAGCATGCCGGTGGGCGACCAGCCCTGCCATTCGCCGGCCTGAAGCGCTCGCATGCCGCCGGCCATGTGGCGCGGCACGGCGAGGATCAGCGCCATGGTCATGTCGGCGGTGTCTTCAGTCAGCACGCCCGGCGTGTTGGTGACGGCGATGCCTCGCTCGGTCGCCTTGATGACGTCGATGTTGTCGACGCCGTTGCCGAAATTGGCGATCAACTTCAGGTTTGGGCCTGCTTGAGCAATGACGCCGCCATCGACGCGGTCGGTGACCGTTGGAACCAGCACGTCGGCGATCCGGCTTGACTCGACCAGTTCGGCCTGGGTCATCGGCCGGTCGGCCGGATTGAAGCGGACGTCGAACAGCTCGCGCATACGCGCTTCGACAACGTCGGGCAACTTGCGCGTCACCACAACCAAGGGCTTCTTGCCGGCCATGTTGTGTTCCGTCCTTCCACGCAGCTGCCGACGGGCGGCAGCCTGTTCTGGTGAGTGTCGGTCAGCCGTTCCCGGGCGTCAATCCGGCGGAGTCCGATCTATGTTCATTCCTTGCGACGTCGGCGTTGACGCGACGTTAACTTCGACCGGCAACCATTGGAGCAAGCGCCGCTTTCGTGTGCGGCCGATGTGTTGACAGTGGAAGGTTGGGCAGCGATGCGGGCGGTGAGGCGACGGGCGACGGTACTTCTGGCCGCGGGGCTGATGCTCGCGGGGCCTGCCCCGGCGCAGGACATGACCGTCGGCACCTCCGGTCTGCCGGTGCCGCGTTTTGTCAGTCTGAAGTCAGACTCGGTCAATGTCCGCCAGGGGCCATCGCGAGACCAGGTGGTGATCTGGCGCTATGTGCGCGCCGGCATGCCGGTGGAAATCACCCAGGAATTCGAGAACTGGCGGCGCATTCGCGACTTCGAGGGCGGAGAGGGCTGGGTGTTCCACTCGCTCCTGTCGGGCACACGAACGGCCATCGTCGCGCCCTGGGCGGCCGACAAGACGCCGATCGCGCTACACGCCGACCCGGACGAGACGAGTCGCGTCACCGCCAACGTCGAACCAAAGGTGCAGGCACCGGTCGACAAGTGTGACGGCGCATGGTGCCGGCTCGACGGCAAGGGGTTCTCCGGCTGGATTGCGCAGGGCTCGCTCTGGGGCGTCTATCCGGATGAGAAGTTCTGATTTTCTGCCAATCGTCAGCGCTTTGAGAGGTCTTGCCGAAACGGGACCGCAACCAAAGCCAGACGGCCGGCTCCGTAGAGTTCGGGCGAGGCCTAGAAATGGGCTTCGATGGCGTCCCAGATGAGGGCCGCGACGTCGGGGCCGCCAAGCCGCCGAATGGCGCGGATGCCGGTCGGCGACGTCACGTTGATCTCGGTCAGCTTGTCGCCGATGACGTCGATGCCGACAAAGATCAGGCCCCGATCCCGGAGTTCCGGGCCGATCGCCTCGCAGATCTCGAGATCGCGCTTGCTCACCTCGGTGGTCGCCGCCGCCCCGCCCCGCACCATGTTGGAGCGAAGATCTCCCTCCGCCGGCACGCGATTGACGAGGCCGGCAAACTTGCCGTCGACGAGGATGATGCGCTTGTCGCCGGCCCGGACGGCCGGCAGATAGCGCTGGGCGATGAACGGATCGCGCGACTGCGTCAGGAACAGTTCGAGGAAGGCGCTGAAATTGTCGTCGTCAGGCCGCACGTGATAGACGCCCTGGCCACCGGCGCCGTAAAGCGGCTTTAGGACGATGTCGCCGAATTCGGCTCGGAAGGCTTTGATCTCGTCCGGGTCGCGGGTGATGATCGTCTCCGGCATCAGCTCGGGATAATTCATCACCAGCAGCTTTTCCGGCGCGTCGCGCACCTCGGCCGGATCGTTGACGACCAGCGTCGACGGATGGATGCGCTCAAGCATGTAGGTGGTGGAGAGATAGGCCATGTCGAACGGCGGGTCCTGCCGGAGCAGCACCACGTCGAGCGTCGCGAGATCGGTCTTTTCTGGCGATCCGAGCGTGAAGTGGTTGCCGGGCTCGTCGCGCACCGCCACCGGCTCGATCGCCGCGGTCACCCGGCCCGAGCGCAGCGCCAGCCGGTCAGGCGTGTAGTGGAACAGGCTGTGGCCGCGTTTCTGTGCCTCCAGCATCAGCGCGAAGGTGGAATCGCCAGCGAGGCGGATCGAGGCGATGTGGTCCATCTGGACGGCGACGGAAAGGCTCATGGCAGCAACTCGTCTTCGGAAGGGGATGCCGCCGTTTATGGGCGGCTTCCAGCTGTCGCGCAATGGGAAAGCGTTTCACGAAAAAGCGTTCTCGACGTGGCGCGGCCAGCGGTGCGGGCTGATCACGATCAGGTCGAAGCGCAGTGTGAACCCGGCGAACCGCGGATGCCGGGCGAGGTAAAGGTCGGCGGCCGCCTCGATGCGGCGGTAGCCATCGGCGGCGATCGCTTCAAGGCCGGCTTCGACCGAGGGGCGGGCCTTTACCTCGACAAAGGCCAGCACCTCGCCGCGCCGCGCCACGATGTCGATCTCACCGAGCGGCGTCCGGTAGCGGGTTGCCAGCACACGATAGCCCTTCAGGCGCAGCAGCCAGGCGGCAATGCCTTCGGCTACCAGGCCGCGGGCGTGGCTGGCCCGGTGGTCGGCGCTCATCGCTTAGCCCCGCTCAAGCGCAAGACGCGCGCCAAGGCCGATGAGAAGCGATCCTGCCGCTCGTCGCAACCAGCGGCCAAGCGAGGGTGAAGCGCGGAGACTGGACAGGATGCCGCTGGCGCCGATGACGGCGACAACATCGGCGATGGAGAACATCAGGTTGGTGATCGTGCCGAGGATGAGGAATTGCAGCCACACCGGTGCACTGGCGTCGGCGCTGACGAACTGCGGCAGGAAGGCGAGGAAGAAGATCGCCGTCTTCGGGTTGAGCAGTTCGACGAATATGCTCTGGGCGAATGCGCGCCGGGGTTCCCGCAGGCCGGCATTTTCTTCCGGTTCAACGGCGTGGCCGGTGACAAGACGCCATCCCATGACGATGAGGTAGGCGGCACCGGCGAGCTTCACCATCATAAAAAGAACGGGAACCGCGTGAAACAGAACCGACAGGCCGGTCGTTGCCGCGAGCACGTGGGCATAACCGCCGACATGCACACCGAGAGCTGCCATCAGGCCCGCCCGCCGGCCGCCGGCCAGCGTCCGGGCGGCGGCATAGAGCATCGCCGGGCCGGGGACGAAGGCAAACAGCGCCGTCGACACGAAGAAGGCAATCAGGAGATCGATCGGCGGCACCTGAATTCTCCCAATTGGATCACGTGTCCGAGGGGGAGGCGGCATCGTCCCCGTCGCCGCCGGCATCGATCACCGCCTTGAGCTTCAAGGCCAGCGCGTAGACCTCCTTGCGCGGCCGGCCCGTGGCTTTGGCCACCTCGGCCGCCGCCTGACCGGTGCCCTGGGTTTCAAGCGCGGCGGCAAGTAGCGCCTCGATGTCGTCCTCGCCGGCCGTTTCACCGAGCGGTGGACCGACCACCAGCACGATCTCGCCACGCGGCGGGGTGGCTTCGGCACCGGCCGCAAGCTCGGACAGCGAGCCGCGCCGAACCTCCTCGAAGCGCTTGGTCAGTTCACGGCAGAGCGCCGCCGGCCGGTCGCTGCCCAGCACCTCGGCCATGTCAGCGAGCGTCTCGGCCGCCCGGTGCGGCGATTCGTAGACGACAAGCGTCGCCGGCACGGTGCGGAAGTCGGCCAGTCGGTTGCGACGGGCACCGGCCTTGTGCGGCAGGAAGCCGAGGAACAGGAAAGTGTCTGTTGGCAAGCCAGCGGCCACCAGCGCCGACAGGATGGCCGAGGCACCGGGGATGGGAATCACCCGGATGCCGTCGGTAATCGCCTCCTCGACCAGCTTGTAACCGGGGTCAGAAATCAGCGGCGTGCCGGCATCGGAAACCAGCGCGAGGCGCATGCCTCCACGCAGCATGGCGAGAAGGCGCGGTCGCTCGCGGGCGGCGTTGTGCTCATGGTAGATGGCAATCGGCTTGCGAATGCCGTAGCGGTCGAGCAGCACGGCGGTAACACGGCTGTCCTCGCAAATGATGAGGTCGGCACCGGCCAATACCTCAAGCGCCCGGATCGAGATGTCCGTGAGATTGCCGATCGGCGTCGCCACCGGATAAAGGCCCGGCTCGACCGGCTTGCCGGCAAAGGCGATGCCATCGATCGTATAGCCCGATGTGGTCGGCTTGCCGCCCGCCTCGCTCATGACGACCGCCGCTCCTCGCGCGCCATGACGTCGGCGGCGACGCGTATGTCGCGCAGGGGCCGGACCGCGGCGATCGACGCCTCATAGCTTGGATGCGCCTTGAAGGCATCAAGGGCGTCGGCATCGGTGAATTCGCCGTAGACAACGAAGTCGATCTCGTTGCCGAGGCTGTCGAGCTTCAGGTTCTCGCCCACCTCGAGATGGAGGGCGTGCGGATTGGCCTCGAGCAGGCGGAGGCCGTCGAGCACCCGCGCGCGGTCGGTGTCGGAACGGACGGAGAAATAGACGATATGCCTGATCATGGAATTCCCTTGGCGGCGTCGGGGCACCGTAGTTTCTAGCTCCCAAAACCACACTTCGGCGGGAAAATCGAGCCACTCGGGCCGATTCCCCGCCTCTCCACCGGTAAATGGCGCTTAAGGAGTTGCATCGACAGCCGTTTGTCATTGAAATGGACCAGATGCTTTTGCGGCGGAAGGTAAGACGATGACCCGTGACGATGGCAGGATTGCGAGCGGCGTGGCTGGACCAGTAAGCCGGCGCCTCGCGATGCTTTTGATGGGCGGCGCGGCGCTCGCCGCCTGTTCGCCGATGAGCCGACCGAGCGGTGGCGACACCCTCCTGCCGGCTCCGACCGGGCCGGCCGTGTCGGGCGAGGTGCTCGGTACCGGCACGGTGCGCGTGGCCCTCCTCCTGCCGAAGACGGCGCCCGGCAACGGTGCCGCGCTGGCGCTCGCCATGCAGAACGCCGCCTCGCTCGGCCTCAATGATTTTGCCGGCAACGACCTCACCGTGCTGGTGAAAGATACCGGTGGCACGGCTGAGGGCGCCGCCGAGGCGGCACGGCAGGCGATCTCCGAGGGTGCCGAGCTGATCATTGGCCCGATCTTCGCCGCCGAGGTGGGGGGTGTCGGTCCGGTGGCGCGCGCTGCCTCCGTGCCGGTGATTGCCTTTTCCTCCGATCCTTCCGTTGCAGCGTCCGGCGTCTATATCCTCGGCTTCCTGGTTGACGGGCAGGTGCGCCGCGTTGTCGCCGAGGCGGCGAAGTCCGGCCGCAAGTCGATCGCCGCCATCATGTCGCAAAGCGCTTTCGGCAACCTTGCCGAGGCGGCGCTCCGCCAGGAGGCTGGTCGCTATGGCATGCGCGTCGTCGCCGTCGAGCGCTTCGCCGCTGGGGGCGAGGCACAGTCGGTGGCGGCGCTCGCGGCCATCGCCGCGCAGATCGACTGCATCCTGCTGCCCGAAGGTGCCGGTGTGGCGCCGACGATCGCCCGGTCGCTGCGGGCGGCCGGTATCGACCTCGCCCGCATCAAGCTGCTGGGCACCGGTGTCTGGAACGATCCCGCCGTCTATAACGACCCGGCGCTCACCGGCGGCTGGTTTCCCTCGCCGGAGGTGTCTGGCTTCTCGGCCTTTGCCAGCCACTACCGGTCGACCTACGGTGGCGAGCCGCCGCTCACCGCCTCGCTTGCCTATGACGCGGTGGTGCTGGCCGCCGGCCTCGCCAAGACGGCGGGCGCCCAGCGCTTCCAGCTCTCGGTCATCACCAATCCCGAGGGCTTCCTGTCATCGGTCAATGGCCTGTTCCGTTTCAACGCCTTTGGCACCAATGACCGCGGCCTGGCGGTTTACGAGGTGACGGGCTCGACGCCGTCGCTGGTCTCCGCCGCCCCGCGCGCCTTCACCGGCGCCTGACGGCCTGGATCTTCCTTCCGATCGGCAACGGCGCCCTCGGTCGCCGTTGCCGCTGTACTGTCGGTGCGATGTCTTCATTCCTCGTCAAGATCTGCGGTCTCTCCACGCCGGAAAGCCTCGAATGGGCGCTGTCCGCCGGTGCCGACCTTGTCGGCTTGGTGCACTTTTCCAAGAGCCCGCGTCACGTTCCGGTCGACGTCGCCACGGCGCAGGCCCGGCAAGTGGCCGGCCGGGCGAAGACGGTGGTCCTGACGGTCGATGCTGGCGACGAACTCCTCAATCATATCGTCGCGACGATCGCGCCAGACGTCTTGCAGTTGCATGGTCACGAAAGCCCGGACCGGGTCGCCGAGGTGCGGACGCGCTTCGGCCGGCCGGTGATCAAGGCGCTCGGCATCGGTGGTTCCGAGGACGTTGCCGCCGCCCGCGCCTACGCCGGGGCCGCCGACCTCCTCCTCTATGACGCCAAGCCACCCAAGGATGCGAGCCGGCCGGGCGGGCTCGGCGTTGTTTTCGACTGGTCGCTGCTTGAGGGAGCGCCGACGCCATTCTTGCTTTCCGGCGGGCTTGACCCTACCAACGTTGGTGATGCGGTGCGGCGGGTGCGCCCCTTCGGCGTTGACGTTTCGTCGGGCGTCGAGAGCGCGCCGGGCGTCAAGGACGAGAGCCGCATCCGCGCCTTTGTGGCGGCGGCGCGCGCGGCGAGTGAAGAGGGACAGCGATGAGCGAGGCAACGACGCCGAATTCCTTCCGGACCGGTCCGGACGAGCGCGGCCATTTCGGTATTTTCGGCGGCCGCTACGTCGCCGAGACGCTGATGCCGCTGATCCTCGAACTCGATCAGGCCTATGAGGCGGCCAAGGCCGACCCGGCGTTCTACGCCGAACTCGGGGCGCTGAACGCCACCTACACCGGCCGGCCGAGCCCGCTCTATTTTGCCGAACGGCTCTCCGCCCACCTCGGCGGCGCGAAGATTTACCTGAAGCGCGAAGAGCTCAACCATACCGGCAGCCACAAGATCAACGGCCACCGTCTGCGCCCGTTTCGGCTACCCTTGCGAAGTCTACATGGGGGCCACCGACGTCGAGCGGCAGAAGCCCAACGTCTTCCGCATGGAGCTCCTCGGCGCGCAGGTTCATCCGGTCACCGCCGGCAACGGCACGCTGAAGGATGCCATGAACGAGGCGTTGCGCGACTGGGTGACCAACGTCGAAAGCACCTACTACATGATCGGTACGGCCGCCGGTCCGCATCCCTATCCGGCGATGGTGCGCGACTTCCAGTCGGTGATCGGTGTTGAGACGCGCGAGCAGATCCTTGCTGTCGAGGGGCGACTGCCCGATCTCGTCATCGCGGCGGTCGGCGGCGGTTCCAACGCCATCGGCATCTTCCACCCCTTCCTCGATGATCCGGACGTCCGTATCGTTGGCGTCGAGGCGGGCGGCCATGGCATGCACGTCTACAACGGCCATGCTGCGTCGCTGAATGGTGGCCGACCGGGCGTTTTGCACGGTAACCGCACCTATCTCCTGCAGGACGACGATGGCCAGATCCTCGAGGGCCACTCGATTTCGGCCGGCCTCGACTATCCCGGCATCGGTCCCGAACATTCCTGGCTGAGCGACACGGGCCGCGTCACCTACGTGCCGGCCACCGATCAGGAGGCGCTCGACGCCTTCCAGACGCTCACCAAGGTCGAAGGCATCATACCGGCGCTGGAGAGCGCCCACGCCGTTGCCGAGGCGATCAAGCGCGCGCCGAAAATGGGCAAGGACGAGATCATCGTCGTCAACCTCTCCGGCCGTGGCGACAAGGACGTCTTCACCGTCGGCAAGATCCTGGGAGTTGAGCTGTGAGTTCCCTTCCCGTCACCCGCATCGACGCTCGTCTCCAGAAACTGAAGGCCGAGGGCCGGGCGGCGCTGGTTACCTTCGTCACGGCCGGCGACCCCGATGCCGAGACGTCGCTTGCCATCCTGAAGGCGCTGCCGGGTGCCGGTGCCGACATCATCGAGTTCGGCATGCCGTTTTCCGACCCGATGGCCGAGGGGCCGCCGATCCAGGCTGCCGACATAAGGGCGCTCACTGCCGGCCAGACCATGGCGAAGACGCTGGAGCAGGTGCGCGCCTTCCGCGAAGGCGATAACGAGACGCCCGTGGTGCTGATGGGCTACTACAATCCCATCTACATCTACGGCGTCGAACGCTTCGTCTCCGACGCCAAGGCGGCCGGCGTCGATGGCCTGATCGTCGTCGACCTGCCGCCGGAAGAGGATGAGGAGCTTTGCCTGCCGGCTATTGGGGCCGGCATCAGCTTCATCCGTCTGGCAACGCCGACGTCGGACGACAAGCGTCTGCCGGTTCTGCTGAGGAATTCCTCGGGCTTCGTCTACTACGTCTCTGTGCTCGGTGTGACCGGCGTCAAGTCGGCGGCGGCGAGCGACGTGGCGAGCGCCGTTGCCCGCATCAAGGCGCACACGCCACTGCCGGTCATGGTCGGCTTTGGCGTCAGGACTGGCGAGCAGGCGGCGGCCATTGCCGCCCACGCCGACGGCGTGGTGGTCGGTTCGGCATTGGTCAACGCCGTGCGTGACTCGCTGGAGGACGGCAAGGCGACTGCCGTCACGGTCAAGGCCGTCACAGATCTCGTCGCCGATCTCGCGGCTGGCGTGCGACGCGGGCACGCGTGACCATGGGCGGAGACGCCCATCCGCTCATCGTTGGAGCGAGAAGGCTTGGCTTCGCGGCCGTCTTGTTGGGTTGCTTATCGCTCCCTGCCGACGCGGCGGAGGGAGGTCGCGGCCTTGATGGCGCGACGCTGGGGGCGGTCTGGGCGCTGCCGTTCGTCGGCATCCTGCTTTCCATCGCCCTCGGTCCGTTGCTGGCCTCCCATTTTTGGCACCATCATTTTGGCAAGGTGACTGCCGGTTGGTCGCTGGCCTTCCTGGTGCCCTTTGCGATGGTGAAGGGACCGCCCGCGGTGGTGATGCCGCTGGCCGAGGCTCTGCTGCATGATTACCTTCCCTTCGTCGTCCTGCTCGGCGCCCTGTTCACCATCGCTGGCGGTATCCTCGTAACTGGCAACCTGCACGGCTCGCCGCGCACCAATCTCGCCCTGCTCGGCATCGGCACGCTGCTGGCCTCGGTGATCGGCACCACCGGCGCCTCCATGGTCATGATTCGGCCGCTGATCCGCGCCAACGACGGCCGCCGCCACAACGTGCATGTGATCGTCTTCTTCATTTTCCTGGTGTCCAACATCGGCGGATCGCTGACGCCGATCGGCGACCCGCCGCTGTTCCTCGGCTATCTCCGGGGCATCGGCTTCTTCTGGACGACGATGCACATGCTGAAGGAGACCGGCTTCGCCGTCTTCGTCCTGCTGGCCCTGTTCTATGCGATTGACCGCCGCCTCTACCAAAGGGACGCGGATTTCAGAGGCCACGCCGATCCGACGCCGGACACCGGCCGCCTCGGTCTCGAGGGCGTCGTCAACCTCGCTCTGCTCCTGGTGGTGGTCGGCGCCGTGCTGATGTCGGGCTCCTGGAGGCCGGGCATCGAGTTTCATGTGGCTGGCGTCGTCGTCGAACTGCAGAACCTCGTCCGCGACGTCGTGTTGGTCGTCGCAGTGCTCGCCTCGCTCTTGCTGACTCCCGCCGGGCTGCGCGCCCGCAACGGCTTTGAATGGGCGCCGATCCTCGAGGTGGCCAAGCTGTTCGCCGGCATCTTCGTGACGATCATCCCGGTGCTGGCCATGCTGAAGGCCGCCCATGATGGCGCCTTTGCGCCGCTGGTCGGTCTGGTGACGGCGGCGGACGGCACGCCGATCGATGCCATGTACTTCTGGACGACCGGCTTTCTCTCGTCGTTCCTCGACAACGCGCCGACCTATCTTGTCTTCTTCAATCTGGCCGGTGGCGATCCCGCTCAATTGACGACGGATATGGCCAGAACGCTTGTGGCCATCTCGGCCGGCGCCGTGTTCATGGGTGCCAACACGTACATCGGCAACGCGCCGAATTTCATGGTGAAGTCGATCGCCGAGGCGTCCGGCGTCCGCATGCCATCCTTTTTCGGCTACATGGCCTGGTCGGCCGGCATCCTCTTGCCGCTGTTCTTCCTGATAACCCTGGTCTTCTTCATCTGAAGCAGACCAGGGACGAACAACGCCGCAATGCGATGGGATGCCGACAAGTCTCGAGAAGTCATGGAAAAAGATTGGTGGAGCTAAGCGGGATCGAACCGCTGACCTCCTGCATGCCATGCAGGCGCTCTCCCAGCTGAGCTATAGCCCCATCAGGCGTCGCTTCCGATTTCGGAATAGGCCGTCCAGCTTTCGCTTTCGGGCGCCGCCAGTGTGGGTACCGGCTCGACGAGGCGGGATATACTCAGCATTCCCGCGCCGATCAAGAGGTTTTTCGGATCGCGACGATTTTTCCGTCATCTTTTTGGAAAAGAGGCGGATTTACAATGTTTTTGAATGGGTTGTCTGTCCCTGTCGCGCGTCTCCAAAAAAGAAAGGCCGGCTGGGGATGCCAGCCGGCCAATCATTTTGGAAAGGGGAGGGAGCTCAGTGCTCCTCCTCGTCGCCGACGTCGCCGATCAGGTCGGAGACATCGCCGCCGTCCTCGTCCTCCTCCTCGAGGAAGACGTCGTCCTCGGGCGTCTCGTCCTCGATGTCGGGGTCCTCGATGTCGGGTACGTCCTCGCCATCGGCTTCTTCAACTTCCTCGAGGCTGACGAACTCGGGAGTGAGCGCGCCGACCTCGGTGATCTCCTCCTCGGCGTCCTCTTCTTCGTCGATGGCTGTCGCCGGCCGCGCTCGCGCCGCCAGTCCGGCATCGAACTGGGCGCCGCATTTCGGACAGCGGATCGGGGAGTGGTTTAGGTCATAATACTTTGCGCCACAGCTGGGGCAAAGACGCTTCAGCCCAAGTTCAGATTTCGCCACGGTCGGCCTCGCGTTTGTCATGTAAATCGGGCAGGCACATATATGCAAACCGGGGGCTCTGTCAAAGGTGAATTGGTTGCGGCGGCTTAGTAGCCGGCGCCTTGCCTATCCCCCCGTCGCGTCGGAGCAAGTGACGCGGCCGCCCGGCTGTGCTAGAGCGGCCGCAACGCCCCCGGTAGCCCGCCGGGTGTGAGGTATCATGCCAGGAGTCATAAAAAATGGCCCTGGTATTTCATTCACGATTTTCTCATGCCTTCAAGGCAAATGAGAAATTTGCGAGTATCTCAACGAGCGGACGCATCGACGCCCGTTGGTATCAGGTGTTCCATTCCATGGCTTCCCAAGCGCTCGTTCGTCCGCTGACCGCCCTGAAATCCGGCCCGCTCCGGGGGCGCGTTCGCGTTCCTGGTGACAAGTCGATCTCGCATCGCGCCCTGATGCTCGGTGCGCTCACCGTCGGTGAGACCGTCATCACCGGCCTTCTCGAGGCGGAGGATGTCATGAACACGGCGGCGGCCATGCGCGCCTTTGGCGCGACGGTGATCCGCGACGGCGACGGCGCCTGGCGGGTGCGCGGCCTCGGCGTCGGCGGCCTGCTCGAGCCGGCCGGCATCGTCGACTTCGGCAACGCCGGCACCGGCGTCCGTCTCACCATGGGCCTTGCCGCCGCCCAGCCGATTGCCGTCACGTTGACCGGCGATGCTTCCCTCATCAAGCGACCGATGGGCCGGGTGCTGGAGCCGCTGTCCGAAATGGGTGTCGAAGTGATCGCCCGTTCCGGTGGTCGCCTGCCGCTCACCATGCGCGGGCCGCGCCTGCCGCTACCGATCACCTATCGGCTGCCGGTTCCTTCGGCGCAGGTGAAGTCGGCGGTGCTGCTGGCCGGTCTCGGCACGCCCGGCATCACCACGGTGATCGAGCCGGTGTTCACCCGCGACCACACCGAGCGCATGCTCAAGGGCTTCGGCGCCGATATCGAGATTGCCGACGAGGTGGGCGGCGGTCGCCGCATCGCCCTCGTCGGCCGGCCGGAGTTGAAGCCCCAGGCGATCGACGTACCGTCCGACCCGTCGTCGGCCGCCTTCCCGATCGTCGCTGCGACGCTGGTCGAGGGCTCCGACGTGACCGTCGAGGGTGTGCTGATGAACCCGGCCCGCATCGGCCTGATCGAGACGCTTCTTGAGATGGGCGCCGACATCGAGGTGACGGGTGAGCGGATGACCGGCGGCGAGCGGCTGGCCGACCTCAGGGTGCGCCATGCCGACCTCAAGGGCGTCACGGTGCCGGCCGAGCGGGCACCATCGATGATCGATGAGTATCCCGTCCTTGCCGTTGCGGCGGCGGCGGCAAGCGGCGAGACGCGCATGCCCGGTATCGGCGAAATGCGGGTGAAGGAATCCGATCGCCTCGCTGCCGTTGCGGCCGGACTGAGGGTCAATGGTGTCACCTGTTCCGAAGGCCCCGACTGGCTGTCGGTGCGAGGCGGACGGATTGCCGGTGGCGGCCGCGTCGCCACCCATCTCGACCATCGTATTGCCATGAGCTTCCTGGTGCTCGGCATGGCGGCCGAAAACCCGGTCACCGTCGACGATGCGTCGATGATCGTCACCTCCTTCCCGACGTTTGAGGCGCTGATGGTCGGCCTTGGCGCCGCTTTCGAGGCGGCGGAGGCGGCCGATGCCTGAGACGCATCTTGAAACGTCGGTCAAAAAGCCGCTCCTCGTCGCGATCGACGGCCCGGCCGCCGCCGGCAAGGGGACGCTGGCCCAGGCTCTGGCCAGCCGACTTGACCTGCCCTACCTCGACACCGGCCTCCTCTACCGGGCCATCGGCAAGCTGATGCAGGTCGCCGGACTGGACCTCGACGACGCCGCGTCGGCGACCG
>JAGSYU010000051.1 GCA_018262575.1 Pseudomonadota bacterium | reverse complement strand
CGTCTTGCCGGCGGCGTCCTTCAGCGTCACCGACACCCGGCCGGCGAGCTTCAGTCCGCTGGGATTGGCGATGTCGACGCGGACCTTCACCGTCTTCCTGGCGGCGAGTACGTCGGGCGTCTCGATCTTGACGTTGCCGATATGGACGGACGGGGTGATGCGCAGCCAGACATCGCGATAGATGCCGGCGTAGGTGAGGTAGTCGATCTGACCACCGAACGGGGGAATCGCCGGGTTCTCGGAGCCGTCGATCTTGACGGTGACGAGGTTGTCGCCCTCGACGAGACGGTCGGTCAGGCGGGCGGTGAATGGCGTGTAGCCGTCGGGATGGGCAACCACTTGCTCGCCGTTGACGTAGACGACGCTATCGGCCATGGCGCCGTCGAAGACCAGCACCACCTCGCGGTCGGCGAACTCCGGCCGCCAGGCGATCACCTTCTGATAGGTGAACGGCCGCTGGTAGCAGGTCTCGTCAAAGTAGTTGTAGGGCAGGTCGACGGCATTATGCGGCAGGTCGACGGCCTCGCCCTTCTGGAAGGCGGCGGCGAGATCGGCGGAAAAGCCCTGGTGGAAGGTCCAGCCGGTGTTGCAGTTGATGGTCTTGCGCATTTTGAACCTGTTACTTGACCGAGCCGAGCATGCCTTCGACGAATTGGCGCTGCATGGCGAAGAAGACGAAGAGGGTGGGAATGGTGGCGAGGACCGTGCCGATCATCACCGCGCCGTAGTCGGGATAATAGGCCGAGCCGAGCGAGGAGATGACCAGCGTGATGGTCTTGGTGTCGTTGGACTGCAGCACGATCAGCGGCCACAGATAGCTGTTCCAGGCCGTCATGAAGACGATGATGAAGGCGGCGGCGTAGGTCGACCGCATCACCGGCATGTAGATCAGCAAGAAGATCTGCCATTCCTTCAGACCGTCGACGCGGGCGGCATCGCGCAACTCATGCGGGAAGGCCTTGGTCGACTGGCGGAAGTAGAAGATGATGTAGGCTGAGGCGACCGTCGGCAGCACCACCGCGAGATGGGTGTTGATGAGGTGGAAATCTCTCATCAGCATGAACAGCGGGATCATCAGCGCCGCGAAGGGGATCATCAGCGTCAGCAGTATCAAGGTGTAGATCTTGTCGCGAAAGCGCGACGCGAAGATCTCAAAGCCATAGCCGGCCAGCGACGAGATCAGCAGCGTCAAGACTGTGGCGATGATGGTGACCTTGGCCGAATTCCAGAAGATCAGTGGCGCATTGACCTGGGTGAAGAAGGTCGTGGCGTTGACGATGAGCGCCTCGCCGAAGCTCATCTTGCCCTTGACGATGTCAGACGTCGAGTTGGTGGCGCCGATGATCATCCACAGGAAGGGGAAGATGGACAGGAAGGCCATCACCCCGAGGAAGACGTAGACGGCGATGGATGAGAACCGCTGCTTGAGGGCGTAGCTGGTCATGCCTTGCGCTCCCGGGCGACGTAGAACTGCACGAAGGACAGGATCGCCACCAGGAAGACGATGACGTAGGAGACGGTGGCGGCGTAGCCGTAGTTCGGTGCGAACTTGAAGGTCAGGTTGTAGATGTAGAGCGACAGCGTCAGCGCCGAGTTGCCGGGGCCGGCGGCGCCGCCGGCCGAGCCACCGCCGGTGATGGTCGACACTTCGTCGAACAGCTGCAGCGTGCCGATGGTGGAGGTCACCGTGGTGAACAGGATCACCGGCTTCAGCATGGGCACGGTGAGGTGCAGGAAGCGGGCCCAGGTCGGCACGCCGTCGATGCGGGCGGCCTCGTAGACCGAGCGGTCGATGTTCTGCATGGCCGCCAGATAGAAGATCATGTTGTAGCCGGTCCAGCGCCAGGTGATGGCGATGATGATCATCGTCCGGCACCAGAAGGGATCGGTCATCCAGGGGATGCCGACATCGACGATGCCGAGACCGATCAGCGTCGTGTTGACGAGACCGTTGGCCACGAACATCGACTTGAACAGCACCGTATAGGCGACCAGCGAGGTGACGCAGGGCAGGAAAATCGCCGTGCGCAGGACGCCGCGGAACCGAATGTCGGGGCTGTTGAGCAGCGCGGCGGTGATCAGCGCCAGCGTCAGCATGATCGGCACCTGCACCAGGAAGAAGATGAAGGTGTTGGTCAGCGCCGTGAAAAACAGCGGGTCGTTGAACAGCCGGTAGATGTTTTTGAACCCGGCGAAGGAAAGGCGCACGCCGAGGCCGGTCTGGAACGACATCCACAGCGAATGCAGCACCGGAAAGACCATGAAGGTGGCGATCAGCGCCAGCGCGGGGCCGACGAACAGCCAGCCGTTGACGTCGAAGCGCGGCCTCGGCGGCCGTGAGGAGATTGCTGACATGGGTCACCGTTCCGGCAGAGCGGGGCTCTCAGGCATCTTCAGGGAGAAGATGCCGACGATTCAGATAGGTCCGTGATGTCGCGGTTCGTCCGCGCCCGGCGAGCACGCGACGTCGCGCCGGCCGCGGGCATGCCGACGGCGGCGCGGCTGAAGCGGAAGGCGGGCGGCATTGCCGCCCGCCGCCCTGTCGTTACTGAACGAGGGTCTGGGCCTGCTCGTTGATGGCCTTGATCACGTCGTCGACCGGGGTGCCCTTGGCGAGTTCGGGCTGGTGGGCGGCGACCACCGAGTCGACTTCGTTGGTGAAGGTGCCGTAGTTGACCGACGGCACCTTGGACAGCCAGTCGGAGAACGTCTGCCAGATCGGCTCGCCGCCGAAGAAGGCGTCGTTCGACTTGTAGGCCTCGCCCTCACGGGCGGCGAGCAGCGAACCGACCGCGCCGCGATCGACGAGGATCTTCTGGTAGAAGTTGACGTCCTTGGCGTAGATTTCGTTCAGGAAATCGGCTGCCTCGTCCTTGGCGGCCGAGGCCGACAGCACGTACCAGCTAGAACCGCCGAGGTTCGAATAGTGGGTGGCACCCTCGATGGTCAGCTTGGGGATCGGGGCGATGCCCCAGTTGCCGGACTGCTCGGGCTGCGACTTGACGGTGCCGGTGATCCACACGCCGGTGGTGACGGAGGCTACCTCGCCGCCGGTGAAGGCGCCGACCCAGTCGGCCCAGCCGGCGGCCGGACGGAAGATGTTGGCGGTCTGGATCTTCTGGATGACCTCGAGCGCCGCCTTCAACGCGACGTTGCCCTCGATGGCGAGGTTGCCGTCCTTGTCGAAGTACCAGCCGCCGGCCGACTGCATGATGATGCGGGTAAGGCCGGCATCATTGGGGTCGTAGGCCATCATCTTCTTGCCGGTCTTCTCCTCGACGACCTTGGCAATCTCGATGTACTTGTCCCAGGTCAGATCCTGGAGGTCGGCGGGCTTGAAGCCGGCCTGCGACAGCAGGTCCTTGCGATAATAGAAGCCGGTCCGTAATCCTCGATGAGGACGATGTCGGGCATGCCGTCAGCAACGCCGGAGGCAAGGCCGGTCTGCAGCTTCTGCTCCATGTCGGCCTTGGCAAAATCGACCACGTTCAGTTTGAAGTCCGGGTGGGTCTTGGCGTAGATCTCACCGGCTTCCTTCATGATGGCGACGTTGAAGTTCGGATCCCAGCACCAGACGGTGATCTCGGCGGCCTGGGCGGCCGTGATGGCAAACAAGCTGGCGCCCGCAAAGGCGAGCGCGACGGTTTTGCGGTTCATGCAGTTTTCCTCCACACGTGTCCGAGGCATCCTCAGCCTCTCAAGGGCAATATCCGATACTCATCCGCCCGGCGCAAGATATTGTTTAGTAAATTTTACCAACTTTTTATGGCTGCAATGTCGGGCTCAGAGGTAAATAGTTTACCTGCGCGGCTGGCGGAAGCCAACTGCGGCGGGATGACCAATTAGGATAGGTACGGACCCCCGCAAGGCGCGGCTTTCGCCGGTTCTCTGGTCGGTGAGGGGCTGGTCCGGCGGTCGGCCGTGCTCAGGCGGCTCCGTCCGGCCGGCGGCAGCTGTCGCGCCAGATGAGCTCGGTGGCGATGGTGACGCGCTTGACGTAGTCGCGGCCGCCCAACTGCTCCATCAGCAGATCGAAGGCGTTTTCGCCGATGCGCTCGGCCGGGATGCGCACGGTGGTCAACGGTGGCGCCAGAAACTGGGCGGCGGGAATATCGTTGAAGCTCGCCACGGCAATGTCGGCGGGAATGCGCAGGCCGCGTTCCTGAATGGCGCGGTAGGCACCGATCGCCACGTTGTCGTTGGAGGTAACGACGATCTCCGGCAGGTCGGCTTCGGCCATCAACTGGCAGGCGAGGCGGTAGCCGCTCTCGAACCGGAGATTCTCGGCGAGCAGGTAGTGCGCCGGGTTGAACAGCCCCTTCCTCTCCGTCCATTCCCGGAAGGTCTTGGCGCGCTCTTCGCTGGCCGGATAGAGCACGTTGCCTGAGGGGCGGTCGTCGCCGAGAAAGCCGAAACGGCGGTATCCGGCGGCGTAGAGATTATCGAGCAGGCGCGCCATGGCAAAGGAGAGGTCACTGGCGACGATATCGAACTGGTCGATGTTGGGGGCGAAGTCGGCCAGCACCAGGTTGGCGTTGATCTGCCTCACCCAGTCGATCTCGGTGTCGGTATGCATGCCGAGCGCAATGATGCCGGCCGCCCCTTGCAGGTCCTCGGCCGTCGGCGGCTCGGCAGAGCGATAGATGATCTGCACCTCGACGCGGTTGGCGCGGGCCCGCGCTTCGATGCCCATGCGAACGCCGATATAGTAGGGATCAGCCAACTCTTCGTCGGGGCGGAGAAAATGCACGATGCCGATACGGGCGCCGGCATGGTCGGACGAGGTCTGCGGCCGATTTGGGCGCGGGCGATTGCGCGGCGTCTGGTAGTTGAGCGCTTCGGCCGTCTCGATGATCGCCTGCCGCTTCGCCTCGGTGATCGACAGCGTCGTGTCGTAGTTGAGAACGCGCGAAACGGTGGCCGAGGAAACTCCGACCGCTTTGGCGATTTCCTTGATCGTGACCATCCGCCCACTCTCAGCCGGTTTGCCTTGGAAGCCGATCGACCATTCCAGTCTACGGCCGAATGACCATGTCCGGTAGTAAATTTTTACTAAATCATCCGAAAGGCGGATACCCGACCGGCCGGCGACCGCCACGACACCACCAGGGAATCCGGCAGAGAAGCGGGCTTCCTGTTACTCGCAATTGTCATTCAGTGTAAAGGCTTGGCCGTTGCAAAGACCGGCAGCCGGCTCACTGCCAGGCGACCAGCATGGCACCGGCGGCGATCAAGGCCACGCCGACGGTTCCCTGCGGCGACAGGCGCTCACCGAGAAACAGCACGGCCAAGATCGCCACGAACACGACTGACAGCTTGTCGACGGGCGCAACGCGTGCGGCGTCGCCGAGCTTGAGCGCCCGGAAATAGCACAGCCACGACGCACCGGTGGCGAGGCCCGACACCATGAGAAACAGCCAGGCGCGGCCGGGAACGGCGGCGAGCTGCCCGAAGCCGCCGCCAACGGCGACGACCAAGCCGGCAAGCGCCAGCACGACGACGGTGCGGATGAACGTTGCGAGGTCGGCGCTCACCGCGTCGACCCCCAGCTTGGCGAGAATGGCGGTGGCTGCCGCAAAGGCGGCCGACAGGAGAGCCCAGGTTTGCCAGAACTGGAGGAGGCTTTTCATGGCGGAGACTTCCCTTTCCAGATTGCCAGGAGGTTAGCACGACCGGCGCGTTGGCAGGCGGCATTCGCTTGATGGCAAACGGCTCCGGCGATTGCCAAATTGCGGCCGAGGCTCCAGACTGCCGGCGCAACCGGAGGGGCTTGTCATGCTGACCATCTATGGCGTCTACAAATCGCGCGCGTCGCGCCTTTACTGGCTCGCCGAAGAACTCGGCCTTGCCTTCCGCAAGGAACCGGTGATTCAGGCGCGCAAGGTGGCTGAACCGCTTGCCGCCGACGCACCGCTCAACACCAGGACGCCGTCCTTTCTCGCCGTCAATCCGATGGGCCAGGTTCCGGCCATTGATGACGATGGCCTGGTTCTGACCGAGTCGCTGGCCATTCTGCTCTATCTGGCCAAGAAGCACGGCGGCCCGCTGGCGCCCACTGATCTTCCGGAAGAAGGGCTGATGCTGCAATGGCTGTTCTGGGGCGCCGCGGCGGCGGAGCCGCTCACTATTGTTGTCACCCAGGGCGATGAGAGCGGCGAATGGAAGACCGAGGCTGGCAAGGTGCGGCTCGCCGGCATCGGCGAAGCGCTGAAGCGTCCGCTGTCTGCCTTCGAGACGCGTCTGTCGGCTGCCGAATACGTGGTGGGTGGTCGCTTCACGGTCGTCGATCTGGGACTGGCCGAGATCATCCGCTATGCGCAGGGGCATCCCGAGCTGTTTCAGGGCTTTCCCAATGTGAAGGCCTGGCTCGAGCGGTGCCAGTCGCGGCCGGCCTTCAAGGCGATGTGGGCGACGCGTACCGCCGAGTGAAACCGGGGGAGGTCGGTTGACACCTTCCGTCCGCCTTGCAACATGCGCCCGTCATCGTTCTGAGCCGGGAACCGACCATGGCCATCGCCAATCAGCAACTGCTCGACGGCCTGATCGCCGCCGCGATCGAGGCCGGCCAGATCATTCTCGACGTCTATTCCCGGCCGATCGACGTCACCTTTAAGGCTGACGCTTCGCCGGTGACCGAGGCTGACGGGCGGGCCGAGGCGGTGTTGCTCGCCGCGCTCGCGCGTCTTGCCCCCGGCGTACCGGTGGTCGCCGAGGAGAGTGTGGCGGCCGGCCGCGTGCCGCCCGCCGCCGACCGCTTCTTCCTGGTCGATCCGCTCGACGGCACCAAGGAGTTCATCCACCGCAACGGCGAATTCACCGTCAACGTGGCGCTTATCGAGCAGGGCGTGCCGGTGATGGGCGTCGTCCACGCGCCAGCCGCCGGACGACTGTTCGCTGGTGGGCCCGCTGGCGCATTCGAGATGGCCGTCGATGATGAGGGCGCTGTTGGCGGGCGGCGGCCGATCCGGGTGCGGCCGTTGCCGGCCGAGGGGGTGACGCTGCTCCTGTCGCGCAGTCATGGCACGGCGGCCACCGAAGCCTTTCATCCGGCCGCGGCTGTGGCCTGCCGACAGGTGATCGGCTCATCACTGAAGTTCTGCCTGATCGCCGCCGGTGAAGGCGACCTCTATCCGCGCTTCGGCCCGACCATGGAATGGGACATAGCGGCCGGCGACGCCGTGCTCCGGGCGGCCGGGGGCGTGGTGACGCTGCCGGATGGCACGCTGTTCCCCTATGGCAGGCGGGGGCGTCCCGGCCTTGCCGATTTCGCCAATCCGTCGTTCATTGCCGCATCAGATATTCGTCTCGTCGCGGCCGGCCGCGACCTCTAGCGATTCACTTTCGAGGAGATTTTCCATGAGCCATTCCGCAGCCCAACGCGAGCTTGCCGCCGTCACCGAGGAGCTCAGATCATGGCTGATGACCGAGGCCCTGCCGATCTGGTGGGCGTTCGGCGTCGATCACGTCAATGGCGGCTTCCACGAGGTGCTGGGCCTCAGGTGCGAGATCACCCCGGCACCGCGCCGGGTCCGCGTCACGGCGCGCCAGATCTTCACGTTCGCGCTGGCCGGCCGGCTCGGCTGGACCGGCCCCTGGGAGCGGACGGTGGAGGAAGGGCTCGACTATTTTCTCGACAAGTGCGTGCTGCCGAACGGCGCCGTGCGCATGGTGACCAACGCCGATGGCTCGCCGAAGGACGATACCTTCTGCCTCTACGATCAGGCCTTCGCGCTGTTCGCGATGGCCGCCGCCGCGTCGGTGGTGAAAGACCGCTCGGCGGTCGAGGCGGCGGCGGTGAAGCTCAGGACGCTCCTGCTCACCGACTACAAGAACCCGATCGCCGGTTTCGAGGAATCCATCCCCCGCTCGCTGCCGCTCAAGGCCAACCCGCACATGCACATGTTCGAGGCCTGCCTTGCCTGGGAGGAAGTGGGTGGCGATGCGACGTGGAGCCGGCTGGCCGACGAGATCGCCGAACTCTGCCTCGGCAAGTTCCTCGATCCGAAGGACGGCTGGCTGAAGGAGTTCTTCAACGCCGACTGGTCGGTGGTCGGTGGCGTTGAGGGCCGCATCTGCGAGCCCGGCCATCAGTTCGAATGGGCTTGGCTGCTCACCCGCTGGGGCACGTCGCGCCAGCGTCCCGACGCCATCGCGGCGGCGCGGCGTCTTTGCGAGCTCGGCGAGGCGCACGGCATCAACGTGGCCGAAGAGGTGGCCATCATGGGCCTGCTCGACGACCTGTCCATCCATGACGGCACGGCCCGCATGTGGTCGCAGACCGAGCGGATGAAGGGCAACGCGGCGCTGGCTGCCGTCGCCGCCGACGCGGCGGACCGCGACGCTCATCTTCAGAAAGTGGTGAAGGGCGCGCGAGCGTTGCAGCGCTTCTTCGAGGTCGACACTCCAGGCCTGTGGCGCGACCGCATGAACCCCGATGGCTCGTTCGCGATCGAACCGGCGCCGGCATCGACCTTCTACCACATCATCTGCGCTATCGACGAAGTCGGGAAATACGTTGCATCCCACTGAGAGTCTTCGGTCTTTTCGGGTCCGCTGATGTTGTGAGTCAAGCAAAGCCGCTCTGCCGCCGGTGCGTCGGTCGGGGCGGCTTTCTCATGTTGAGAATCCGATTCAACGCCGCTTCTGGCGCGAAGAGTCCGGTGGATCGCCCAAGTGCCTGATCCCGGGTGCTTGCGCCGGGCCCGATTGTGCGTTCAAGTGCGCTTGGAGGAAGCGCGTAAGGAAGAGGTAACCATGGGAGGCGTGGTGGGCGGTCGCGTCTACGGACAGTCGATGGCGGAGTCGGGGCTCGACGCGGCTTTCATCGATCGGTCGTTGTTCGACGCGCTGGTCGACACCGCTGAGGCCGATCCCGATCTCGTGGCAATCGAGGACCAGAACCGGCAGCCGGTGACCCGCCGGAACCTGTTGCTTGCCGCCTGCGTGCTCGGCCGCCGCTTGGCGTCTTTCAGCCGCAAGGGCGAGCAGGTGGGGCTGCTGTTGCCCAACGTCAACGGCGTGGCCATCGCGTTCTTCGCGCTTCTCGCCTACGGGCGAACCCCGGCGTTGCTCAACTTCACGGCCGGCTCCCACGGCCTCAACGGTGCCATCAAGGTCGGCGCCATCCGGACGGTGATCACCTCCAGCGCTTTCGTGAGGACGGCCAAGCTCGAGCCGGTGATCGACGACCTCAAGAACAAGGTGCACATCGTCTATCTCGAGGACGTGCGGGCCGGTCTCACGCTGCTCGACAAGGGCATCGGCGCCGCCTATGCGCGCTGGGCGCGGACGTTGCACCGGCCCTATCGGCGGGCGCCGCGCGACATCGCTGCCGTGCTGTTTACCTCCGGCACCGAGGGGGCGCCGAAAGGGGTAGGGCTTACCTCCACCAACTTCCTCGCCAACGTCGCGCAGATCCTGACGCTCTACGACTTCTTCCCCGAGGACACGCTGTTCAACGCCCTGCCGGTGTTCCATTCGTATGGCCTCACCGCCGGCCTGTTCCTGCCGCTCTATGGCCGCTTCAAGTCATTCCTCTACCCGTCGCCGCTGCACTACAAGATCATCCCCGACCTGGTGCGCGACAGCGGCTCGACGGTGCTGCTGTCCACCGACACGTTCGCCGCCGGCTGGGCGCGGGCGGCCGAGGATGGCGACTTCAACACGGTGCGCCTCACCATTCTCGGTGCCGAGCGCGTCAAGGCGCAGACGCGGGCGCTGTGGATGGATCGCTTCGGTGTCGTGCTCAACGAGGGCTACGGGGCGACCGAATGCGCGCCGGTGCTATCGGTCAACTATCCCGGCAGCTTCCGCGACGGTACCGTCGGGCGCCTGTTGCCGGGCATCGAGGCGCGGCTTGATCCGGTGCCGGGCCTCGAGATCGGTGGTCGCCTGCACGTGCGGGCGCCCAACATCATGGCCGGCTACTACCTTGCCGACCGGCCGGGCGAGTTGATGCGCAACGATCCGGACGGATGGTACGACACAGGCGATGTCGTCTCCATCGACGACGACGGTTTCGTCATCCTGCTCGGCCGTGCCAAGCGCTTCGCCAAGGTGGGCGGCGAGATGATCTCGCTTGCCGCCGTCGAGGCCTTCGCGGCGGCCCTCTGGCCCAACGCGTCGCATGCCGTCGTGGCGGTTTCAGATCCGCGCAAGGGGGAGGCGCTGGTGCTGGTCACTGACGCCGGTGACGCCACCGTCGAGGCCCTCACCGCCTATGCGCGCGAGCATGGCGTGCCGGAGCTGCAAGTGCCGCGCAAGATCGTCAAAACCTATGCGCTGCCGGTGCTGGGTACGGGCAAGATGGACCTTGCGGCCATCGAACAAATGGCCCGATCCTAAGACCGGATGCGCGCCCGGTACCGGAAGTGCCTGACTGGACTCATCTCTACACGCCGACGGGTTGTGTCGATCGTGATCGATTCACCGATCGGTAACTGTTCCATGAGACTCTTCCTGCGCGCCACCAGATGGCACGTGCAATCAATGATTGCGGTTCTTGATCAGATGAAGTGCCTCGCAAACTGGTTCAACAAGGCGTAAAAATTCATGGTTAACAAAGGCTTGATACCTTTTGTTAATCTGAATTCTAGGACTCCGCGCAAATAACCATCCTGTCGCTGCTGTGACGCGTGAGCATTCACAGAAAACGGCAATGAATCCAGGGGGATAACTCGTCATCCTCTCACGCGCAGGGCGGTTATGGGGCGGTGATTGCCATTCGGCAACAGAGGCTTAATGAGCCTCCAAATCGTCAGAAATGCCTTGTTTCCAAACTCCTTCCGCGCGGTCGATCCGTCCTTCGCCCAAAGGGCGCGCGACGGTGCCGAAGCTGGATTTCTGGCGGTGGCTGCAACTTTCGGGAATCCGATTGGCCGCCGCTTCAGGCAGTGAATCAAAACGGGCGGGACGGATCAAGCCCAAATGGGAGTCATTTCAGGCTGTTGGTCGTGGCGGCTTGCCTAACTTCGAGTCAGGTCAACTTGCCTTCTGAATCGGCCTCCGGGCGTAAGTGATTGGCGCCTGCCGTGCTGCGTGCGGATCCCTTTCGTCGCTGCGGCGCTAGCCTGGTGGACGCTTCACGTTCTGCAGGGGCTTGCAGGTCCAGCGATGGCAATCTTCGCAAGATTGCCTCAAGGGAATGCGATTGCCTGTCCGATGTCCTCCGCGCAACAAAAGCGTCGTCTCCGGACTTTTCTCGGGAAGACCATCCGACTATCATCCGCCGAGACCTCCCGGAGCGCGTCCGGCCCCCTGGCGGGCTGGCCGGCTTCCCCCTCGCAAGGATGCCCTCGTTGTCCCTCAGTCCCAAATCCGTGAGCCGTCCGCTCGACGCCATCGATCCGGTATGGGCGCGCGTGCGGCAGGAAGCCGCCGCCGTCGTCGAGAACGAGCCGGCGCTCGGGGGCTTCATGCACCTCACGGTGCTCGACCACGTCCGCCTCGAGGATGCGGTCATCCAGCGGGTCGCCGATCGGCTGGGCAACACCACCGTCCTGTCGGCGATGATCGCCCAGGCCTTCCGCGAGGCGGTGGTCGACGACGCCGACATCGCCGCCGCCTTCCGGTCGGACATCGTCGCCTTCGAGGATCGCGATCCGGCCTGCGACCGGTTCATCGAACCGCTGCTCTACTTCAAGGGCTATCACGCCATCGAGGCGCACCGGCTTGCCCATTGGCTCTGGCACCACGGCCGGCGCGACTTGGCGCTCTACCTGCAGAGCCGATCGTCGGAGGTATTCCAGGTCGACGTTAATCCCGGCGCGCGGCTTGGGCGCGGTCTGTTCTTCGACCACGCCACCGGCATCGTCATCGGCGAAACGGCGGTGGTGGAGGACGACGTGTCGCTCCTGCAGAACGTCACGCTGGGCGGTACCGGCAAGGAAACCGGCGACCGTCATCCGAAGATCCGTCATGGCGTGATGATCGGTGCCGGATCGAAGATCCTCGGCAACATCGAGGTTGGATGCTGCTCCCGCGTCGCCGCCGGTTCGGTGGTGCTGAAGCCGGTGCCGCCGGGTACTACCGTGGCTGGCGTGCCCGCACGGGTGATTGGCGAAGCCGGCTGCAGCGATCCTTCCCATTCCATGGAGCAGCGCCTGCCGGAGGGTGGTGAAGGCTGAGAAGGGAATGAACAGGGGGCGGCGTGCAACCAGTCCCCCGTTGACGGGTTTCCTTGCCAGCGCGTCCGTGCCAGAACACGCCGATGCCGGCGACTCGTCGCCGTCCGGTTCGCCGCTCCTGTCGCGAGCGGTTGCCGGCATTCAGATTGGAGAAACTAAGTTGACCAAAGACGAAATCGCCCGGATCGAGAAATTCCTGCGCAAGACGATGCAGTCGCCGACGATCAGCGTGCGGGTCCGACCGCGCAAGACCGATTCGGCCGAGGTCTATGTCGGCGAGGAGTTCATTGGCGTCGTCTACGAGGACGACGAGGACGACGAGAGGTCGTTCAATTTCCAGATGGCCATTCTTGCCGAAGACATCGCCGGCTGACTGGCCGCGCATCGCTATCGACGGCGCTCAGAGCGTTCCGTGTTTGCCAAGAACACAGGACGCTCTTTTTTGTATGGCGCGTTTTCTTCACGCGAGGCGGCACCACGTCGCTCGAAGGTGCTTCAGGCGGTGACGCCGAAGGACAGGAGCAGCACGCGCACGCCGCTCTTGATGCCCGCCCAGTCGGCCAGCAGGCCCTTGCGGAAGCGGATCTGCACCGAAAGGTCGTTGCCGGCGTGGATTTCAGTGAGGCAGGAGGCGGGGTAGTCGCTGTCGTCCGGTGCCGTGCAATGGGTGGTGAACGGATTGGTCGAGCCCGCCTCGAAGAACACTTCCTCGCCGCTGAGACCGGACTCCTCGGACATGCGATGCCCGACCAGGCCGGCCGGCGCCGGAATGGTGCCTTCTTCGAAGAAGTGCTGGTAGACGTTGATCAGCCGGCCGACGCTGTCAGTCGGCGTGTCGCGCGTGCGGATGGTCAGGTAGACCACGGGCGCATCGGCGCCGAGATCGAGAAAGTCCTTGCGGAAGGCGCGGGCGTAGCCGGCCATCTCCGGGAAGTGGACGGCAAGGTCGATGCGGTCGTGCGGGCCGACGTTCCTTTGGTCGGGAAAGCGGAACATGTTGGCCGGAATCACCAGCCGCTGTTGGCCGATGAACAGCGCTACCGGCGTCGGGTCGGTCGAGCGGCCGTCCGGGCTGTCGAAATTGTCCGACAGGCCGATCAGGATGTTCACCAGCATTACACCGCCGGCCAACAGGAAAGAGGTCAGGATGGCGCGCAGGAACCACGCCGCCGCGCTGGTGCGGCGACGGACTGGACGCCGGGCAGGGCGCAGTAGGCTTTCGTCCGGATATGCCGCGTAGTGGGTCACGACCGCCTCCCGATTTGAGACAAGAGTCCGGACCGCCGCCACCGGCCGTCCCAGGACACCGCCAAACCCCGCCTGTTTTGCCGTTTGGCCCGATCCGCACCGTCGCGGCCCGCGCCTTGCCACGTCGCAGGCAAGTCCGTGCTCATTGTTTCATTTCGGATCAGGGTTAAGGTGGGGTTAACAGCAATGGATACCGAGATTCTGGTGACCTGTTTTTCGATCGCGCTGGGCTTTGTCCTGGCAGGGCTCCTGTCATCGCTCTACCAGCTTTTGACCTCGAAGCCGGCCCGCTTCGAGATGCAGGCGGAGACGTTCATCCTCGGCATCGCGCAGACCTTTCTCATCATGTTCGCCGGTCCGGCGATCCTGATGCGCAACGCCATCCGCGGCCGGCGGATCGAGCACCGCAACGTCGGCTGGCTGGTCGCCTCGACGGCGATCGCCGGTGCCTGGAGCCTCTGTTCGGGCGTCATGCTGCTGCCGTTCTTCATCGTGGTCGCCCAGTCGATCGGCTGATCCCGACGGGCCCATTTCAGTTGGCGCCATCCGCAGGAAACGCAATCAGGGAAAGACTTCTGAAACGGTTCGTGCCTAGACTTGTCCTCCAAGCGTGTAGACGGGATGTGGGGGGACATGCCGCGGTTCAGCTGGAAGACGGCAGAATGGAAACATAGGCGCCACTGTGAGGTGGCGAGATGAACTTTCTTGCCCTCCTGCGTTTCCACAAGGCCGACATCCTGCGACGGGCGGCGAACCTGCTGCCGATCCTGTTCACCGCCATCTTGCTGATCTTTGCCGAGAACTCCGCCCTTGAGGCCTATCGCACCTTCCAGCGGATCGAGGCGTCGAATGCCAGCGAGGCCATCAAGGCCGGCCGCGACATCGGCGATCAGGCCAAGCTCGTCGAGATGTCGCGTCGAAAGCTTGGCAATCGCCTGATCCTCGGATTTACGCTGGATGACGCGAAGGATATTCGCGACGCGCTTGGGCGGCTGTTTGCCACCATCGAGACCGCTCGCTCCTCCTTCATCATGCCGGGAGACGCGGCGCTGATCGCGCAGATCGACAGTATCGCCGAGCTGGCCTCGGGGCTCGACGTTGCCTTCTCGAGTGTCGGCCCCGACGACGCCCCCGTCCTCAATGCCCTCGAAGGTGATCTTCGGCGCCTCTCGGAAAAGTTCCGTCTGCTGCAGGAGAACATGACCGAGCAGGGGACGCGCTATATCGCGCTGCAGGGCGAAACGCTGGCGGCGAGCTACTCGGCGATGCTGAAGCTGTCCATTGCCCTGGTGGGCGCCATCGTGTCGATGCTGGCCCTGTTGGTGCTCAATCGCCGTGCCACCTGGCAGGCCAATTATCGCGCCGACCATGACGTCACCACCGGCGTGCTCAATCGCCGGGCCTTTGAGCGCTGGATCGAGGGCATCCACTTCGATCCACAGGCCTCCAAGGCGGTGATGGTTTTCGACCTCGACAACTTCAAGGAGGTCAATGACGAACTGGGGCATATGGCCGGCGACCATGTGCTCAAGGCTTTCGTCGGCAACCTGGTTGCCTCTTTTGGCCAGGATGCGCTGGTGGTGCGCTGGGGAGGCGATGAGTTCGTGGTCGTCGTTTCCACCGACGGTCTCGTCGAGGCGGGCGCGGTGACGCTGCTGCGCGCCTCGTTTGCGCGCCTGCAGTCGATCGTACGCTTTGGCGACACCGACATCGACGTCCGCTGTTCCGGCGGCGCCGCCGTCTGGCCGTCCGACAGCCGGGACTTCCACGAGGTACTGCAACTTGCCGACCTCGCGCTCTACAAGGCAAAGTCGCGCGGCAAGTCGCGTCTCCAGTTCTACGACACCGACATCCTCAATGAGCGCCACAAGGTGCTGGCATTGCGCGAGCGACTCAGGGCGGCGCTCCGGGACGGCGAACTCAGCCTATACTGGCAGCCGCAGGTCGATGTGGAGCGCGGCTACATTCCGTCGGCGGAGGCGTTGATCCGCTGGACGGATCGGGAAACCGGCCGGCTCATACCGCCGGCCGAATTCATTCCGGCCGCCGAAGCGTCCGACCTGATCATCGAAATCGACAACTTCGTCATCGAGGAGGCCGTTCGCACCGCCGCCCGATGGGCGACCTTCTGGCAGTATCCGCCGATCGCCGCCGTCAACGTGTCGGCGGTGCATTTCCAGCGGCGCGAGTTCGTCGGGCAGGTGCGCGACATCCTTCGTCGCCACAATGTCAGTCCCGATCGGCTTGAACTCGAAATCACCGAGGGTGTCATCCTCGGCAACAACATCGAGGTGACGCGCAACCTCAAGGGCCTCGAGGCGCTTGGCGTGCACATCGCCCTCGACGATTTCGGCACCGGTTATTCCAACATCGCCTATCTGTCGCAGTTGAAGCCGGACCGGCTGAAGATCGATCAGACCTTCATTGCCTCGCTGTCGGGCAGCCGGCAGATGGAATCGCTGGTGTCGGCGATCATCGGCATCGGCAACGCCATCGACTGCGAGGTGGTGGCCGAGGGCGTTGAAACGGCTGAGCAGCTCGATCTGGTGCGGCGCCTGGGCTGCTATCTCGTGCAGGGGTATCATTTTGCTCATCCGATGCCCGAGGACGAGTTCCAGGTCTGGCGCGACGCCAACTATCCGGACGCCGTCGCCTCGGTGACGCATCTCCGCCGGCTTGGTGACCGGCTGGCGAGTGCCACTGGTGCCCATGGCGGGCGACGCCTCGGCCATGAGACGCTCTGAATCCGGCGATCTTTTCGATGGCGCGTGGGAAAGGCTCGCCGACCGGGCTTGGTGACGGCGGGCGCCAGCGCTATGTATGCACCGATCTCACAAAGTCAGCCTATTTCCGATCGGAGCGCGCCATGGCCGTCTGGCCCACAGAAATCCGCCTCTCTCCCGACAAGCGCTCGCTTGCCGTATCCTTTGAGGACGGCAAGTCGTTTTCCATTCCGGCTGAGCTTCTCCGGGTGAATTCCCCTTCCGCCGAAGTGCAGGGGCATGCTCCGAGCCAGCGCATCACGGTCGCCGGCAAAAAGGACGTCAGGATCACCGCCGTCGAGCCCGTCGGCTCCTACGCTGTCCGCCTGGTGTTCGACGACGGTCACGACAGCGGCCTTTACACGTGGACCATCCTCTACGAGACCGGTCGTGACAAAGAGGCGCTGTTCTCCACCTACCTCGCCGAACTTGAAGCCAAGCGGCTTACTCGCTGAACTCCCTCCATGACCGACATGGAAACGCCGCCGCGGCAGTCCGCGACGGCGTTGCAAATTCGTGCAGTCCGCAGGGTCAGTGAACGACGACGACCTTGGTGCCAACGCCGACACGCTCGTAGAGGTCGGCGACATCGTCGTTGGTCATGCGAATGCAGCCCGAGGAGACCGCCTGGCCAATGGTCCAGGGCTCGGCCGTGCCGTGGATGCGGTAGATGGTCGCGCCGATGTACATGGCACGGGCGCCGAGCGGGTTATCAGGGCCGCCGGGCATGAAATAGGGCAGCTTCGGCTGGCGCTTGCGCATGGCCGGCGGCGGCGTCCAGCCGGGCCACTCAGCCTTGCGCGTGATGTGATGTGTGCCCTGCCAGGTGAAGCCGGGACGACCGACGCCGATGCCGTATTTCATCGCCTTGCCGTCGCCGAGCACGTAGTAGAGGCGGCGTTCGGCGGTGTTGACGATGATCGTGCTGCTGCCGTAGGGGCCGGCGTAGTCGATCAGTTCTTTCTTGATCGGGCTTTCCATCGAACGCGCCGAAGGCTTGCGTACGATGGTCTGGAAGCCGCCGGAGGCGGGATCCCAGAAGCGGACGGTTTCCTCTTCGGCGCGGGCGGCGCCTGTATGAAGCGACGAAGCCAGCATGGCGACGGCCGCAAGGAGAAGTATCTTTCTCATCATCGTGAAAGAACCGGAATCCGATAGGTTTGACGGGAGGGGCACAACACACCAGCGGTTCGACTCGGAACTCCGCATCGAACCCCAAACTGACGAAAGGACGATGCAGAGTGCGCAACAGACCTTCAAGCGCTTAAACGCGGAATTCTGGCGCCGGTTCCTCCTTCCCGCCGCTTTGTTGCCACAATGCAACGGTCGCGTTACGGTTGCCAGAGGGCTCTGGCGCACCTTTCGGCGCAGGGCGGGTCAGACCGTGAGCTGCTGGCCGAGCTCAACCACGCGGTTGGAAGGCAGACGGTAGAAGTCGGTGGCGTTGGCCGCCACGCGCGTCAGCGAAATGAACAGGCGGTTCTGCCACACTGGCATCGGCGACTGCGGGCTCGGCTTGAAGGAGCGCCGGTTGAGGAAGAACGACGTCGCCATGATGTCGAACTTGATGCCCTGCTTGCGGCACTGGGCCAGCGCGCGCGGCACATTCGGCGACTCCATGTAGCCGAACGTCAGCTCGACGAGAACAAAGTCCTCCGACAGCGGTTCGATCTTGACGCGCTGGTCGTCCGGATAGCGGGGCGTTGTGGCCACGTGCACGGTCATGATGATGTTCTTGGCGTGCAGGACGTTGTTGTGCTTGAGGTTGTGCAGGAGCGCACTCGGCGCAATTTCCGGGTCTGATGTCAGGAACACGGCGGTGCCACCGACCCGCACCGGATGCGACTTGCCGAGCATCTTGATGAGGTCGTTGAGCGGGATGTTCTCGCGGTGCGACTTCTCATAGACCAGATCGCTGCCACGCACCCAGGTCCACATGCAGGTGGCGACGCAGGCGGCCAGCGTCAGCGGCAGGTAGCCACCGTCGAACACCTTGAGCAGGTTGGCGGACAGGAAGATGATTTCCATGGACAGGAAGGGAGCGACGATGGCGACGGCCACCCAGATCGACCACTTCCAGACCTTCCAGACGACGATGAAGGCCAGCATGGACGACATCACCATCTCGCCGGTGACGGAGATGCCGTAGGCGGAGGCAAGGCCGCGCGACGACTTGAAGAAGATGACCAGCGACAGGATGCCGGCCAGCAGCATCCAGTTGATGCGCGGCAGATAAATCTGGCCTGCCTGCGTCTCGGAGGTGTGGCGGCTTTCGATGCGCGGAATCAAGCCAAGCTGCACCGCCTGCTGGGTGAGGGAGAAGGCACCGGTGATCACGGCCTGGCTGGCGATGATGGTGGCGACGGTGGCCAGCAGGATGAAGGGGAGGAGCACCGGCGGCGGCACCATCAGGAAGAAGGGATTTTCCACCGTCTCGGGGTGGGAGAGAACCAGCGCCCCCTGGCCGAGGTAGTTGAGGGCCAGCGCCGGAAAGATCAGCGCAAACCAGGCAAGCTGGATCGGCCGACGGCCGAAATGGCCCATGTCGGCGTAGAGCGCTTCGGCGCCGGTCACCGCCAGGAACACCGAGCCGAGCACGACGAGTGCGAGGAAGCCGTGGTCGATGACGAAGCCGATCGCCGAGGTTGGCAGCAGCGCATAGAGGATCGCCGGATCGTCACTGACGTGCATCACGCCAAGAACGCCGAGGCAAAGGAACCAGACGGCGGTGATCGGCCCGAACCAGGCGGCAACCCGGCCGGTGCCCCAGCTCTGGATCGCAAAAAGAAAGATGAGGATGACGACGGTCAGCGGCACGACATAGTCAGCAAAGTGGGGCGCCACCACCTTCAGGCCCTCGACGGCCGACAGCACCGACATCGCCGGGGTGATCACGGCGTCACCGAAGAACATTGATGCGCCGAGAATGCCGATAACCAGCGCAAAACCTCCGCGCTTGCCGAGGGCGCCGCGCACCAGCGCCACCAGAGACAGCGTGCCGCCTTCGCCCTTGTTGTCCGCATACATCACGAACAGGACGTATTTCAGCGTCACCACCAGCGTCAGCGACCAAATGAGCAGCGACACGACGCCGGTCACCTCGGCGCGGGTCAGGCCGTCGGACGCGGTGTGATGCAACGCCTCACGGAAGGCATAGAGAGGGCTGGTGCCGATATCGCCGTAAACGACGCCGACCGACCCCACCGTGAGACCGAGCATGGAACCGGCGTGGCTCTGTTCGCCATGGACGGGCTCGTCTGCGGAAGGCGCACCCGAAGCAGCCGTCTTGGGATCTCTCGCTTTGGCGTCGTTCATGCAGAACCGTCATGAGGATCGGACGTCGGTGACGTCGGCTCGATCCGGCGTGGAGATAGCGGAATATACGCAAATCCGCAAGCACGGCCGCCGGACGGAAAGGCCGGCGAGAGCGACAGCCCTTCCAGATTTGCCGCGCGCTTCATTCAATGCCCCTTGGCGGTGGAGTCGCAGCCGGTTGCTCGACGATCCTGCCTCTGCAACGGAACGCGGCGCGGCGAATGAGGTTCCAATTTGCCAGGCGATGCTCTAGAAAGCGCGAAACCGTCGCTGGCTGTCCTCATCGACGCCGCTCCGGCATCCTTCCGGCCGAGTGTCGCCCATGTCGCTTGTTCCCGTGCTTCTCGTCGCCTCAGGCGGCGCCTTCGGCTCGGTCTGTCGCTATCTGGTGGGCGTCGGCGCCGGCCGGCTGTTCGGATCGGACTTCCCGTTTGGCACGATGATCGTCAACATTGCCGGCTCTTTTGTCATGGGGCTGTTCATCGAACTGCTGGCCCTGAAATTCGACGGGTCGGACTCCCTGCGCCTGTTCGTGGCCGTCGGCATCCTTGGCGGCTTCACCACGCTGTCGTCCTTCTCGCTTGACACCATCGTGCTGTTCGAACGCGGCGCGGTTGCCGCCGCCGCCGGCTATGTCGGCGGGTCGATCATACTGTCGCTGGCCGCGCTGGTCGCCGGTCTCCACCTCGTGAGGGCCTTTGCATGAGCCTAGAAACACCCGGCGGGCCGCGTGTCGAAATGATTACCGTCGCCAAGGACGAGGCTGGTATGCGCCTCGATCGCTGGTTCAAGGATCATTTTCCGGGTCTTGGCTTCGGCCATCTGCAGAAACTGATCCGCTCGGGTCAGGTGCGCGTCGATGGTGGCCGCTGCAAGACCGACCAGCGCCTCGGTGTCGGCCAGACGGTGCGGATACCGCCGCTGCAATACGGCGATGCGGCGACCAGTGGCGTGTCGTTCTTCGACGGAGAGGGCGGAGCGCCGATGGCCCGGCCGAAGCAGGTCGCCTCGGCCAACGAAGCCGACTACCTGCGCTCGCTTCTGCTTTATGAGGATGAGCACGTCTTCGTCTTCAACAAGCCGGCCGGCCTTGCGGTGCAGGGCGGTTCGGGCATGACTCGCCACATCGACGGCATGCTCGAGGCGTTGCGCGACCGCAAGGGGGTCAAGCCGCGTCTCGTCCATCGACTCGACCGCGAGACCTCGGGCTGTCTGCTGGTTGCCCGCTCGCGCCTCGCCGCCGCGACGCTGGCCCGTACCTTCCAGACCCGTTCGGCGCGCAAGATCTACTGGGCGCTGGTCTACGGCCAGCCCAAGCCGGGGCAGGGCAAGATTTCCAGCTGGCTGAGGCGTGTGGCGGGACCGGATGGCGACATGATGACGGTGGCCAAGCACGGCGATGCCGATGCCCAGCATGCCGTCACCTATTATTCGATCGTCGAGAATTCGGCTGGCCGCCTGTCGTGGCTGACCATGAAGCCGACCACCGGCCGTACCCACCAGCTGCGCGTTCATTGCCAGGCGATGGGGCATCCGATCATCGGCGATCCGCGTTACTTCGACATCGAGAACTGGCAGCTGCCGGGCGGCATGCAAAACCGGCTGCATCTCCTGGCTCGTCGCCTGACCATCCCGCATCCGGCCGGCGGCCCGGTGATCGACGTGACCGCGCCGTTGCCACCGCACATGCTGCAGTCCTGGAACCTCCTCGGCTTCGAGGTGGCTGACCGGGACGAGGAGAATCCGTCCTTCCCTGAGGATTGACGACGGCCGGGGCGCCGCCTCGGCCTATGGTGGGCGAGATTTCAGACGATTCGGATGCCTGCCGTCGGATTGCTCCGGCGACGCCGGAGCATTTGTGCCGCGCCAGGAGGAAGAATGACCGCCAAGTTGGACCGGATAGGCATGATCCCGCTGATCGGGGCCATTCTCGCCATCGGTTTTCTGATCACCAACATGGTCAGTTACTATATTGCCGTCGATACCATGCGGCAGTCGATCATCGAGAGCGAGTTGCCGCTTACCGGCTCCAACATCTATTCCGAGATCCAGACCGATCTGGTCAGGCCGATCCAGGTGTCCTCGCTGATGGCCAACGACACCTTCATGCAGGACTGGCTGCATTCGGGCGAACTCGATCTCACGGCGATCACCCGCTATCTGCAGCGTATCCAGCACCAGTACAATGCTTTCACGGCCTTCCTGGTGTCGCGGGACACCCAAGCCTATTACCACTTTCAGGCACCGCCCCGGCATCTGAAGCGGGACGACCCAGCCGACGCCTGGTTCTTCCGCTCGATCGACGCAACCGCCCCCTACGAAGTCAACGTCGACATCAACAAACAGCAGGATGATGCGCTGACGGTGTTCATCAACTACCGGGTGCTCGATCACGACGGCAAGATGATTGGGCTTACCGGAGTCGGTCTGGACTTCCGGACGGTGCGCAACATCGTGGCGCGCTATCGCGATCAGTTCAACCGCAACATCTACTTCGTCAACGCCAGCGGCGACATCGTCGTGGCGACCGACGCTGATACGCCAGTCGGTGCCTCCATCCGGACGTCCGAGGGGCTTGCCGGCATCGCCGACCGCATCCTCGGCGAGGATCGCGGCGAGTATTCGTTCGAGCGGGACGACAGGACCATCCTCCTGTCGCACCGGCTCATCCCCGATCTCGGTTGGCGCGTCATGGTCGAACAGGACGAGGCGGTGGCGATGCGGCCGCTGTGGCTCGGCTTTCTCGGCAATCTCGCCATCGGCTTCGTCGTCATCGCCGTATCGCTCGCCCTCGTTGCCCTGGCGTTCGGTGTCTACAAGAAGCGGATCGGCGAAATGGCGTTCCGCGACAGTGTGACCGGCCTTGTCAATCGGTCGGGCTTTGAAGCGGAATTCGAGACGCAGTTCTCTGCCCGGCCGGCACCCGGATCGAACAGTCTGATCCTCGTCGACCTCGACGCTTTTGGTGCCTTCAATGATCGCTTCGGTCGCGCGGCGGGTGACACCGCCCTCCGCAAGATCGGCGGGATCGTTGCCGAGGTCAGGAGCGGGGGCGGCGTCGTTGCGCGCCTCGACGGCGACGACTTCGCCATTGTGAGGGAAGGCGGCGCTGAAACGGCCCTTCGCTTTGCGGACAGCCTGATCAAGGTGATCGGCGCCGAGACCTTCGGCGAAGACGCTGTCGGGCAACTGACGGCGAGCATCGGCGTCACCCTGCTCATTGCCGGCGAGGGGCACGGCGCGGCGATGGAGCGGGCTGACCGGGCGCTGCGCAAGGCCAAGGCGGCGGGCGGTGGCCAGGTCTGCCTCACCGATGCCGGTTCGGACGGGGGCGCCCTGTAGCAGCAGGAATACCGCCTGATGAGCGCCGAACCTCGCCGCTATCCGCCTGACCCCAGGATCTTCTTCACCGACGCGCCATGACGGCGTCGGGGATCGGATCATTTCTGTCGATCATGCCCCGCCTCTCTCACAGGCGCTCGCCTGGCCGCCGTGGTGGCCGGTGGCGATTTCGCTCGCCGTGAAGCCCCTGCCGAGGCTCGGCGCGTGGCCTAATTGGCGTCAGCCTCAATGCAGGCTGCAAGCAGTCGTTGAATCTTTCCAACGACTTGGAACATTCTCCCCTGTCGTCGGTTTATAGAGATCGTCGTGAAATAAAAGAAGTTGGATAACTATTTTCTGCAATTCTTTAGCTTCCAGAGTTTGCATCAAGGACGAATTTTACGCAAAAACCCGTACAATTTTAAGTATGACTTAAAGAGATATTCCAAAGGTGCATGAAAATGAGCAGTGATATCGCTTGAACGTCTTTGTGGGGGTGTTATCTTCTCGGGGTTCAGTTGCGTCGAGCGTATTTTGGGAGGATGTGTCATGAACGTCACCGAAGTGTCCTTCGTCGCAGCGGCCGCTGCTGCGGCGACCGGAAAGGCGTTGCCGGCTATCGGCCAGACGCCTGCCCGCTATGCTGGCCATGCTTTCGAGACTGGGGCCGACGCGCCCGATCGTCCGGGTGTCTTCGTTCTCACCACGGAGTTGTCCGGCCGCGCCCACCCGGTTTATGTCGGCGAGAGCGACTCGATCATCGTCGCCGTTTCCGCCATTCTCGCGGCCACTCCCATTCTCAAGCGGCTCACGGCCGGCGTGTTCTGGAAGGTTTCGCCCTTTGCGCTTGATCGAGCCCATTTGGTCGAGGAAATGGTCGAAGAATACCAGCCGTATTTCAACATGGCCGCCGAGGCGGAGAAATCCACGTCCGAACACTCTTCGGAGCGGGACGACTGGGTGCGCGATCCCATTGAGCTGATCGCCCGCTTCTGAGCGGCGGGCGGCTCGGCGACAGTACCAAACATGAAAAGGCCCCGAACCGCTGGCGGTCCGGGGCCTTTTGTCGTGCCGATGCCTGTGAGGCGGTTCTGTCAGAACCCGCCGGGCTGGGCAGCGAGGCGCATGTCGAGATAGCGACCGCAGTTGTCGATCAGTTCGTCGATCTTCTGGTCAAAGAAGTGGTTGGCGCCTTCGATGATCTTCTGATCGATGACGATACCCTTCTGCGACTTCAGCTTATCGACCAGCGTCTGCACGTCCTTCTGCGGCACCACCTTGTCGATGTCGCCGTGGATGATCAGACCCGAGGAGGGGCAGGGGGCGAGGAAGGAAAAGTCGTTGAGGTTGGCCGGCGGAGCGATCGAGATGAAGCCTTCGATCTCCGGGCGACGCATCAGCAACTGCATGCCGATCCAGGCGCCAAAATCGAAGCCGGCCACCCAGCAGAACCGGGCCTCCGGATGGATCGACTGCACCCAGTCGAGCGCCGAGGCGGCGTCCGACAGCTCGCCCGAACCATGGTCGAACTGACCCTGGCTGCGGCCGACGCCGCGAAAATTGAAACGCAGCACGGCAAAACCGCGCTCCTTGAACATGTAGAACAACCGATAGGCTATCTGGTTGTTCATGGTGCCGCCGAATTCCGGATGCGGATGCAGGATCATGGCGATTGGCGCGTTGCGCACGGCAGCCGGCTGGTAGCGGCCCTCGATGCGCCCAGCAGGGCCGTTGAAGATCACTTCGGGCATGTTGTCCTCGATCTCGACCTTTCGCCAAAGTCCGCCGCTGTCGCTGGCGGGCTCGTCGTATTGACGTGGGAAGGGTCTGGTCCTAGGTTTAGAATTACTCAAAACTGATGCAGCGGCGCATCGCTTCGACTCGTGCGTCTGCACTGGACCGCCGGCCGGTCCGGCGTCAAGAAAAATCGCATCTCCTCGGGATCATCGACGGGCCACGCGCCGGTCTGGCAGGCCAAAAGCGGATGGTATAGTGAACGCGGGCGACGGCCGATGGTTCCGGCCGATGGTGGAGTGGGACTGACATGCCGGAGGCGCGTCTCTATTTCGACTGGAACGCCGGGGCGCCGATGAAGGCGGCTGCCCGGGCGCGCCTTATCGAGCGGATCGGCCATCCTGGCAACGGTTCTTCCGTACACGCCGAGGGGCGCGCGGCGCGCGGCGCCATCGAGGAAGCCCGTCGGTCCGTGGCCCGGCTCTGTGCTGCCGAGGCCAAGGGCGTCACCTTCTGTTCGGGCGGTACGGAAGCCGCCAACACCGTGCTCACGCCGGACTGGACACTGTTTGGCAAGCCCTACCGGCTCGATCGCCTGCTCGTCTCGGCAGTCGAGCATCCGGCGGTAGCGCGCGGCGGACGTTTTCCTGCCGATTGCGTTGAAGTCATTCCGGTGGACGGCGACGGTATCGTCGATCTTGGTTCTCTTGATCGCCGCCTCGCCGAATTGGCGACGACCGGCGCGCGGGCCCTCGTCTCCGTGATGACGGCCAACAACGAGACCGGAGTCGTCGAACCGGTTGCCGAGGTGGCGCGGATCGCCCGGGCGCACGGCGCGCTCGTCCACTCCGACGCCGTGCAGGCGGCTGGCAAGCTGCCACTCGATATCGAGGCGCTTGGGCTCGACGTGCTGACCCTTTCATCGCACAAGATCGGTGGCGGCCAGGGGGCGGGCGCCGTGGTGCGGGGCCGCACCGGCTTTGCCTTTTCACCCCTTGTGACCGGCGGCGGCCAGGAATCCTGGGCGCGGGCCGGCACCGAGAATGTCGCGGCTGTCGCCGCCTTCGGCGCGGCGGCCGAGGTGGCGATCGCCGATCTCGGGAAGACGGCGGACGTTGCCGCGCGGCGTGACCGGATCGCCGAGATGATCCGCGACATCGCGCCCGATGTCGTGATGTTCGGGGAAGGCACGCTCCGGCTGCCAAACACGCTGTCGTTTGCCATGCCGGGCGTTTCCGCCGAAACGGCGGTGATCGCCTTTGATCTCGCCGGTGTGGCGCTGTCGTCCGGCTCGGCCTGCTCGTCGGGCAAGGTGACGGCGAGCCCGGTGCTGACGGCGATGGGCGTCGATCCGGTTCTCGTCAGGTGTGGCCTGCGCGTGTCGATCGGGCCGGAGACCTCGGACGCGGAGGTCGTCGCCTTCGGTTTGCGGGCGCGCAACGTCTTTGCCGCTATGAAGAAACAACATGGGACCGCCGCAGCCTGAGTGACTACCGGCTGCGAGAAAAAGCGACTACAGGACAGATTTCCCACGGTCCTTGAAACCGCGTGGAAGGAGCGAGAGATGGCAGCAGTTAAGGAGACGGTCGATCACGTCCTGTCGATCGACGTCGACAAATACAAGTACGGCTTCGTCAGCGACATCGAGTCGGATGTGGCACCGAAGGGACTGGACGAGAGTACCGTCCGCTTCATTTCGGCCAAGAAGGACGAGCCGGAGTGGCTCACCGAATGGCGGCTCGAGGCGTTGCGCCGCTGGCGGACCATGGACGAGCCGACCTGGGCACGCGTCGACTATCCGCCGATCGATTTTCAGGACCTGCACTATTACTCGGCGCCG
>JAGSYU010000167.1 GCA_018262575.1 Pseudomonadota bacterium | reverse complement strand
GGTGATCCGCTACGAAGGGCCGAAAGGCGGCCCCGGCATGCAGGAAATGCTCTATCCGACGAGCTACCTGAAATCCAAGGGCCTCGGCAAGGCCTGCGCACTGTTGACCGACGGTCGCTTCTCCGGTGGCACCTCGGGCCTGTCCATCGGGCACGCATCGCCGGAAGCCGCCGAGGGCGGCGCCATCGGCCTTGTGGAGGCGGGCGACCGCATCCGCATCGATATTCCCAAGCGCACCATCGAGCTCTTGGTGTCGGACGAGACGCTTGCCGCCCGGCGCGCCGCCATGGACGCCAAGGGCAAGGCAGCGTGGAAGCCGGCCGCGCCGCGCCCGCGCAAGGTGTCGGCGGCGCTGCGCGCCTATGCCGCCATGACCACCTCGGCGGCCAAGGGCGCCGTGCGCGACGTGAGTCAGATCGAAGACTGAAGCATAGGGAGGGCGGCGCGGTCGCCCTCCTCTTTCCAGGCCGCGGCAAGCTGGCCGACAGGCTCTGTATTGAGCTCATGCGGGCATTCGCGCTCCGGACGCGGCGCGCCGGACCGTCCGGGTTCGCCCGATAACCGCCGAAATTTCCACGTCAAGTTAGCGTTGCGCCAAATCACTGCGCCGCCCCTGTCGAGGCGGTCGTTTATTTCGATTCATTCAAAGCGCTTTTATTATTTCGCTATCCGAAATATCTTTGACAGAACAAGCGATTGCCGGAACAGCGCGCAAAGGGGCGCGACTCTTGACAAGCGCCATTGAAAGCGCTTTGAATAGCTCGAAAGCAAGATGCCGCATCTCGTCGTGTAGCCGTTGAGGAAGGGCTGGCGGGCCGGACCTTGCCGCGGACCTGGCGGAGCACGATAGCCGCGCCGGACCGCTCATCCTCGGGAGGACTTCCATGACCATCCGCGCTACCGTCTTCGGTGAAAATGTCCACGAGCAGACCAGCCAGGTCGTTCGCGACCTCTATCCCAACGGCATGCATGCCACCATCGCCGATGCTCTCAACGTCGACCCGGCCATCGATGCCAGCTGGGTGACGTTGCAGATGCCCGAACATGGCCTGACCGCCGAGAAACTCGCGGCGACCGACGTGCTCGTCTGGTGGGGTCACGCCGCCCACGGCGAGGTGAAGGACGAAGTCGTCGAGCGCGTTGCCAAGCGCGTCTGGGAGGGCATGGGCCTCCTCGTCCTGCATTCGGGGCATTTCTCAAAGATCTTCAAGCGGCTGATGGGCACGCCCTGCGCCCTCAAGTGGCGCGAAGCGGGCGAGCGCGAGCGCCTTTGGGTGATCAATCGCAACCATCCGATCGCCGCTGGCCTGCCGGAAAAGATCGAGCTGGACATGGAGGAGATGTACGGCGAGCCCTTCACGGTGCCCGAGCCGGATGAAACCGTATTCATCTCCTGGTTCCAGGGTGGCGAGGTGTTCCGCTCCGGCCTCTGCTACAAGCGCGGCGCCGGCAAGATATTCTATTTCCGCCCCGGCCATGAGGCCTACCCCACCTATCACGACGAGAACGTGCTGACCGTGCTGCGCAATGCCGTGAAATGGGCCTACAACTCGGCTCCGGCCTGGACGGCGGTCACCGACGCGCCCAACGTGCCGGTCGACAAAGCGCTTGAGCCGATCAAGGAGCGCGGCCTCACCATCCACGCCAAGGGCGCGCCCGGCCTGCGCTAAGCGACTTCCCTCCTCGAGAGCGGCCGGCGGGCTTTCCTCACCGGCTGCCTCTCATTTCCGACCCTTTCGTTTCCTCCGGACCCTCAACATGCGTCTCATCATCGTCGGCACCGGCAGCATGGCTCGTCACCATGCCAAGCATTTCGCCCAGATCCGTGGCGTGAAAATCGTCGGCTGCGTCGACATTTTCCCCGAACTCGCCACCGCCTTTGCCAAGGAGTTCGGTATTCCCCGAACGTTTGCCACGGTGGAGGACGCGATCGTCTGGGGCAAGTTCGACTCGGCGGCCAATGTCACCACAGACCTTGCCCACTATCCGACCACCATGGCGCTGATCACCGCCGGCAAGCATGTGCTCTGCGAAAAGCCCCTGGCCACCAATTACGCCCATGCGCTTGAGATGACCGAGGCCGCCGAGAAGGCCGGCCTCGTCGGCATGGTCAACCTCAGCTATCGAAACGTCCCCGAGATCTACAAGATGCACGAGATGGTCACCTCGGGCGTCATCGGCGACGTCAAGCATGTTGAGGCCAGCTACCTGCAGAGCTGGCTCACCGGCACTCACTGGGGCGACTGGCAGACCGAAAGCCGCTGGCTGTGGCGCCTTTCCGAAAGCCATGGTTCCAAGGGTGTCATCGGCGATGTCGGCATCCACATCCTCGACTTCGCGTCCTTCGGGGCCGGCACCGACGTGTCGCGGCTGTTCGGCCGCCTCAAGACCTTCCACAAGGCGCCCGACGACAAGATCGGCGAGTATACGCTCGACGCCAATGACAGCTTCGCCGGCACAATGGAATTTGACAACGGCGCCATCGGCGTCATCCATGCCTCGCGCTTCGCCACCGGCTACGCCAATACGCTGCGTGTCCGCGTCTTCGGCGACAAGGGCGCGATCGAGATCCAGAACGGCTCGGACGGCACATGGCTGCGTGCCTGCAAGGGCAAGAAGGACATCAACAGCCAGACCTGGCGTCCGGTCACCGCCAAGCCGGTGCCGATGAACTACAAGCGCTTCGTCGATGCGGTCAAAGCCGGCCAGACCATGGAGCCAAGCTTCCGCCGGGCCGCCAACCTGCAGCGCATCCTCGATGCATCCTTCGAAACGGAGAGGCTCAGGGCCGAACTGGCGGTTGCCGACTGAAGTTTCAGCGATCGCACGCATCATCAGAGGCCGCTGGATCCGCCAGCGGCTTTTTTTTGCCCCCGATGCGAGCTGTCGGCATCGAGCGATCAGCCTAAAATTAGTCGGCTTACTAAATGGCGACAATGCGCTTCTGGAGGAGGCAAGTCGTCGGTGGCGCAACAAAAAGCCGGCGAGCCCAGAGGCCGCCGGCTTTTCCGTTTGTCGGGCTATAGCCGATTTCACTCTGCGGCGACGGCCGCCTGCACCGGTTGTTCGCTCTGGCCGACCTGGATGGCCGTCAGGGCAATGGTGTAGACGATGTCGTCGACCAGCGCGCCGCGCGACAGGTCGTTCACCGGCTTCCTGAGGCCCTGCAGCATGGGCCCGACCGACACGACGTTGGCCGAGCGCTGCACCGCCTTGTAGGTGGTGTTGCCGGTATTGAGGTCGGGGAAGACGAAGACGTTGGCGTGTCCGGCCAGCGGAGAACCAGGCGCCTTCTGCTTGCCGACGCTCTCGACCGAGGCGGCATCATACTGGATCGGGCCGTCGATCAAGAGGTCCGGACGGGCCTCCATCACCTTGAGCGTCGCAGCGCGCACCTTGTCGACGTCGCTACCCGTGCCGGAGGTACCGGTCGAGTAGGAGATCATGGCGATGCGCGGGTCGATGCCGAAGGAGCGGGCGCTGTCGGCCGACTGGCAGGCGATCTCCGCCAGTTCGTCAACCGACGGGTCCGGGTTGATGGCACAGTCGCCGTAGACCAACACCTGGTCGGGCATCAGCATGAAGAACACGCTGGAGACGATGGAGTTGCCCGGAGCGGTCTTGATCAGCTGCAGCGCCGGACGCACCGTCGAGGCCGTGGTGTGGACGGCGCCGGACACCAAGCCATCGACGTGCCCCATGGCCAGCATCATGGTGGCGAGCACCACGTTGTCCTCGAGCTGAGCTTCCGCCTGCGGCGGAGTCAGCCCCTTCGACTTGCGAAGTTCGACCATCGGTCCCACGTAGCTGGCGCGCACCTTGGCTGGGTCGAGAATTTCCAGCTCGGGAGGCAGCTCGATGCCATGGCTGACAGCGACGTCCTTGATCGCCTTGGGGTCGCCGACCAGCGCGCAGCGGGCGATGCGCTTCTGCGTGCAGATGACGGCGGCCTTGATGGTGCGGGGCTCGTCACCCTCCGGCAGTACGATGCGACGGTTGGCAGCGCGCGCTTCCTGGATCATGCGGTGGCGGAACATCGGCGGCGTCATCAGGCCACCGTTGGAGCGCGCCGTCGCCGGGGCGAGCGGCGCGAGGTCGATATGATCGGCCACGTGCTCGAGCAGCTTCTCCATCCGCTCGACGTCCTCGTGACGGACGCGACGGTCCATCGAATTGAGGCGAACGGCGACGTCGTAGGTCTGAAGCTCGGTGGTCAGCACCGGCAGATCGCCGAAGCGCGGTGCCAGGAACTCGGCCATCGACGGCGCCATCGGCTCGTCGCAGGTGAGCAGCAGGCCGGCAATCGGCAGGCCGGACGAGCGAGCCAGCGTCGTGGTGATGATGATATCCGACCGATCGCCGGGGGTGACCACCAGCGTGCCGGGCTTCAGCGCCTTCACTACCTTGTCGGGGCTGCGGGCGCCGATGACGATCTCGCCGACGCGCGCCTTCTTGATATCGCCGGGCCGCAGGATGCCGAAGCCGAGATCGGAGGCGACGTCGATGAGCCGTGGTGCATTGAGCGCCGGCTCGTCGGAGGTGACGGCGAGCACCGGCACGCCGATCTGCGCCGCTTCGAGCGCCTTGGCGAACTCCTCGGCCTTGGAGTCGCCGCCGCGGGCACGACCGACGATCAGGCCGGCAAAGGGGCGCCCCTCGGCGAGGAAGCGGTGCTGGGCGTCGGCAAGGTCGCCGATGATCGACTTCACGGTGGCGTCGAGACCGGGAACCACCGGGATGATCTCGGCCGACAGCGACCGGCCCATGGCAATGTCGAGATCGATGGTCAGCGGATGGGTGGTCGATGGCAGCAAGCCCTCGACGATGACCATCGAGCGATTGCCGCGTGCTTCCTCGACCAGCGCCACGATCTCCTCGAGCAGCGTGAAGAGGTTGCCGGTGCGGATCATCTCCTCGGCGCGCTCGGCCGGGATCGGATCAGGCGTGTTGAGGCCGAGCAGCGAGCGGGCGAAATGCACCGAGCGGTCGAGCCCGTCGGGATAGGCCTCGGGGTCGGCGACCGGCTTGGCAAAGCCGACGTCGTAGCCTTCACGCTGGAAGGCGCGGACGAGGCCGAGCGCCACCGAGGAAATGCCCTGCTGGCTGGAGGTGGGCGCCAGGAAGAACGTGCGGTAAGAGGGTTTCGGAGTCATGGTCTTCGTCCCTTTCGCATCAGGCCTTGGCAGACAGGAGACCGGCGAGGAGAGCTGTATCCTCGGCGATGACGCGCTCTTCGTCGGTCGGCACGACGATGGCCACCGGCTTCTTCGAGCGCGAGACGATGCCGCTCTTGCCGCCGAAGATGGTGGCGTTGGCGTCCTCGTCGAGGTCGAGACCGAGAGCGGAGAGGCGCTTCAGCGTCTTGGCCCGGATATAGGCGGAATTCTCGCCGATGCCGCCAGTGAAGGCGACAGCATCAAGGCGCGGCAAGGCGGCCGTCAGAGCGCCGATGTAGCGGCAGAGACGGAAGACGAAAACGTCGAGCGTCTCCTCGGCCTGGTGGTTGCCGGCCTGGGCGGCCTCGGTCAGCGTCCGGCAGTCGTTGGAGAGTTCCGACAGGCCGAGAAGGCCGCTCTCGCGGTTGGCCATCTTCTCGAGGCCATCGACGTCGAGCCCGGTCTTCTTGGCGATGTAGGCCAGCGCGCCGTAATCGACGTCGCCGGTGCGGGTGCCCATGACCAGACCCTCGAGCGGGGTGAGGCCCATCGAGGTATCGACGCACTTGCCATTCAGGACGGCGGTCGCCGACGAACCGTTGCCGAGGTGGCAAACGACGACGCCGCTGTCATTCGGGTCGAGGCCGAGCAGGCGGATGGCTTCGCCGGACACGTAGCGGTGCGAGGTACCGTGGGCGCCGTAACGACGAACGCCAAGGTCGCGGTAGTATTTGCGCGGCAGGGCGTAGAGGAAGGCCTCCGGCTTCATCGTCTGGTGGAAAGCGGTGTCAAACACCGCCACCTGCTTCAGCGCCGGGAAGGCGTGAACGGCGGCGCGCATGCCGACCGCGTGCGCCGGGTTGTGCAGCGGCGCAAAGGGGCAGGTGCCGATTTCCTCGATCATGGCATCGTCGGTGATGATGCGGCTCTCGGTGAAGCGCTCGCCGCCATTGACGACGCGATGGCCGACCGCCGCGACCCGCTCGAACCAGCCGCGTTCCTTGAGGAAGGCCATCAGCGCGTCAACGGCACCCTGGTGGTCGATGGTGGCCAGCGGGGCCTTGGTCTTGGCGCCGTCGACATCGAAGCGGATCGAGGCATCACTCTGGCCGAGGCGCTCGGCAAGGCCGGAAGCCAGCGGCTGGCGTTCGCCGACCGGGTAGATGGCGAACTTCAGCGACGAGGAGCCGCTGTTGATGACCAGGATCAGGGGGGAGGATGTCGACATCGGCGATACTCTATCGATTCTCTTGGATGGACCGAGGATACGGCGAGCGGCGGCGCCCCCGTCATACCAAATCTCGTGGATTTGCGGCGAATATCCGAGATCGGGAGGATTTGGTATGCGGCCCACCCCGTACCGAGCTTTTGGCCGCGCGTGCGAAGGAAACCTCGCCGAACTTAACGCGATCCGATTTATATTTTCTTTTCATGGCTTTAACAAAAACTATCATCCGCATTCCTGGCATGGCTCGGACGAGAGCAATGCGCAAGACGCAGACGAGCCGCCCGGCAGGGGCATAAGTGCGCGCCGCCGAACAGCTTTTTCCTGTCAGCTCCCTTCCGATAGCCGTTCAGACGCGACCGAAGCGATCCTTCAAATAGCGGTAGAGGGCGCGGATCGCCTGCGCTTCGCCGCCTTCCGGCTGCCCCACCCGCGCCGTCGGCACCCAGGCGAAGATGTCGGCATGCATCCAGGTTTTCGCCTTGTCGACAAAACGCCCCAGGAACAGTGCGGCGGTGATCGAGCCGGCGAAGCCGCCGGGCGTGACGTTGTTGAGGTCGGCGATCTTCGACTTCAGCCCATCTTCGTAGGGCGCCCACAGAGGCATCCGCCAGAGCGGGTCTCCGGCGGCGAGGCTGGCGACGGCGAGCTCGGCCGCGAAGGCGTCGTCGCGGGTGTAAAAGGGCGGGATATCCGGCCCGAGCGCGACGCGGGCGGCACCGGTCAGCGTGGCGAGGTCAACGAGGATATCAGGAGCTTCGTCGTCGGCGAAGGCCAGTGCATCGGCGAGGATGAGCCGCCCTTCGGCATCAGTGTCGCCGATCTGAACGGTGAGACCCTTGCGCGAGGGAAAGACGTCCCCCGGACGGTAGCTGGTACCGGACACGGCGTTCTCGACGATGGGCAGCACGACACGCAGGCGGAGATCGAGGCCGGCCTCCATGATCAGGCGGGCAAGGCCGAGCACGTTGGCCGCCCCGCCCATGTCCTTCTTCATCAGCAGCATGTAGCTGCCGCC
>JAGSYU010000166.1 GCA_018262575.1 Pseudomonadota bacterium | reverse complement strand
TCTCAATGAACGGAACGATCTCGTCGTTGATCTCCGGCCCGAAGAACTTGAAGAGCACGAGCTGCGTGTCGCCGGTGTTGTGTATCTCGACTCCCTCGAGTGCCCGGGCATGGCTGATCAGGATCTCGTCGCGAGAATCCTGAAGCGTAACTTTCTGCCCTTCCACGGGGAACCCGCCGATCGTGCCGCGTCCCTTCCAAACGAAGATGCCATGCACGCCGAGCGCCAGGCTCAGATAGCTGGCGCCAGGAGCAAGGGTCACGCGCGTTCCGTTGAAGCGCGTCGAGTTGTACCAGACCCATTCCTCGCTGACACCGTCGGGCACCGGCGCGTCGATCGGCAACGGGTGGAGGCGATGGTTCTCGTAGAAGTATGGATCGGCGCAGGCCTCCCAGTCGACGTCATCGAGCGCTGCCGCTTCGCCCTTGGCCTTGATCTCGGCATCGGGGATGTGGCGGTAAAGCATGGCCTTGTCGATCTTGGTGCCGTCTATGTCGGCTTGCATCACCGACATGATGTCCGACGACTCCTGAAGCTCGAGGGTCAGCGCCGTGCCTGGTGCGTGCAGTATTCCCGGTGCCAGATGGAAGCCCTCGCCGATGACGTTGAGATAGGCCCGCGCGTGCTTCAGAACGTCGTCGCCCTGCCACTTGACCAGATAGGGCAGCAGCAGTTCCTTCTGCAGACCTTCCCGGACGATATAGGGGTGGACGCCGAAGAAGGTTTCGGGATGGGCGCCGAGATCGGCGTCGAGGTAATGGTAAGCCTCCTCCTTCGAATTCATGCCCACCTTGGCGGCGGCGGCTTTCTTCTGGTGGATGTGGTAGAAAAGGCGCTTCTTGTAGTCGTATATCTTGAGGAGACGGTCGAGACCTTTGTGGCGCTTGGCATATTCCGCGCCGAGCAGGGCGTCCCGGCAGGCTTCCAGGGCGTCGACAAGCAATATCGGTTGGCCGGTCGACATCTTGATCCAAGACTGGCCCTCGTGCGCCACGTTGATGGCATTGTCGGCTTGCGTTTCCGAAACGATCCAGCGTTCGCAAATGAAGCCGCGGGGGCCAGCGTCATACTCGGCGTCAGTCAAACCCAGCCGCTTTCCCGGCGGCAGAAAATCACGGGCTACCCAACACGGCTTCATCAACAACAGCCCGTTGTTGCTTTCAAGTTCCTGGATCACGCGTTTACGGATGTCGCTCTTGTCCATCTTTCTTCTCCTTGGCTGCTTTCCCCGCGGAATTTTCACCGGCGAATGGCCGCATCTGACAAGTGCTCTGCTCCAACCCGGGCCGGACTCCGTGGTCCATCGGAGCCGCTTTTCTTGGAGACGGACGTTCTGCGAGCCTTGACAGGAGGTCGTTCGCCTCTATGTTAACGACAACACCTCGGTGACTGCGTAGGGTAATTCTTGAGGTTTCCTTGACTACTCTTAAAGATATCGCCAAGAGAGCGAATGTATCTGTGATGACGGTATCCCGAGTCGTCAAGAACTCGGGTTATGTCAACACTGAGACGCGAAAACTCATCGAAGCGGTGATCAAGGAGTTGGATTACAGACCGAACGAGATTGCTCGCAGCCTGCACCGCTCCAGCACCAACAACATCCTGTTGGTCGTTCCCGATATCGAAAACCCGTTCTTTGCGGAGATGATCAAGGGGACAACCACCGTTCTGCGCCAGTACGGTTATCAGTCGATCTTCGCCGACTCCGACGGCGAGATCGGCAATGAGAAGGCGATCGCCGACCGCGCTCTGTCGCGCATCGTGGATGGCGTCATCCTCTACTGCCCACGCGCCGAGGCGGCCTATTTTGACTTTCTGAGCGCCCGCATTCCCCTGCTGGTGGTCGATCGTCGCATCGCCTCGCACGCCGTGGACCATATCTACATCGACAACAAGCCGAGCGCCCAGGCCGCCGTCGATTACCTGATCGCCAACGGCCACCGCGATATCGGGCTGATCGGCGGACCGCAGAACGTGCTGGCCAACCTCAGACGCAAGAGCGGATATCTTGCGTCGCTCAAGGCGCACGACATTCCCGTGACTGACCAATACATGTTCTTCTGCGGTTTCGAATTCGAGGACGGCGTCTCGGCCTTCGACTATTTCTGGCGAATGGAGCGCCGGCCCTCCGCCTATTTTGCCACCAACGACCTGATGGCGCTCGGGTTCATCCAGCAAGCCCACGAGAAGGGCCTGGCGATTCCGGGCGACTTCTCGGTGGTAGGCTTCGATAACATTGCCATGTCGCGCCTGATCAGTCCTGCCCTTACCACCGTCGACAACCCCCGCCGCGACATGGGCGCGCTGGCCGCCTTCCGCATGCTGAGAAAGCTCGATCCAACGGTCGAAGTGCCGCAGTTCGAGATGACCAACCGCATGGTCATCCGTGGCTCGGTGCGCAACATCGCCTGACCCGTCGGGTGGTATGGATCCGCTCCGCGCCATGGTCAGGCATCCTTTGCGGGGGCGAGATCAAAGCCGACGTCGATGTCGACGGTCTTCAGGGCGCCGGGCGCCAGGATTTCGGCGCTGCCTTCGGCAAGAATGGCGTCGCGACCGGCGACGAAACAGTTGCTGGGCTCGATACCCAGCACATAGTCGCGCTCGCCCATCATCTTCCACTCAACGAGACAGCCGAGTTCCGCCGTCGGCAGATGCATGGTCATGATGACCCGGGTGTCGCCAACGACATTGGAGAGGCGCACCTCCGTCTCACCGGCTTCCGGCGCGAGGCGGTGGTAGAACACTCGCTCGACGATGCCGGCAACCGGAGCCGTCATGTGTCGCCATGTGGCGATATCGGCCGTCTGCGTCGGATCGCGGACGCTGGTCGAGACCGGCGGCGGCGTGACGTCGAGCTCGGCCGTCTCCGACAGCAGTGGGAAGCCGAAATTGAAGTGATAGAGCAAAAAGAGCGGGGCTGCCGCGGCCCCGATGTTGACGATCTCGTCGCTGATGCGGAAGCTGTTCTCGCCGATGGTAAAGCGGTAGTTGCGCCGGAGTTCGAAGGCCGTGCCCATGGCGATGACGTCGCGCACCACGCCGGACACGTCGACGACGAAGCGGTCGTCGACCCAGTGACGCCTTACCGCCACCTCGCGGGCCGGCAAATGCGACAGTCGCCCGTGCAGACCGATCTCGACGCCGTCCACCGTGCTCGCGGTACCAACGTTGGCTAGCCCGCAAGATGTCATCAGGCCGCCGCCGAAAGACTGCAGCCAGCCCGAACCGCTGGGATTGTAGTAGGACGGCGCTACCGGGCCGGCTGCCGACAACCAGCTGACCGGAATGCCGCCGATGCTGGCCTCGCCAAGCCCCATGCCGCGGTCAGTCAGCACTTGGCAGGACAAGCCGGCGCCTGTGCGGACGCAGACGGCCTGCATGCCGCGTGCCGGACCTTCGGCGAAAGTAAAGACCTCGGCGCCACCGATCTGCTCCATACAACCAAGGCGTCGGACAAGCTCGGCGCGGGAGATTGCCGGGAAATGGGAAAAGGACATGTGTATCGCCTTGCTGGTGCGGCGGATCGGCGACGCAGCGTCGATCCGCCTGATTGGATCCGGCCTTTTGCCGGACAAAATTTCCCCTTCGCGCCGCTGTGACTGCATCGCGTTGTCGTCGGCTCGTCATCAGGCTGGAAGGAGTGCTGGCTCTTTTTTACTTCAGAAGTCGCGGTCTTCGCCCGAATATTACTTGGCTGGCAGGGTGTCCGAGGTGATCAGTTTGACGGGAACGTAGGTTTCGCCCTCGGGTTTCTTTCCGTCATTCAGAAGGGCCACGGCCGTGTCGACGCCGAGCTTGCCCATCTCGTAGGGCTGCTGAGCCACGGTGGCCGCCATCCGGCCGTCCTTGATGGAAGCGAGCGCGTCTCCGGTACCGTCGAACCCGACCACAAGCACCTGCTTGCTCTTGCCGGCAGCTGCGATCGCCTCGACCGCGCCGAGGGCCATTTCATCGTTCTCGGCAAACACCGCCGCCAGATTGGGGTGGGCCTGCAGGATATTCTGCATGACATCCATGCCCTTGGCGCGCTGGGATTCGGCGGTCTGCGAGGCGACTATATTGATGCCCTTCTCCTTCATGACTTCCTTGAAGCCCTGGCCGCGCAGCGCCGGAATGACGTAGCCCGGCTGGCAGCTGATATGAGCGACTTCGGCATTTGCAGGGATCTTGCTCGCGACGAACTCGCCGGCAATTCGGCCGCCCTTGAGATTGTCGGAGACGATCAGGCTTTCGATGCTGCCGCTGGCGACGCCAATGTCGAGTACGAAGACCGGGATCTTGGCCTTGTTGGCGGCGGCGACGGCATTGGCGCCCGAGTTGGCATCCCACGGAGACAGCAGGATGGCGTCGACCTTCTTCTGGATCATGTCGTCGATGTTGGACAGTTCTCGGGCTGCGTCGGTGCGGGCGTCCATCACCACGACGTCGACCCCAAGAGTTTTGGCCTGGTCCTTGACCCCGTTGGCAACAGCCACCCAGTATTGGTTGCCGAGATCCTGTACCGCGTAACCGAATACCTTGGCGTTGCCGGCCAGTGCCGTGCCGGCTCCAAGGACCAACGGCAGCGTCATGCTCATGACGGCCAGGAATGTGCGTTTCGTTATTGTCATATCGTTTCCTCCTTCACTCTCCTTTTGGAGTGTGGCCCTTCCGGATCACACACCGCCCTCGTCTTGCCTGGCGATGATCGGGGGAGAATCCCTTTGTTATTTTTGTGAATGCTGATCGATCATCACGGCAAAAACGATCACTGTTCCGAGAACTACACTCTGGAAATACGGATCTATGTTCATGAGGTTGAGGCCGTTGCTTATAACACCCATAATCAGCGCTCCGATCACCGTGCCGATGATCGAGCCGCGGCCGCCGCTGAGGCTGGTGCCGCCGATCACCACTGCGGCGATGGCGTTGAGTTCGTAGCCAATGCCCGAGCCGGGGTGGCCGGAATTGATGCGGCCGATATAGAGCAGCGCTCCGATGCCGGTGAGCAGCCCCGCCAGCGAATAGACGAACAGCTTGTACTTCTGGGTGTCGATCCCGGTGAGGCGGGTGGCTTCCTCGTTGCTGCCTATGGCATAGACGATCTTGCCGAAGGGGGTCCTTACCAGCACAAAGTAGAGGATGGCGTAGATGACCACGGGGATGATCACCATCATCGGGATGCCGGCGATCTCGCCGGAGCCAGCGAAACGGAAGGACTCGGGGAAGCCACTGATCGGAATGCCGCCGGAATAGACGAAGGCGATGCCACGGGCGATCGACATGGTACCAAGCGTGCAGACAAAGGGCGGAATGCGCCCGTAGGTGACCAGGACCCCGGCGAGCAGGCCGAACAGCACCGCCGTGCCAAGGCAGACGACAATGCCGAGCGTGGTACTGTCCGATGCTCGCACGGCGCTGGCCGCCAGGACGCCGGCGAGTGCCATGACACCGCCGACCGACAGGTCGATGCCGCCGGTCAGGATGATGAACATGGCGCCGGCGGCGATGACGGCGATCACCGCCACCTGGACGATGATATTCATCAGATTCTGGATCTGGAGGAACGCCGGCGAACTGACGGCGAACACGCCCATGATCAGAATCAAAGCTATGAGCGAGCCCATTCCCCTCAACCGGGTGAGCGACAAGAAACTGACGGAAGTGGCGGAGCCGAAGCCGCTGTTGGTGAGCCGATTTTCGGGAACGGATTTCATTGCTGTTGGCCTCGGGGCGAAGTTGCGTCTAGGCCGGCCTTGCCGGTTGCAGCCAGCATGATGCGATCGGCGGAGAACGCGGCACGCGCGAATTCGCCGGTCATGCGGCCCTTGTTGAGAACGATGATCCGGTCGGAAATGCCCATCAGTTCGGGCAACTCGGATGAGACGATAATCACCGCTACGCCGACCTTGGCGAGTTCGCCGATCTTGCGGTAGATTTCGGCCTTGGCGCCGACGTCGATGCCACGTGTCGGCTCGTCGAAGATGATCACCTTCGGCTGGCGCGCGAACCACTTGCCGAGCACCACCTTCTGCTGGTTGCCGCCCGAAAGGTTCTTGACCAACTGCTTGCCGGACGGCGTCTTGACGTTCATCGTTTGGATCATGTCGTCGCTGAGCTTTGTCCGGGCCTTGGCGTCGACCACGAAACGACGAGTCAGCTCCCAGATACTGCCGAGGCCGATGTTGTCCTCGATCGAGAACTCGGTGATCAGACCCTCGTAGCGTCGGTCCTCCGGGACGAAAGCGATACCCGCCTCGACCGCTTGTTTGGGGCTGCGGATGTCGACCGGCTGGCCATCAAGGCAGATATCGCCACTGCGTCCGGGGCACGCGCCGAATACCGACTTGACGAGTTCGGTGCGACCGGCTCCGACCAAGCCGCCGATGCCGAGGACTTCGCCTTTGCGAACACAGAAGGAGACGTCGTGGACCATGCCGTCGACGCTGATATGGTTGGCCGAAAGGACGACATCGCCGATCGGCACCACTTCCTTCGGGAACATCTCGGTGACTTCCCGGCCAACCATATGGTGGACAAGCGCATGCTCGTCGAGTTCGTTGGTCCGCCACCGCCCGATCAGACGGCCGTCGCGCAACACGGTGACCGTATCAGCGACCGAGAAGATCTCATCCATGTGATGGCTGATGAAGATGATCGACACGCCGCGTGACTTGAGCCGTCGCATATTGCGGAAGAGGTCGTCCGATTCCGCCTTGGAAAGCGAGGAAGTCGGCTCGTCGAGAATGAGGATCTTGATGTCGTACGCGAGGACGCGGGCAATGGCGATCATCTGCTGGTCGGCGACCGACAGATCGCCGACACGCATCGAAGGGGCGATGTCGCTGTTCATCTCCGACAGCGCCCTTCGGGCGCCGTCCGCGATCTTCTGGCGGTCGATGAAGCCTCCGCGCATCGGGAAGCGGTTCATGTAGATGTTCTCGGCGACGGTCAGATCGGTGACGAGATTGAGATTCTGGTAGACCGTGCCGATGCCGAGATCGATCGCCCGTTGCGACGAGCCAATCTCGACGGCGACGTCGTCGATGCGAATGTTGCCCTGGTCCATCGTCGTGGCACCCGAGAGGATGCGCATCAGCGTTGATTTCCCGGCGCCATTTTCGCCGACGATGGCGTGGATCTCGCCGTGCGACACCGTCAAGTCGACGTTGTCGAGCGCAACCACTCCGGGGTACCGCTTGGATACCCCGCGCATTTCAAGCGCAGCGGCCATTTGGCTATAACCTCGGTCGAGTTTCCCTAGCGTCTTTTTATATATGTTATCGATAACACATGGCAGGATGCTCTGTAAAGCAAGGGCAACGCGTCCGAAAGTTTTAAGTAGTCCACCTAGGAAAACCGCAGCCATCCGGCAGGCCATCCGAGGCCTCGGCCTTCAGGTTGCACGACCGGAGCTGTTCGATCCTGTCGGTCAGATGGTCGGGGATTCGGG
>JAGSYU010000165.1 GCA_018262575.1 Pseudomonadota bacterium | reverse complement strand
GAACAGGAGACGGCGCACGTCGGAGCGTCCGCCGCGCATCGTCCGGTGTCCCTTGAACAGACCGCTGTCATTGGCGTGTGGGGCGACGCCGGCCAGCGAGGCTGCCCGCGCTGCAAGGTGCCCAGCTCCGGCATGTGGGCGAGAACGGCGATGGCGGTGAGCGACCCGACGCCGGGCAGGCTCTGCATTTCCCGGAAGGCGGCCCGGATAGGGAGCTGCCACTCGGCCTGCCGCCCCTTCAAAACATGAAACGATTCATTGACAAGGCGGGAGCCCTCTGCACCTACTGTGCGCTCACCCGTTGCGCCGCGCGTGGTTGTTTCATGGCACGATGGACGGCGGGCAGTTCGGTGGCGGCAAAGCTCCCAAAGGGTACGGAGGGGCGTGCCGGGTCAGGACAACCGGTTCGGATGATGCCGGACTCTGCAAGGAATACAGCCATGAAGGTAGCACTGGTGACCGGCGCGTCGCGTGGTCTTGGAGCGGTCATGGCCCGGGAGCTGGCGCATGCCGGTTGGGCCGTCGCAGTCAACTATGCCAACGACACGCGAGGAGCTGAAGCTGTAGCCGGGGACATCCGGGACTCCGGCGGTCGGGCGTTTGCGGTCAAATTCAGCGTCATCGATCACTCTCAGATCGCATCAGGCCTTCAAGACATCGCCAGGGCCCTCGGGCCGGTGGATCTCATCGTCAACAATGCGACCGGTCCTCAACCAGAAATGCCGCTCATGGAGCAATCCTGGCGCAGCTATCTGGATCAGCTGGAGTTTTTCGTGAAGGCGCCGCTCGAGCTTCTTCAAGCCGTGCTGCCAGACTGGCGCGCCCGAAAATCCGGCCGGGTGATCAACATCGGCTCCGAAGTTGCCGAACTCGGCAATCCGCTGTTCGGCAACTATGCCTCAGCCAAAGGGGCGATGCTGTCCATGACCCGCTCCTGGGCCAGCGAACTGGCGCCCGAGGGCATAACCGTCAATCTCGTAGCCCCAGGCTGGATTCCCGTCGAACGACACGCTGCCGCTCAACGGGAACATATGGACTGGTATCTGGATCGCACGCCGCTTGGTCATTTTGGCAAGCCGGAAGATATCGCCCACATGGTGGTGTTTCTGGCGTCGAACAAAGCCGATTTCATCACCGGCCAGAGAATTGCCGTCAACGGTGGACGAACACTCCTCTGAAATTTCCCGTCGATACCGTTGCAGATGACCTGCCAAAGCGTGGGACTGAACGGCTGACGCCGCACGTGCTGGTTCCGAACGCCTCGAATTTTCTTCCCCCAAAACGCCAGCGAGGCGGCCTCCGGGGGGAGATCCGCCTCGCGTTCGACGCCGGGGGGCGTGATGCGCGGTTGGGAAGCTTCCGCGCGGTTCTCCGGCGACGCGGGAGTTATCGTCGCCGGAAACGGGATGAGGGCGAGGCCAGACGGCGCTCCACCCCTTCAAATCCTGAAATCCTCGCCGTCAGTTATCCTCTCGAAACGATTCATTCACAAGACGGAAGTCAAGCCGGGGAGGTTTCCTCCCCGGCCGCGTGGCTTTTTTGTCGTACAATTAGGCGACGGTAACCCGGCTCTCCATGCGCCACGCCTTCGGCAGCTTGCGCGTCTTGCCGGTCACTTCGACCCTGGCCTTCAGGCGGATGTCGGCGCTGGAGGCGCCGAGCTGCAGCTCGTGCTCGCCCGGCTCGACGATGCGAGTGCCCTCGGGGCCGGTGAAGCACAGCATGTCGACCGGCACGGTGAAGGTGACCGTCTTGCTCTCGCCCGGCTGAAGCTCGACGCGGCCGAACGCCTTCAGCTCCTTGACCGGCCGCACCACCGACGCCAGGACGTCGCGGATGTACAGCTGCGGCACGGCGACGCCCTTGCGCGCGCCGGTGTTCTTCACCGTGAAGCTCAAGGCGATGTCGCCCTCCTCCACGTCCACCTTCTCAGCGGCGAGCTTCAGGTCGTCGAAGGCAAAGCTGGTGTAGCTGAGGCCGTGGCCGAACGGATACTGGCTGCCGAAGTGGCGGGCGATCGGCGTGCCCGAGCTCTTGAGCTTGTGATTGTAGAAGTACGGCGAGGCGCCGACGCTGCGCGGCACCGACAGCGTCAGGCGGCCGGACGGCTCGACCTTGCCATTCAGCACGTCGAACAGCGCGTTGCCGCCTTCCTGGCCGGCGAAGAAGGTCCACACCTGGGCGGCCAGCTTGTCCTCAAGGCCGCCGAGATTGTACTGCCGGCCCGCCGACAGCACCACCACGACGGGCGTGCCGGTGGCAACCACCGCCGCCAAGAGCTGCTGCTGCACGCCCGGCAGCTCCAGCGTATCGGCGTCCGAGCCCTCGCCGACGGTGCCGGTCTGGAAAATGCCGGAGAGGTCGCCGACGCAGACGATGGCGACATCGGCCGCCTTGGCCGCCTCGACGGCATCGGCGATCATGTCGGTGCGCGTCGAGATCGACGACACCTGCTTGACCACCGACGAGTCGTCGACGTCGCCGGGGAACACCGGCGCGCCGGCCTTGCGCTCGTCGAGGATGTTGCAGCCGCGGGCGTAGATCAGGTTGGCACTGCCGGCGGCGGCCTGGAAGGCGGCGCGCGGCGTCACCACCGTGCTGGCGCTCTCGTTGGAGTCCGACAGGATCAGGTGGACCGGGAAGGAATAGTCGCCGAGCAGCGCCAGCGGATCGTCGGCCGCCGGGCCGATCAGCGCGACCTTCTTCTTCGGATCGAGCGGCAGGATGCCGTTGTTGTCGACGATGGTCACCGACTGCTCGGCCACCTTGCGGGCGATGGCGATCGCCTCCGGGCTCTGCAGCCGGATCGCCGTGTCATCGGTATAGGGCTTTTCGAACAGACCGAGGCGGACCTTCTCGGTCAGCACGCGGGTGACGATCTCGTCGATCTTGTCCACGGTGATCAGCCCGCGGTCGAGCGCCTCGCGCAGATGGGTGGCGCAATCCTCGCCCGGCAGTTCCTGGTCGAGACCGGCGTTGAACGACAGCGCTGCCGCCTCGGCCTGGTTGGAGGCGATGCCGTGGTGCTGGTAGAGCAGGCTGACGCCGATATAGTCGGCGACGACGAGGCCATCAAAGCCCCAGTCCTCGCGCAGCACCTTGGTCAGCAGGTGCCTGGAGGCATGGCTCGGCTCGTTGTCGATGTCATGATAGGCCGGCATCACCGACCCGGCGTTGGCCTGCTTGACGGCCATTTCGAACGGCAGCAGGAAGATGTCGTTGAGTTCGCGCCAGCCGAGATGGATCGGCGCATGGTTGCGGCCGCCTTCGGAGAAGGAATGGCCGGCGTAATGCTTCAGCGTGGCCAGGAAGTCGCGCTTCGGCCCCTGCATGCCACGCACGTAGCGGGTGGCCATGACGCCGACCAGATAGGGGTCCTCGCCGAAAGTCTCCTCGGTGCGGCCCCAGCGGGCGTCGCGGGCGACGTCGAGCACCGGCGCCAGGCCCTGGTGGCCGCCGAGCGAGCGCACCTCCTCGCCGATGACCTTGCCGACCTGTTCGATCAGCTCGGGGTTCCAGGTGGCGCCATAGGCGAGCGAGGAGGGAAACAGCGTGCCGCCGCGCGCCATCATGCCGGACAGGCACTCTTCATGGCTGATGGCCGGAATGCCGAGGCGGGTCTCCTCGACGAGGAACTTCTGCAGGCTGTTCAGCGCCCGGACGCCCTCGGCCGGATCGACCGAGCGGGTGCCGAGCGGCCGGGTGATCTGCCCGAGGCCCTTCCTCAGCATGTCGGTCAGCGTCGTCTCGTCGGACTGGCCGATGAAGGCGTCTTCGGTGCGCGGGCGATGCTTGCCGTGCTCGTCGAGCACCAGCCACATCGCGTGCATCTGGGCGATCTTCTCGTCGATGGTCATGCGGCCCAAGAGGTCGGCGACGCGATCGGCGATCGGCTTGCTGGGGTCTTTGTAAACGAGGGTCATGATGGGCTCTTTGCGGCCGTGCGGCCGTCCTGCTGAAGATCGGGGGGATCAGAGGCTGGTGAGGTGATTGAGCGCGATGCCGTCGCCGTCGAACAGGTGGCAGCACTCGATGGGCGCGGCGAAGGAGGCGGTGTCGCCGGCCTTGACGCCGCCATCGCCCGCCACCTTGGCAATCATCGGCGTCGGCGTGCCGCTATCGAGGTAGACGAAGCTGTATTCGCCGAAATGCTCGACCGCCGTCACCGGGCGCGTCAGCGTCTGGGCGGCCGGCGCGGCAACCGGGGCAAGATGCTCGGGCCGGACGCCGAGCGTCACGGCGCCGCCGGGGGCCAGCGCTCCGCCGTTGACCGGCACCACCAGTTCCTCGCCGCCCTTCAGCGCCACGCGGGCGCCGGCCGCCTCCTGGGCGATGAAGGTGCCCGGCAGGAAGTTCATGGTCGGCGAACCGAGGAAGCCGGCGACGAACAGGTTGCGCGGCCGGTGATAAAGGTCGAGCGGCTTGCCGACCTGGGCGATCGAGCCGTGCTTCAGCATGTCCTTGCCGGCATGCAGCAGCACGATCTTGTCGGCCAGCGCCATCGCCTCGGTCTGGTCATGCGTCACGTAGATCATCGACGCCGCCGGGAAATTGCGGTGCAGCGTGGCGATCTCCGAGCGCATGTGGACGCGCAGCGCCGCGTCGAGGTTGGAAAGCGGCTCGTCGAACAGGAACACCTTCGGCTGGCGAACGATGGCGCGGCCGATGGCGACGCGCTGACGCTGGCCACCGGACAGCGCCTTCGGCATGCGATCGAGCAGCGGCTCGATCTGCAGGATGCGCGCGGCGTCCTGAACGCGGCGTTCGATCTCGGCCTTGGCCGTCTTCGCCTGCCTGAGGCCGAAGGCCATGTTGTCGTAGACGGACATGTGCGGATAGAGCGCGTAATTCTGGAACACCATGGCGACCTGACGGTCGGCCGGTTCCACCTTGTCGACGACGCGGTCGCCGATGCGGATTTCGCCCGTGTAGCCCATCTCAAGGCCGGCGACCATGCGCAGCAGCGTCGACTTGCCGCAGCCCGACGGCCCGAGGAAGACGCAGAACTCGCCGTCTTCGATCTGAAGATCAACGCCGCGAATGACGGGGAAATTGGCGCCGAAGGACTTGTTGACGCCGGAGAGAGTGATGCTGGTCATGGATTAGGTCTCCGAAGTCTCAGCCCTTGAGCGAGCCGGCCATCATGCCCTTGACGATCTTCTCCTGGCCGAAGGCATAGGCAACGACCAGGGGCAGCGACGTGAGGGTGACGACGGCGAGGATCGCCGGAATGTTGGAGGTGTACTGGCCCTGGTAGTCCCAGATGGCGAGCGGCAGCGTGCGGGTGCTGGTCGACGACGTCAGCACGTAGGCGAAGATGAACTCGTTCCACAGCATGATGCCGTTGTAGATGGCCACCGTGGACAGGCCCGGCCCCGACAGCGGGAAGAACACCTTGAAGAAGATGGCGAACGGGCCACAGCCGTCGAGGCGGGCCGCTTCTTCCAGTTCTTTCGGGATCTGCCGCATGAACTCGGTCAGGATGAACACCGAGATCGGCAGCGAGGTCGCCACATAGGGGCCGATCAGCGCGAACGGGCTGTCGTAAAGGCCCATGTGGCGCGTCATCAGGTAGATCGGCACCAGCGTGATGTGGATCGGCACGATCATGCCGGCGACGATCAGCCCGAACAGCGCCTCGTTGAAGCGGAAGCGCATGCGGGCGAAGGCATAGGCGGCCATGGCCGAGATGACGACGATCAGGATGACCGAGATCACCACCACCATCACCGAGTTCTTGAGGTAGGTGAGGAAGGGCCCGGACAACACGTCGGCGTAATTGACGAAGTCGAGGGCTTCGGGCAGCGCCCACACGGAGCTGGAATAGGATTCCTGCTGCGTCTTGAAGGTGGTCATCACCATGAACAGGAAGGGCACGGTGGTGACGGCCAGCCAGAACAGGCCGAGGACGGGAACGGCGACGCGGCCGGTGGCGCGGGTGATGGGGGACGTCGCCATGATCAGACCTCCGTCTCGTAACGCTTGGAAAAGCGCATCAGCACCGAGGCGATCAGGATGACGACGATGAACATGCCCGACGCCACCGTGCTGCCGTAGCCGAGCTGGAACGAGGAGAAGACGTTGCGGTACATGTAGGTGGCCATCAGTTCCGACGAGCCCTCGGGTCCGCCGCCGGTCATCACGTAGATCAGGTCGAAATAGCGCAGCGCGCCAATCACCGAGAGCACGACGGCGGTACGGAAGGTGCCTTTGAGGTGCGGCAGCTTCATCTTCCAGAAGATGGTCGCCTCCGACGCGCCATCGAGCTTGGCGGCTTCCGAGATCTCGGCCGGGAAGGAGGCGAGGCCGGCCATGAACAGCACCATGTAGAACGGGATATACTGCCAGCAGACCACGGCGATCACCGCGCCGAGCGCGAAGCGCGTGTCGCCGAGCCAGTCCTGGGCCAGGAAGCCGAGGCCGACATAGTCGAGCAGCGCGTTGAGCGGGCCGAAGTTGACGTCGTAGAAGTATTTGAACAGCACGCCCAAGGCGACCGACGACATCAGCAGCGGCAGGAAATACAGGATCTTGAGGATGCGCGAGCCCTTGCCGGCGTTATCCAGCACCACCGCCAGCACCACGGCGATCGGCATCTGGATCACCACCGAGAACACGGCGAGCAGGATGTTGTTCCAGGCGGCTTCCCAGAACAGCGTGTCGGTGGCGAGCTTCTTCCAGTTGTCGAGCCCGACGAAGCGGGCGTCGGCGCCAAGGCCGTTCCAGTCGAGCAGCGACAGACGGAAGCTTTCGACCAGCGGATAGAGAAGATAGACGGCCAGAAGTAAAATGGCCGGGGCCAGGAAGATGGCCGGGGCCAGTTTTCTGAGAGACAAACCCGCCCCTCCCGCCCCGCCGCCAGCGGAACGCGTCGATATGTCGGTCACAGGAATCCTCCGGCCTTCGTCTACTGAGACTTGCCCCGTCGGCGGCGACCGTCGGCGGGGCTGTTCGTCGGGAGGAAAGGTTACTTCAGCTCAGCCTTGGCAGCGGCCTCGAACTCCTCGGCCACCTGCTCGGGCGTCTTGGACAGGCCGAACAGCGCCTGCGAGGTATCCTTGTGCAGCTCGCCGAGCTTCGGCGGCAGTTCCTGGTCCCACCACAGCTGAACGCTCTTGGCTTCGCTGACCAGCTTGGCGACGTCCTGCAGGAAGGGATTGTCGACCTTGAGGTTCTTGATCGGCGGCAGACGCGAGTCGGCCACGCGGCCGGCAGCGGCGGTGTCGTCGGTCAGGAACTTGATCAGCTCGACGGCCTTGTCCTTCTCCGGGCAGGCCTTGGTGACGGAGATGAAGTTGTCACCGAGCGTGCCGAGCAGGTCGGACGGGTCGCCCTTGCCATCGGGCACCGACGGGAAGGCGAAGAAGCCGAGCTTCTTGGCAAAGTCCGGGTTCTCGTTGCCGATGGTCGAGGCTTCCCAGGTGCCCATCAGCTCCATGGCGGCCTTTTCGGTGTAGAG
>JAGSYU010000164.1 GCA_018262575.1 Pseudomonadota bacterium | reverse complement strand
CTCGACTTCTGAGCGAAACGTCAGGAAGCTGGCGCAGTCGGCCACGTCGAGCGGCAGGGCAACCGCCTGTCCGCCCTGCGCGCCGATCCGGCGCACGACGTCGTCGGCCCGCCCGGGATTGGCCATGTAGGTCAGGATCACCCCCATGCCGCTTGCCGCACATGCCAATGCTGAAGCCGCGCCGATGCCCCGGCTGCCGCCGGTGATGATGACGATTTTCACGGGTTTCTCCTCGTTGGAACTCAGTCATGGAGATAGGTCGGAGCATGGGGGAATGCCTGCCCGATCCTGCCCCAAGCCTGCCTATTCCTGCTTTTCTCTTGCTTGGTACGGCCGAGTGCGGGACAATCTGACGATGGAAACCACCCTTGGCGAACTGCGCAGGCTCGCGTCTGGCGCCGTAAACAGGCGCACCGAAACCGGCATCCCGCGGGTTGCCATGGTGCAGGGCAAGGTCCCCGAGCACGAGCTGTCGGCTGTCTACGAACCGATGCTGAACGTGATTTTGCGCGGATCGAAGACCCTGACGGTCGGTGATCGCGTGCTGCACTACGACGCGGCAACCTATTTCGTGATGTCGGTCGGCCTGCCGGCCATCGGGCAGGTTCGGCCTGCGGCGACCGGCGAGCCCTATCTGGCGGTCAGCCTGACGCTGCAGCCGAGGATCATCGCCGATCTCTTGTCCGACCTGCCCGTTCCTGCCGGTGGCCGGTTTTCCGAATGTGGGTTTTCCGTCGCGCCGGTCACCGCCGAGTTGCTCGATGCCTGGCTCAGGATGTTGCGGCTCATGCAGCGCCCGTGTGAAATTCCCGCGCTGGCCCCCGTCTATGAACGCGAAATCCTGTTTCGGGTGCTGCAGGGGCCGCACGGGGCGATGTTGCGCGATATCGGTCTGCCCGATACCGCGTTGTCTCGCGTGAACAACGCGATCCACTGGATCAGACAGAACTTTGACGCGGCGCTTCGGATCGAAACCTTGGCGGAGAGGGCGGCCATGAGCCCGTCCGCCTTTCACCGGCACTTCAAGGCCGTCACCGCGCTCAGCCCATTGCAATACCAGAAGCGCATTCGGCTGCTCCGCGCCCGTGCGCTTCTGATTGCCGGTGAAGGCAGTGTGACCGGCATCGCCAGCGACGTTGGCTATGAGAGCCCGACGCAGTTCAGTCGCGAGTATGCGCGGCTGTTCGGCATGCCCCCGTCGAAGGATGTCGCCACCGTCATCGCGAGTCTGACGGCCGCTGCGTGAGCTGATGCCTTGGAGCCTCGCCTCTCAAAAGGCGTCCAGAACCGCATCGAGAACGACGCGCAGGCGGCGTAGACGGCGCAGATCGGCGTGATAGCCGACCCAGACGTCACGGCCGGGCGGCGGCGGGGCGACATCGAACTCGACCAGCCCGGGCAGCCTGTCCGCCAGCCGTCTCGGCAGCACCGCGACGCCTGCCCCGGACAGCACCGCCTGGGCCTGGACATCACGGTTGTTGCTGCGAAAGGCGACTGAGGCGCGCGGAAAGGTTGCGCGCATCCAGGTGGCATCGGGGAACGAGGCGAAACCATGATCCATCGTCACCAGGTGCGTGCCGAGGCCGGAGCCTGGCTCTGGCGGCGGGGTGTCGGCGGTGCCATAGAGCCCGTAGTCGAGGTGCGTCAGCTTGCGCTGGATCACGCCGCTCTCGTCGAAGGGGGCGATTCTGAAGGCCAGGTCGGCCTCACGCCGCGCCAGACTGTAGATCCGCGCGTCGGTCAGCAATTCGATGGTCAGTTGCGGGTGCTGCCTGGTCAGATCGGCCAGAATCGGCGTCAGCACATGAACGCCGAACCAGTCGGAACTGGCAACCCGCAGCACGCCCGCGAGTTGCTTTCCCTGACCGGCCAGCTCGCGCTCGAACGACCGCGCCTCCTCCTCCATCCGTTCGGCGTGGAGGAGCACCGCCGTGCCTTCGTCGGTGAGAACGAAGCCGTCGCTGGTGCGCTGGAACAGGCTGTGGCCGACGGCGGCTTCGAGCACGCGCAAGCGGCGGCCCATGGTCGGCTGGCTCTGCCCCGCCGCGCGTGCCGCCGCGCCCAGCGTTCCGTTGCGCGCGATGGCGAGGAAGATCTTCACATCGCTCCAATCCATGTCGCGATCATTCACTTTTGAATGTCTGGACGTCAATATTGAAAGTTTCAAACAGGAATGGTTGCCCGCATTTTCTTTGCATCCTCAAGCAAGGGAGATGGAAGATGACATCGAAGACCATGCGGGCCGCCATGCTCGAAACCAGCGGCGGACCGTTCCGCGTCACCAGGATTGCCCGTCCCGAACCCGGTCCGGGGCAAGTGCTGGTGCGGATCGCCGCCAGTGGCGTTAATCCCCTCGACACCAAGATCCGCGCCGGTGCCGCGGCCCATGCGCAGCACCCTCTGCCGGCGATCCTGGGGATCGACCTTGCCGGCACAGTCGAGGCGCTCGGGGCGGGGGTGGAGGACTTCCGCCGGGGTGACGAGGTCTATGGCATGACCGGCGGTGTCGGCGGCCATCAGGGTTCGCTGGCCGAATACGCGGCGGTTGATGCCCGACTGCTCGCCCGCCGACCAGCCAATCTGTCGATGCGCGAGGCGGCCGCTCTTCCCCTCGTCGTCATCACCGCGTGGGAAGGTCTCGTCGACCGCGCCCGCGTGGCTCCCGGTCAGAAGGTTCTGGTCCAGGGCGGCGGCGGCGGTGTCGGCCATGTCGCAGTGCAGATCGCCCGTGCGCTCGGGGCCGAGGTCTATGCGGCCGATGGCGCAGAGAAGAAGACCCTGATCGAAGGGCTCGGGGCAACTGCCATCGATTTCCGTGCGCAGTCGGTCGAGGACCATGTGGCGGCCCATACTGCCGGCGAGGGCTACGACCTTGTCTATGACACGAATGGCGGCGCTGTGCTTGACAGCTCCTTCCGGGCGATCAAGCGTTTCGGCCATGTGGTCAGCAGCCTTGGCTGGGGTACCCACGCCCTGGCGCCGTTGTCCTTCAAGGCCGGCAGCTACTCCGGTGTCTTCACCCTGCTGCCGCTGCTGACCGGGATCGGCCGCGCGCATCACGGTGACGTCCTGACCGAGGTCACCCGTCTGGTCGAGGATGGCAAACTGCGGCCGATCCTCGACCCGCGCCGGTTCACTCTGGAGCAGGTTGGCGAGGCACATGCCGCCATCGAGGATGGACGTGCGATTGGCAAGATCGTCGTCGATATCGCCGACTGAAGGTCCGGCTTTTGCCTGCGTCGCTGGACGGACCAACGGGAACAGGTGGAGGACGAAGAGGGATTTGCGCTTCGTCCTCGCCGTTCCGTTGGCCGCAGAGCATGCGGACTAAAGACCGCGAGGATTGCCACACTGCGGTCCGGCAAATGATTGGAACGCTTGCATTCTCAGACGAGCGCTGAACGCGCCCGTCAGACGCCCTTCACAGCGCGGCCGCGATATTTGTGGGGAGCGGTGACTTCGTATTGCGGCAGGCTCGCGGCTCCGAGATGGAATTGCTCGCGGTTGATCGGCGAGACGAGGATCCTGGTGTCAGATGGCGGTTCCCCCACGAGACTCTCAAGTCGCTCCGCCAGCGCTTCCAGTACGCTGCGCGGCAGAAGGCCTCCCAGGATAATCGCTTCACAATCAAGGAGCATCTGAGCGTGCAGCACAAGCGGGGCGAGCTGCGTTGCCGCCCGCTGCAGCCAGCTTGCGATGCGGGGGTCGGTGCCGAGCGTTTCGGGCAGGTCGAACAGGCTGTGATAGGTTTCGCCCAGCTCGGCCAGATGCTGCATCAGGTCGCGTCCGCTCGGACGCGGTTGATCCTGGGGAAAAAGACCACCAAAGGCGGCGGCGTTGCCGAACGAGCCGCGAAACAGGCGACGATGCAGGATGTTGCCGCCACCGAGGCCATAGGCGAAGTAGATCAGGCAGAAGTTTTCCATCTGGGCGCCCGCGCCAAAATAGGCCTCGGCGAGAGCGGCCGCGTGTCCATCATTTTCCACCCAGGTTGGAACGCCGAGAGCATCTTCAAAGATCTGCCGCGGCTGGCTGCCGCGCCACAGCGGCCATTCGCTTGGCGTGTAGAAGCGTCTCTGGTTGTCGGTCAAATTGACCGGCAGTGAGACACCGGCGGCCAGCAGTTGGCGCCGGTCCATGCCGGCGCCTTCTAGCAGATCCTGCAAGATGCCGGCGGTCATCGTGGCGATCGCCTCGGGATCGCGCATCTCGGTCTCCACCACGCGCTCGGCGATCACCTCTCCGGCCAGAGAGCTGAGAGAGAACGCAATCCGATCGACGGTGAAAGCGATGCCGGCCGTGCGCAGCTTGTCGCGGTTCACGCGCAGAAGTCGAGTCTTGCGTTTGGCGGCGGAGCGGGACTGCGCAACGCTTTCGAAATCGACGTCCTCAAGGACGCCCCAGGCGATCAGGTCGAGGCTCAACCGGGTCAGCGTGGCTGGTTGAAGGTCGGTGAGATCGGCGATCTCGATGCGCGACATGGGACCATACAGCCGTAGCGTCTCCAGAATACGCCTGTGATTGTGGCCTAGGGAGAAACTGGGCTGCAGCATGGAGAGTCCCGTGGCGAAGAGGGCGATCTGGCTTCAGTCATGCCGGATCGGGCGGTGGGAAACAATATCGCCACTAATTTTCTTTCTGTAAAGAAAATGTCACTCAGCGCCGGTATGGCATGTGGCGCCACCTGAGCGTTTCCCGTCTCACAAGGAGCCCGTCATGCCCTCCACGTCCCTCGTCGCGTCCGCCGGATTTCTGGCGCTGATGTCGACGGCTACTCTCGCCGCCGATGTGGCGGTGCCTGCTTTCGGCCATGGATTCAATGTCATCGACACCTCGGTGCCGCTCGACAAGCTCAACCGCGACAACTTCTATGAGACTCTGACGCCGATTGCGAAGGCGAAGGGCAATCTGACCTTCTACAGCTATTGGCCGCCGGCGCCGCTCGTCGTCTTCCAGCAGCAGATCATCCCGTCTTTCGAGAAGAAGTACGGCGTCAAGGTCAACTTCAACTCGGTCGAGGCGAATGTCGGCCTGCCGCAGCTCGACGCCACCTTCAAGGAAGGCAAGCCGGCGCCGATGGATGCCTATTTCTCATCCGATCTGCCTGCCGACCTCAACGAGATTGCCAATATCCGTCTGGTCGATCTGTTGCCCAACGCGGCGGACATCGATCCGAAGTACGCCCGCACCTATCGCGGCATCGCACACGGCGGCGCCTATGTTCCCTTCCACGCCAACCAGACGGTGATCGCCTATAACTCGTCGATGGTGAAGGAGGGCGACGCCCCCAAGACCTTCGACGATCTTCTCGCCTATTCGAAGGACCATCCAGGAAAGGTCGCCGTGACCTCGCCGCTGCGCGGTGGTTCCGGCAGTGGGTTCCTGATCGCCGTCGCCAGGCAGAAGATGACGGCCGAATGCGTCGAGACATTCAAGGACCTTGCCATTGATGAGGCTCGGTCCAAGGCGCTCGTCAATGACGGCCCGTGCTTTGCGCCGGTCTGGACCTACTTCAAGACGCTGCTCGAGACAGCTCAGATGACCAACGGCAACACCGACACGTTGAACCTGATGGCCAACGGTGTGGCGTCGATCGGCACGGCGTGGGAGGATCTGACGTTCTCCTACATCAAGGGCAAGCAGTTGCCGGATACGATCCGCGTGACGATCCTTGAGGGCGGCCAGCCCGGGGGCGCGGAAGGCGCGTTCATTCCGGCGAATACCAACAATCTCGCCGCCGCGCTCCTGTTCATGGATGAGATGCTGGCGCCGGAGCATCAGGCGTGGAAGCTGGCCGGCTTTGCCTCGCGGTCGCCGAAGACCGGACTCGATCAGAAGTTGATCCCGGCTGACGTGCAGACGTTCCTGCTTACCTCGACGATGTTCGCCGAGCGTCAGATCACCAGCCCCAATCCCGTCATGTCCAAGGTTGTCCGCGATGCCTTCGCGGCCAAGGTTCTTGAAAACTAAGAGCCCGAACCGAAACTCGCTGGGGTGCGGCAGATAGCGATGAATTCGAGAACCGGAGCGGAGCGAACTTGGGGTTCGTGAGCACCGGAAGCGCAGAACTCGAAGCTAGATGCCCGACCCAGTAGAGTTTCGGGTTGGGCTCAAAAAGAAAAAGAGGGGGGTGACCGCCGTGACAACCCAGGCGCATGAACTCGACGTCGTGGACGTCTCCAAGGCTTTTGTCGGTACGCGGGCACTCCTTCCCACCTCGCTTTCGGTGAAGACTGGCGAGTTCGTCACCATTCTCGGGCCTTCGGGATGCGGCAAATCGACCCTTTTGCGCATCATCACCGGCATCACCGAGCCAAGCGGCGGCCGGGTCCTGCTGCGTGGCAAGGACATTACCCACCTGCCGCCGGAACGACGTGACGTGGCGATCGTCTTCCAGTCCTATGCGCTGTTTCCGCACATGAGCGTCGCGGACAACATCCTGTTCGGCCTGAAGATGAAGCGGGTGCCGAAAGAGGAGCGCAAGCGCCGTTTCGCCCAGGTGGTCGCCATTTGCGGCCTTGAAAATCTGGTCACGCGTTCGCCGCGCCAACTCTCCGGCGGTCAGCAACAGCGTGTTGCGCTGGCCCGTGCGCTCGTCGTGCAGCCGGCCTTGCTGTTACTGGACGAACCGCTCTCCAACCTGGATGCCAAGCTCAGGGAAACCCTGCGCGAAGAGCTGATGGCTCTCCATCGGCGGACCGGTTCGACAACGCTCTATGTCACGCATGACCAGAGCGAAGCGATGAGCATGTCCGACCGGATCATCGTCATGAAGGATGGTCAGGTGGTGGAAAGTGGCGCGCCACGTTCGCTGTACATGCGTCCGCGCCAGCGGTTCACCGCGCTGTTCTTCGGCCATACCAATATCGTCCCCGTCAAGGTGGATGGCAGCCAGGCGCGCCTGCCCTGGGGCGGATCGGTCGCCCTTGTCGAAAAATCCAGCGGGTGCGGTGAGATTTCGTTGCGGCCAGAATGCCTTACGCTTGCCGCCGATGCCACTGGCCCCGGGGTCATCACCGCGGCAACCTTCATGGGCGCGGACGTTCATTACACCGTTCGGATCGGCGATCGCCTTCTGCGGGCTCGCCATGGCAGCACGGCACCGTTCGCCGAGGGGACGCGCGTATCGGTGACCGTCGATACGCCCGTCTCTCTCCTGGCGGCGGAGCTGCCGGGGCTGACCGGTGCGACCACGGAGGCGCAATGATGCGCGGCGATCGGCTTCACCTCTTCCTGCTCCTGCTGCCCGGCATCGGCGTTCTCGTGGCGACCTTCGGCCTGCCGCTGTTCTGGGCGGTGGTGGGGGCGTTCGGTCTCGGCGCCGATGGCACCGGTTTCACGCTCACGCCCCTGGCGGACATTTTCGCTGAGGCGAAATACCGCAAGGGCCTGATGATGTCGCTCTACTATGCGATCGCGCCGACCACGCTGACGCTGTTCGTCGCCATCCCCTTGGCGCTTTTGCTGC
>JAGSYU010000050.1 GCA_018262575.1 Pseudomonadota bacterium | reverse complement strand
GCTATCATGTTTTCCCTCTTCCGCCGTCGCTTCAACCGTGCTCAGCGTTATAGTTGGGTGTCGGCCGTCGACGCGAACAATCCCCATATCGTCGCCGCCATGCTGACCTTCTGGGGGCGTTAGTCCGGTCCGGACGCGCAACGGTTCGAGGCGTGAACCAACTTCGTGAGCAACCTATTTGGGGCGGATCGCCAGGCGGTGATCCGCCCCTTGTCTTGGTGGCGGGGCCATTCGCCTTTACCGGCGGGCGAGCATCGGCTACCCAAGGGACATGTTCCGTCTGATCCACATTTCCGACCTGCATCTCGGCCCACTGCCGGCGGCGCGCCTCCGCGACCTCGCCTCCAAACGCATCCTCGGCTACGTCAACTGGCGACGCAACCGATCGCAGGCTTTCGGTGACGACGTCGAGGCGGCGCTCATCGCGGCGATTGCCGCCGAGCGGCCCGACCACATCGCGGTGACAGGCGATCTCGTCAACATCGCGCTCACCGGCGAGTATGCCACGGCCTTTGCCTTTCTCGGCCTCCTGGGGGCGGGCGACGTGGTGAGCGCCATCCCCGGCAATCATGACGCCTATGTGCCCGGTGCCGCTCGCCGTGCGCGGAAAGCCTGGGCGGCTTACATGACGGCCGATGCCGGCGAGGCGGACAACTGGCCCTACGTGCGTCGGCGCGGCGATGTGGCGATTGTTGGCGCGTCGTCGGCCGTGGCGTCGGGGCCGTTCATGGCGACGGGCACCTTCTCCGAAAAGCAGGAGGAGCGGCTGGCGATGGTGCTCGACAAACTCGGTCGGGCCGGCCTCTGCCGGGTGGTGCTGATCCATCATCCGCCGGTGAAGGGGGCGACGGCCTGGCACAAGCGGCTGTCCGGCGCGTCCCGCTTCCGCAAGGTGATCGCCCGCTTTGGCGCCGAGCTTATCCTGCACGGCCACACCCATCGGCCGACCCGGCTTTCGGTGCCTGGCCCGCAGGGCGACGTCCCGGTGATCGGCGTCCCCGCTGCGACGCAACGGCCGGGTGGAAAGCATCCGGCTGCCGGCTTCAACCTGTTCGACATCGACCGGACGGAGGCAGGGTTCCTGATCCGCCATCGCCTGATGCAGGTGACGGCTGGCGGCGTCTTCGAGCAGACGCGCGCCGAAGAGATCGTCAGCGGTGATCGTTAGCCTGGCACCATGAACCAGGCATAGGCGACCAGGCCGAGCGCGCCGACGGCGAATCCGGCCAGGAAGATGATCAGCGCCCAGATGAGGGACGAGGCACGGTCGCCCGTTGGCCGGCTCGCCACCGGCTCGCCGGTCGCCACGTCGCGATTGAGTGCGGTGGCGCGCAGCCTCTCCACCAGGGCATCGCTCTCAAACACCCGCTCGCGCTCGATCACCCGCTCGGCGATATAGTCGGTCACCGCGTCGGCGGCCGCGTTGATGTCGGCGCTTTCGTGCAGCGTGAGCCGGCCAAGCCGCGTGTCCTTCAGGAAGCGATAGGAGCGGCGATCGCGCGCCATCACCACATGCGTGGTGGGATCGATCCACAGGCGCGGCGGCGTCGAGCCGGCTACCTCGCAGATGAAATAGGCGTCATCGTCGGGCAGGTCCGAAAACACGTCCTGAAGTTCTTCGGCCAGCAGCGCCAATCGCGCCCGGTCGCCCTCGTGCAGGTCGGCATAGGCGTCGGCCCGCTCGCTCTCGGCAATGCGCACGCGGCGCACGGCGTCTGAAAGACGCCGGACCTTGCCGCCGCCGGTCTTGTTGTCGCCCGCCTCGCTGCCTGTCATGGGTCACCCTGTCGATTGCACCGCCCTCGGACGGAACCTGCAAAAGTATACACGGATGGCAAAATTAGGACCAGCTTAACCATTCTTATCCCACGGCGATGAATGGCCCGGGATGGCGCACCCCTTTCCAAGTAGGGCTTGCCGTCCGGTCTCCCCTGGTGTTTGAAGTCTCAACGCAAGTCCCGGCGCCGCCTGGCGGACCGGTCGGCGAGGAGGAAGGTCATGAAGCCCGTTTTCATTCAGTTGCAGTGCGCGCCCGGTCGGACCTATGCGGTGGCCGACGCCCTCTACGCCCTCGAGATCGCCTCGGAACTCTATTCGACGTCGGGCGAATACGACCTGTTGATGAAGGTCTACGTCGACTCGTCTGCTCATGACGACATCGGCAAGTTCATCAACGAGAGGATCTCGTCGATCCCCGGCATCGTGCGAACGCTGACGACGCTGACATTCCGGGCTTTTTGAGGGGTAAATTCGCTCCGGAAGCCGGCTGGCACGGCTTTCCGGAACGCCGTGCGGCGGATGTCGGATATGGGTTTAGCTGCCGCACTGGCGGGCCAAACGGGTGGTGCCGAGGATTGGACCGGCCCTAAACCTCGTCCCTCCTCGCAAGAAACGGGTGGCCCGCGAACCCGGAAGGCATGATTCTGCTCCACTGCACAAACGGAGTTTGATCATGTCGTTTCGCATTACAGGTCTTTCACCCAGCGCCTACCAGCCGCTCTATGGCCTGTCCGATGAAGAACTCGCGGCTCGAGGCGCGCTGCGCTACATCGTGGGAGAGAAGCCGGGTTACCCGGATCGGGTAGAAATGCGCGAGGGGGAAATCGGAGAAACGGTCCTGCTCGTCAACCATTTCAGCCAGCCGGCGGACAACCCCTATCGGGCTTCGCACGCTATCTTCGTTCGCGAAGGTGCCATGGAGACCTACGACGCAGTCGATGAGGTGCCTGATGTCATGAGGGGGCGCCTGTTATCGCTTCGGGCATTCGATCAAGATGACATGATGGTGGATGCAGACGTGATCGACGGAATCCGCATCGAAACCATCATCGAGCGCTTCTTTTCGAATCCGGCCGTGAGGTACATCCACGTGCACAACGCAAAGCGGGGATGCTACTCTGGCCGCGTTGATCGTGTGGACGGCTGAGACGCCGAAGAGGCGGCCTTTCTGCGAGCGAGGAAGTGCGCGGGCTAGACGCGGGGCAACACTTTCAGGCTCTCTTGGCCATGCCGCATCGCGACTCGATGGACTGCCGTCGTCGTGGCACTGTCAGGATGAGTCCGGCCCAGTGCGCCTCTCTCCATCCGCTGGAAAAAACTGCACCGTCACAACCTAGCGCTAAACATCTAGCTGCCGCTCTGCAGTGCCAGCCGGCTGGCGCCGAGGATCGGGCCGGGCAGGCCGTTCTTCTTGGCCTGCACGATGACGGCGAGGCCGGCGTTGCCCTCGGGCGCGACGTCGGCGAGCGGCAGTTCCAGCGTCATCGCCTCGCCCGACCACAGGCCTACCACCTGCAGCCGGTCGACGATGTTGACGTAGGTGACGGCGGTATCGCGGTTCTCGCCCAAGGCGATGTCGACCGTCCTCGGCGGCAGGTAGCCGGCAACCCACACCGATGCCTCGCCGACGTAGTCCCTGGCCGGCAGGCTGACGACGACGCGGTCGCCATCAATGCGGGCGGTAACGGCAAGATCGGGCGCCTCGCCATTGTCGCGCATGACGTCGAAGGACGCGCGGATCTCGTCCTCGCGGCTGCCGATGACGGCGCTGCGGCCGTTGAGTACCGCCTGCGGGGTAAACACGGCGTGGTCGGCGCGCGCCTTGGCGTATTCACGTTGGCGGCGGGTAAACTCCGGCTTGGCGTAGGTATCGCGCCAACCGAGATAATCCCAGTAGTCGACGGCAAAGGTGAGGGCGATGGTATCGGGGCTCTTGGCAAGACGAGCCAGCACCCTATCGGCCGGCGGACAGGCAGAACAGCCCTGGCTGGTGAACAATTCGATGACATCAGCCGCTGCGGCGCTGCCGCTTCCGACGACCAACGCAACGCAGCACGACGCCACGCCGCGAACAATTCCGCTGAAGGCTCCCCGCTGCAACACCGTATCCAAGGCCAACCTCTTCGCCGTTGTTCTTTACCAGATGAAGGAATACGACGGCAGAGAATGACGTTCCACTCACGAGTGCTTGACCGAACCAATCGGTCAACGCAACCGCCGGTGCGATGACCTCCTCGATAGTGTCTCCGAATCAGCCCGGATTCCGGAAGGCGGTTGCCTCGATTTCGATCTTCATTTCGGGTCGGATGAGGCCGGCGACGATCATGGTGGCGGCCGGCCGAATGTCGCCGAGCCAGCGTCCAACCACGCAAAAGACCGGTTCGGCATAGGCTGCGTCCGTGACGATGTAGCGAACGCGCACCACGTCGGACAGCGCAAAGCCGGCGTCGACGAGCGCCCGCGCAATGGTCGTCATGGCATTTTCCGCCTGCGCCGAAACATCGTCCGGCATCGTCATCGTCGAATAGTTATAGCCGGTGGTGCCCGAGATGAAGCACCATGGGCCATCGGTGACGGCGCGCGAATAACCGGCGGCTTTCTCAAAGGGCGAGCCGGTGGACATCAACTGACGCATGGAGGGCCTCATGCGAAAACGCCCTCCGGAGAGGGCGTCTTGGTGGGGGCATCAGGCCCAGGGATGGGTGGTGGCGTTCTTCGTCTCGAAGGCCGCGATCTCCGACGCCTTCTCGAGCGTCAGGCCGATATCGTCAAGGCCGTTCAGCAGGCAATGCTTCTTGAAGGCATCGATCTCGAAGGAGATCGAGCCGCCATCGGGGCCCTTGATCACCTGGTTGACGAGGTCGACGGTCAGCGTCGCATTGGCACCGCGCTCGGCGTCGTCCATCAGCTTCTTGAGGTCGTCGGGCGGGACGACGATCGGCAGGATGCCGTTCTTGAAGCAGTTGCTGTAGAAGATATCGGCGAAGCTGGTGGAGATGACGCAGCGGATGCCGTAGTCGAGCAGAGCCCAGGGGGCGTGCTCGCGCGAGGAGCCGCAGCCGAAGTTGTCGCCGGCCACCAGGATCTCCGCCTTGCGATAGGCCGGCTTGTTGAGGACGAAGTCGGGGTTTTCCGAGCCGTCTTCGCGATAGCGCATTTCCGAAAACAGGCCCGTGCCGAGGCCGGTGCGCTTGATCGTCTTCAGATACTGCTTGGGGATGATCATGTCGGTGTCGATATTGAGGATCGGCAGCGGCGCGGCAACACCCGTGAGCACGTCGAATTTCTGCATGATCTTTCCATTCCCGAAGCAATCAGGCGGGGACAAGGCCGGTTGCGGCCGGTCGTCCCAGCATCAGGTTGAGGTTCTGCACGGCGGCGCCGGAGGCACCCTTGCCGAGGTTGTCGTAGAGCGCGACGATCAGCGCCTCGTCGCCGGCGGCGTCCGCGAAGACGTGCAGGCGCAGCTCGTTGGTGCCGTTGAGCGCCCGGGGATCGAGCCCGGAGAGCCGTTCGGTCGCCTCGAAGGGCATGACCTTGACGAAGGCTTCGCCGGCATAACGGTCGGCCAGCAACTCGTGGATCGCCCGCGCCTTGAGGCCGGGCGCCACCGCCCACAGGCGGAGCGGCACGAAGGTCAGCATGCCCTGGGCGAAATCACCCACCGACGGCTGGAACTGCGGCGCGTGCGTGAGGCCGGTATAGGCGGCCATTTCCGGCAGATGCTTGTGCTTGAAGGTGAGGGCGTAGGGCAAAAGCGGCGACGGATCGGCGGCAGCCTCGTAGTCCTCGACCATCTTGCGACCGCCGCCCGAATAGCCGGAGACGCCGTTATAGGTGAGTGCCGCTCCGGCGGGCATCAGACCGGCCTCGACCAGCGGGCGGATGGCGGCGATCAGCCCCTGCGGCCAGCAACCGGGGTTGGCGACGCGCTTCGAGCGGGCGATCGCCTCGGCCTGATCCCTGGCCATTTCGGCAAAGCCATAGGTCCAGCCGGGCGCAACGCGATGGGCGGTGGAGGCATCGATCACCGCCGTACGGTCGTTGTCGATGAGACCCACCGACTCCTTCGCCGCGTCGTCGGGCAGGCAGAGGATGGCGACGTCGGCGGCGTTGAGCAGCCGGCGGCGCTCGTCCATGTCCTTGCGCTTATCCGGAGCGATGGTCAGCAGATCGATGTCGTCGCGGGTGGCGAGGCGGTCGCGGATCTGAAGGCCGGTGGTGCCTGCTTCGCCGTCGATATAGATCTTCGCCCGCGTCATGCTGTTCGCCCGGAACTGGCCGGCCCTGCCGGCACGTATTGGAAAGTCCGCCGCGGCGGGGCGCCGGGCGGAATGCCGAGAGGCTTTACCATCATCGGCTGCCGCTGTCATGCGCCTTGAGAGGCGCTGTCAAGCCATCTGTGGTGCCGGCCGGCCTCAGGCCGGCAGGAGGTAGGTGATGGCGAGATAGACACAAAGGCCGATGGCCAGCACGACCGCCAGTCTCCGCGCAATCTTGCGCGCAAAGATGACGTCGGGATCGTCGTTGTCGTTGGCGGGGTCGTCGAACTGCATGGCTCCGGCCGGCTCGGTATCGCTTCGCTTGTATATAATCGCCCTGAGGGCGCGGCCAAGCGAACAAAAGGGCTTGCCTCGGGGCCAGCCTTCGGTCGACTTTTGAGGTGCACCGTCCGCCCGGTTCAGCGATTCCTCTTCGGAACACCGAAGCCCGGACGGCAACGCCGACGAGGTTGCCATGGCCAGGCTGTTTACCGCCCTCGAAATTCCCACCGCCGCCGGCTTCCACCTGTCGCTTCTGAAGGGCGGCCTGCCTGGTGCCCGCTGGATCGATCCGGCCAACTATCACGTGACGTTGCGCTTCATCGGCGACATCGACCACCGCACCGCCGATGAGATCGCCGCCGCGCTCGACCGCGTCTACAAGCCGCCGTTCGAGCTCAGCCTCCGGGGGCTGCACTGCTTTGCTTCCGGCCGCGTGCCGCACTCCCTCGCCGTCAAGGTGGAGCCGACCGAGCAACTGATCGAGCTGCAAGCCGAGCACGAGCGCATCATCCAGCGCCTCGGCCTGCCCGCCGAAGGACGGCGCTACATCCCGCACGTGACGCTGGCCCGTTTCAAGGGCACCACCTCGACTGATGTCGCGCGCTGGCTGTCCGAGCACGGCGACTTCGTCGGCCCGCGCTTTCCGGTCGACCGGTTCGTGCTCTATTCGTCGCGCGCCTCGGTGGGTGGCGGCCCCTATCTCGTCGAGGAGGCCTATCCGCTGGCCGCCTGACCAAAGCCATTCCGGACGGAAAAGCGGACACCGCTTTTCCGTCCGGAATGGCGTCAGAACAAAGAGCTAGCCACCGGCGCGAAGCTTGTCCACGAAGGCGCGTATGGCGCGGTCGCAGAGGTCGAACACGTCGTCGAAGGCCCGCTCGTCCTCGTAATAAGGATCCGGCACCTCGCGTGCGAGACCGAGGGATTCTTCGAGGCAGAGGCCGACGCGCGCCGTCGCGCCGGCTGGCGCCAGGCGGCGGAGGTCGGCGATATTCTGCCGGTCCATGCCGACGATCAGGTCGAAATCGGAGAAGTCGGCTTTGCGCACCTGGCGGGCCCGTAGCGGCGTGAGATCGACGCCCTTCTTGCGGGCGGCGGCGATGGCGCGGCGATCGGGCGGCTCGCCAGCGTGCCAGCCGCCGATGCCGGCGCTGTCGACGCCGATGTGGGCAAGGCCGGCGGCGGCAAGGTGGTTCAGCATCAGCCCTTCGGCGGTGGGCGAGCGGCAGATGTTTCCGAGACAGACGAACAGGATGGAGCGCAAAGTCAGGCCCTTTCTCGAAGGGTGGTTTGGGCGATGCCGCGCCTTGCGGTCAAGACGGCCTCGGCTTTAGTGTTGTCGGACGAACTCGCTTTCGGAGTGCCGAGATGGATTTCCTGCCGACGGCCGGCGTGCTCGCCGCCTATACGCTGGCCGTGCTGGCGCTCAACTACACGCCGGGGCCTGACATGGCGATGTTCGTCGGTACGGCGATCACCCGCGGTCGGCGGGCCGGATTTTCCGCCTTCTTCGGCACCAGCACCGGCATCCTCGTCCATACGCTCTTGGTAACCTTCGGCCTTGCGGCGTTGCTCGCCGCCTCGCCGGTCGCCTTCGACCTGCTCAAGGTGATCGGTGCGCTGTATCTTCTTTACGTCGCCGTCAGTGCCATCCGGCATGGCAGCCGCTTCGCGCCGGATGATGGCGTCCTGCCTCCCGAGCCGGCGATCCGCCTTTATCTCAAGGGGCTCGCCATCAACGTCCTGAACCCCAAGGTGGCGCTGTTCTTTCTGACCTTCCTGCCACAGTTCGTCGAGCCGGGCGATCCCGCTGCCCGGGGCAAGCTGCTGTTCCTCGGCCTGTGGTTTCTTGTGGTCTCAACGCTGTCGATGCTGCCGCTGATCCTCGGGGCGAGCGGCGTCGCCGCCTTTCTCAAGGCGCGGCCGACGGCGATGCGGGCCATCGACTATGTCTTCGCCGGGGTGATGGGCGCCTTTGCGGTAAAGCTCGTCACGGCTCGTCTTTAGGCGGCCTGTTGCCGGTCAGGAAGACGCCGTCGATGCCGGCCATGCGGCCGGCCGCCATCCAGTAGACGAAGCCGCCGACGATGCCGGCGGCGATGAGGATGGCGATGCTGCGCGGGTTGCCGTCGAGCGGACGCATCAGCGGCGCAATGCCCAGGGCGGGCAGGGCGCCGAGGACGCCACCGGCGACGAGGTAAACGAGGACCGAGCGCAGGCGGAACACCTCGCTGATCAGGATGACCACCGCCCAGGGAGCCAGCGCCATGGCGCCGAGGTAACTGGCGGCGATGGCGCTGCCAATGCCGAAATTGCCCCAGAACCACACGCTGTCGGCCGGGTTGGCGGGTTCGAAGCCGACCGAGGCCGACAACATGAACACGGCGGCGGCGACCACCGCCAGGATGAAGCCGATCAGCGCGGCAAAGATGCGGCCGATCGCCCGCATCAGTCCTCTCCGTGACCGGCTACCATGGCGCGCATGGCGAGGTCGGCTTCGGTGATGCCCATTTCCAAGGCGATCCGCTCGGTCTTCCTGAGGCGCTCGCTCTCGCTCTTCAGCTGGCCGCAGGCGGCGGCGATGTCGCGGCCGCGCGGCGTGCGGATCGGCGAGGCGTAGCCGGCGTCGTTGACGAACTGCGCGAAGGCCTCGATCGTCTCCCAGTCGGAGCATTCGTAGGCGCTACCCGGCCAGGGATTGAACGGGATGAGGTTGATCTTGGCCGGAATGCCCTTCAGGAGCTTCACCAGGTCGCGGGCGTCCTCAAGGCTGTCGTTCACGCCCTTCAGCATGACATATTCAAAGGTGATGCGACGGGCATTCGACAGGCCCGGATAGGCGCGGCAGGCGTCCATCAGTTCCTTCAGCGGGTACTTCTTGTTGACTGGCACCAGCACGTTACGGAGGTCGTCGCGCACGGCGTGCAGCGAGATGGCCAGCATGCAGCCGATCTCGTCGCCGGTGCGGGCGATGTTCGGCACCATGCCGGAGGTGGACAGCGTGACGCGGCGCTTGCTGAGTGACAGGCCGTCGCCATCCATGATGATGTGGAGCGCCTGCTTGACGGCGTCGAAGTTGTAGAGCGGTTCGCCCATGCCCATCATGACGACGTTGGATACGAGGCGCCCCTCGCTCGGAATGGCCGCCTCGGCATTGGGTGTGACGTTCGGGTAGTCGCCGAGCCGGTCGCGGGCGACCAGCACCTGCGCCACGATTTCCTCGGCGGTGAGGTTGCGCACCAGCATCTGCGTGCCGGTGTGGCAGAAGGAGCAGTTGAGCGTGCAGCCAACCTGTGAGGAGACGCACAGCGTGCCGCGCCCCTCCTCGGGGATGTAGACGGTCTCGATCTCCACGGGCCGGCCGGCGCCGCGGGAGGGGAACCGCATCAGCCATTTGCGCGTGCCGTCGGCCGACACCTGCTCGGCGACGATCTCCGGCCGCCCGACGACATAGGCGGCGTCGAGCCGGACGCGCAACTCCTTGGCGACGTTGGTCATCGCCTGGAAGTCGCGCACGCCGCGCACGTAGATCCAGTGCCAGAGCTGGGTGACGCGCATGCGGAGCTGCCGCTCCTCGACGCCGATGGCGAGGAGTGCCTTGGCCATCTCAACGCGCGTCATGCCGACGAGCGACGGCTTTTCCGGCGCGGCGGCGGGCACGGGGGCAGCGGGGCTGTGGTCGATGAGGGTCGACATGGGCGTTCGGTTCGTCCTGGTCAGTTTGGCCTGATGGGGGTGGAAAGACGGGACGCATCCCGCCCGAAAAGCAAGAACGGCCGCGGACGTCACCGTCCCGACCGTTCCCGGTTATGCGAAGCTATATCAGAAAATCGGGCGAAACCCAAGCCAACGGGCTTTCCCTCTGCGTCAGTCGGCGGCCGGCCTCCGGCCCGTGACTTTCGCGCCTGGCGCCGGAAGCCGCCAAAGGCGGCTTCGTGCCGATCGTGCTTTACTGGCACTCGCCATCGATACGCTTCAAGGCGGCGCTGATGCCCTTCAGTGAATAGGTGTCGGTCGTGACGGTACCGCGACGCGACGTGCCGGTGATCACCATGACCGAGCCGCCCTTCATGGCATTGATGAAGCGGGTTTCCTCGGCGGCATTGTCGACCCAGGCGCCCTGGTCCTTGGTGTACATGCTGAAGGTGGCGTCACCGATCTTGACGGTGGCCTTGGTGCCTTCCTTGTAGGGATAGCCGGTGATCACCGAAACCTCGTGCTTGACGCCTTCCTTCGGCCGGTTGGTAATGAACATGAACACCGGATCGCGGTTGACGCCAGCCGGCTGCTTGTCGGTCGGCTGCGTCGCCGTGTAGCAAACCTTGGCGCCGGCATTGTTGTAAGTGTAGGTGGCCCAGCTCTCGAACGTCTGGAGCGGCGTGGGCGCCTTGGCCTGCTGCTGTTGAGCGCTGGCGAGGGTTGTCGCGCCGAGTAGCAATGCGACGGCCAAGCCGAGGGTGCGTACGTTCGTCATCTAATCACCTTGGGTCTTGTCGTGGGACACGGATGCGCCCACCGAAGCGGTCCGCATGAAGCCTAAGGGAAACGTTAAAGCGTCATGGTTACCAAAGTGTTGCTCCGGCGTTTCGATTCGTCGGTCCGTGGCGGCCACAGACGTCTTCACGTGTTCATGGTGCAAGGCTTGGCCGGAAATCGGGCGACAATGCGGCCGGTCGCGCCAATGCTGTTCTGCTCCCGGGGGTTATCCGGTCTTTTCGGCAGCGAGCCGGCCGAGCGCGGTGCGGGCCGCCGCGCGGTGGCGGTCGCCGATATGGCGCCGGACCATGCTGATCGCCGTGACGAGCACGGTGATATCGTCGGAAAATCCGAGTCCAAGGACGAAATCCGGCAACACGTCGAGCGGCATCACGAAATAGGTGAGCGCGGCGAACAGCGTTGCCCGTACCGCCGTCGGCGTTGCCGGGTCGAGGGCGCAATAATAGGCGGCCACCACCTCATCGATAAAGGGAATGGCGGAGATCGCTTTCCTGACCGTCTTCCAGAAACGGGAGCGGACGCGGCGCTCGTGGCCTTTGGCCGGGCCGATGATCTCGGGATCGGGGTAGTGGGTTTTGCGCATGGTGTCGAAATGGGACTCGGGACCGCCCCTGTCAACGGTCGATCCGATAGATCGGCAGGCGGCCACCCCTTGCCTTGTAGATGCGGGTGTCGATGGCGCCGAGCGGCTCGATTCGCTCCGGCGCGATGCCGAGCGTCGCCGGATCGACCTCGGTGACCAGCAGCGCCGGGCCGTGGACGGTGCCATCGTAGGGGATGGTCATCTCGAACTGGTCGGCCGGCGCCGCTCCCGGGGCAAGGTAAGGTCGGACGGCAAGTCCGCTGTCGCGCAGCTCATAGAGCGTTTCCGAGGTCATCGGCCGGCCGACGGTAACGACCGTGCGAACGCCGGCCGTTCGGGCGGCATCGGCCAGCTTGTCGCCGTAGTCGGCCCAGTGCAGCAGACGGTGAAGCTGCGTCGGCTTCTCTGGCAGCGGTACGTGGCCGACGAGACCGACGCCGATGGCCAGCGCCACCGCCGCCGCGGTGTTGATCGCCGCCGACAGCTTCAAGAGGCCGCGCCAGCGACTGTCGCAGAGTACGGCGCTGGCGAAGATGACCAGCGCCGGAAAGGCCGTCGCCGCCCAGTTGCCGTGCAGCTTGGCGAAGGCGGCATTGACGCCGATGAAGACGAGAATGGGCAGGTTCAGCCACATCAGCAGCCGATCGGCCGATGGCTTGGCTGACCGCCAGCCGAAGACGGCGGCGAGGACGGCGGCGGCGAACAGGATCGGCCCGGGAATGACCGCCTGTCCGCCGAGATATTCGAACACCTTGCCGATCTTGAAGCCGATCGCCTCCCAGCCGGCGTTGTCGCCGGTGTGGTGGAAGGTGACAAAGCCGTTCTGGGCATTCCAGATGAGATTGGGCAGGAAGCCGGCGAGACCGCCGAACAGCGCCAGCCAGGTGACGCCCTGGCGAAGAAGCGGACGCCGGTCGGCCGTCGCCAGGAGGTAGGCGAGGAGCGAGCCCGGCAGGTAGATCATCGCGTATTTGGCGTTGAGGCCGACGGCGACGGCAGCGGCGAGATAGACGGCGCGGGTGCGGGACGGCTTTTCAAGGAACAGCGCTGTTGCGTGCAGACCGACGCACCAGAAGAACAGGAGCGGCACGTCGGTGTTGAGGATCAGCGACGACAGGCTGACGGCCGGCATGGCCAGGTAGGCGAGCGCACTCCAGAAGGCGATGCGCGAGTCGTAGAACCGGCGGGCGGCGAGGAAGACGAACCAGGCAGCAGCGGCATGCAGCATGGGGGCGGGCGCCCGCACGCAGGCGACGCCGTCACCACAGATCTCGGTCGTGCCGCGGATCAGCCAGGCGATCAGTCCCGGCTTGGTGAAATAGCCGAAGGCAAGGCTCCGCGACCAGGCCCAGTATTGCGCCTCGTCATAGGTGAGTTCGAAGCCGCTGACGAAGAGGGCGGCGAGGCGGAGCAAGAGGAAGGCGGCGATGACCGCAAGGGTCAGCCTCATCCAGTCGCGGTCGGAAATCGGTCGGGGATCGGTCATGCTCGGCTCAACTGGTGGGAGGCGTGGTTTATCAGGCACGATCATGGCCGGCAAATGACCAATCTCCAGTCTTGCACGGCCGGCGCAGTCGGTTAAATTGCCGCCGATCCTTTCGAGCCGCCGGTGAGCCTCCCCGCCGACCGCCGCGGCGTTCATTCTCACGGAGTTCCCATGAAAAAGGGCGAAGTCAAGAAAGTCGTGCTGGCCTATTCCGGTGGTCTCGACACGTCGATCATCCTCAAATGGCTGCAGACCGAGCTCGACGCCGAGGTGGTGACCTTCACCGCCGACCTCGGCCAGGGCGATGGCGACCTCGAGCCGGCCCGCAAGAAGGCCGAGATGATGGGCATCAAGGAGATCTTCATCGAGGACGTACGCGAGGAGTTCGTCCGCGACTTCGTCTTCCCGATGTTCCGCGCCAACGCCGTCTACGAGGGCGTCTACCTGCTCGGCACCTCGATCGCCCGTCCCTTGATCTCCAAGCACCTGATCGACATCGCCAAGAAGACCGGCGCCGATGCCATCGCCCATGGCGCCACCGGCAAGGGCAACGACCAGGTGCGCTTCGAGCTCTCCGCCTACGCGCTCAACCCGGACATCAAGATCATCGCGCCCTGGCGCGACTGGGCGTTCAAGAGCCGCACCGACCTCCTCGACTTCGCCGAGAAGCACCAGATTCCGATCGCCAAGGACAAGAAGGGCGAGGCGCCCTTCTCGGTCGACGCCAACCTGCTGCACTCCTCCTCCGAGGGCAAGGTGCTCGAGGACCCGTCGCAGCCGGCGCCCGAATACGTCCACATGCGCACCATCTCGCCGGAAGAGGCACCCGACAAGGCGACCATCATCACCGTCGGTTTCGAGAAGGGCGACGCCGTGTCGATCAACGGCAAGCGCCTCTCGCCGGCCGAACTGTTGGCGGCGCTCAACACCTACGGCCATGACAACGGCATCGGTCGCCTCGACCTCGTCGAGAACCGCTTCGTCGGCATGAAGTCGCGTGGCGTCTACGAGACTCCCGGCGGCACCATCCTGCTCGCCGCTCATCGGGCGATCGAGAGCATCACGCTCGACCGTGGTGCGGCGCACCTCAAGGACGATCTGATGCCGCGCTATGCGGAGCTGATCTACTACGGCTTCTGGTTCGCGCCCGAGCGCTACATGCTGCAGGCGCTGATCGACAAGAGCCAGGAGAGCGTCGAGGGCGAGGTGACGCTGAAGCTCTACAAGGGCAACGTCATCGTCACCGGCCGCTCGTCGCCGAAGACGCTCTACTCGTCGACGCTGGTCACCTTCGAAGACGACCAGGGCGCCTACGACCAGAAGGACGCCGCCGGCTTCATCAAGCTCAACGCCCTGCGCCTGCGCACGCTCGCCAAGCGCGACCGGGGCTGAGGGCAACGGAGACAAGAGTGCCCGGATCAGTCAACTATCATCTCGGTGGGTTTCCACCCACCGAGATCGATTGGGCAAGCTTGGTATCGCTTATCGGGCAGGCCAATGCGGCGCTCGCTCGATACGACGGCATGGTTGCGGCTATTCCGAACGCCACCGTTCTCCTGTCACCGTTGACGACGCAGGAAGCCGTTCTCTCGTCGAGGATCGAGGGAACCAACGTCACCATGGGCGAAGTGCTTGAGATCGAAGCCGGCGGTGGCGGCGACATCGAGCAGCCCAAACGGGACGATGTCGAAGAGATTCGCAATTACCGGATCGCCTTGAGTGTTGCGGCGAAAGCGGTCGAAGATCGGCCGCTGACGCCTCATCTGCTGCGAGAGGCGCATGCGCTACTCATGGATGGTGTGCGCGGGCGGAACAAGGATCCCGGTTCCTTCCGGACCGAACAGAACTGGATCGGCAATGCTGGTTGTACGATGGAGGACGCTGGTTACATCCCTGTTCCCCAGGCGCATCTGCTCGCAGGCCTCGATGCTTGGGCGTCCTACGTGGCCGCCCGTTCCGAACCGGATCCGTTGGTTCAACTTGCCGTCGCCCATGCGGAATTCGAGGCGCTGCATCCGTTCAAGGATGGCAATGGCCGTCTCGGACGGATGATCATTCCGCTTTTCCTTTATGAAAGGAGGGTTCTCTCTAGACCCAATTTTTACATGAGCGGCTATCTGGAGGCACGTCGCGAAGAATACATCGATCGGCTGCGCGCCATTTCCCGTGATGCCGACTGGACAAGTTGGATCAGGTTCTTTCTTCAAGGCCTCATAGAGCAGGCGACGGAAAATCAGGCGAAGGCGCGTTCGATCCTAGAGTTGCATCAACGCATGCAGACGGAGGTGGCGGAACGGACGCGTTCGCAGTTTTCGCCCTTGGCTGTCGACTTTCTCTTTTCCAAGCCGATCTTTGCCAGCAGCCATTTCGTTGAGGGCGCCAAAATTCCGCGTGAATCGGCCATCCGAATCCTGAAAGTCTTGCGAGAGGCGAGGGTGATCAGGACGGTGTCCGAAAGTGCCGGGCGTCGTGCGGCCGTCTATGCATTCCCCGAGTTGCTGAATATCGCTGAAGGACGCGTGGTTCTTTAGGGCTTATGGGTCATCGGTTACATACAATAGAGTTTGTATGTCGCGGGCGGGCGCTTCGTTACGCACAAATGGCTTTGTTCGTAACGCATGACCTCCAAACTCCTCAGCCTTCTGTTTGCGCAGTGTGTCGAGTGTCAAACGGCGCCGCCTTTTCGAGGCAGCGCCGTCTTTTGTGGCGACCTGGCTTTCAGGCCGCCCGCAGGCTGTCGACGAATTTGCTCACTTCGCTCTGCAGGTCGGAGGACTGGCTTTCAAGGTCGGCCGACAGCGTCATCAGGTGGCCGGAGGCGCGGCCGGTGTGCTCGGCGGCTTCGCCGACCCCGGCGATGGAGCCGGTGACGGTCTGCGTGCCCTCGGCGGCCCGCTGGGTGTTTTCGGCGATCTCGCCGGTGGCTGCGCCCTGTTCCTCCACGGCGCCGGCAATCGAGGCGGTGACCTCGCGGATCATCGAGATGGTCGCGGTGATGCGGCCGATGGCGCCAACCGTCTCGTTGGTCGCTTCCTGGATTTCGCCGATCTTGGAGCCGATCTCGTCGGTGGCCTTGGCGGTCTGGGCGGCGAGCTGCTTCACCTCGCTGGCGACGACGGCGAAGCCCTTGCCGGCGTCGCCGGCCCGCGCCGCTTCGATGGTGGCGTTGAGCGCCAGAAGGTTTGTCTGCTCGGCGATCGCCCGGATGAGGTTGACCACGTCGCCGATGCGGACGGCGGCGTCGGTCAGCGCCCGCACCTTGGTCTCGGTCCGGGAGGCTTCCTCGGCCGCCTCATCGGCAATGCCGGCCGACTTGGAGACCTGGACGTTGATCTCCCGGATCGAGGCGGTGAGTTCCTCGGCACCGGCTGCCACGGTCTGCACGTTGGAGGCGGCGATCTCGGCGGCGCCGGTCACCGACTGCGCCCGACCCGAGGTGGCGTCGGCGGTCTCGGACAACTCGCGGGCGGCGTCGGCCACCTCGGCCGACGAGCGGGCGAAGCGGTCGGCCAGCGAGCCCATGGTCGACTGGAAGGCGTCGGCGAGCGCCTGCCGATCCTGGAGCTGCCGCTCGGTGGCGAGGCGATCGTGCTCGCCCTGCTCGGCGCGCAGCCGTTCGGTCTCGGACAGGCCCTTGGCGAATATGTCGAGCGTCCGCGCCATGTCGCCGACTTCGTTGCGGTCGCCGGCATAGGGGATGACCATGTCGCGGTCACCGGCGGCGATCGCCTTCATGGTGGCGGTGATGCGGCCGATCGGCTTGACGATGCCGCGCGCCAGGAGCCAGCCGAACACCAGCGTCATCGCCATGATGGCGCCGAAGATGATCATCAACTGGTCTCTGGCTTCGCGTCGGGCGCGGATTTCCGACGTGGAGGCCGCCGTGTCGACGCTGCGGATCATCGACACGAGATTGTCGAGCTGCGGCTCCAGCGCCTTGTAGCCGTTGGACAGCTGCTCGTAGATGCTGAGGAACTTCTGCTGCAGGGCGACCCACTGGCCGACGCTGGCCGTGTACTGCTCCATCGCCTTGCCGAGCGTCGCCTTGGCGTCGGCGGTAAGCGGACTGCGGGCGAGCGCACGGGTGAAGTCCATCGACGCCTTGCCGAAGGCGGTGAAGGCCTGCGGGTCGTTCTTCAGCATGAAGTCCTTTTCGAAGGTCCTCATGGTGGCAAACAGCGCCGGCAGGTCTGGTGCCGGGTTGGCGGCAATCAGGTCAACCACCGCCTGGCTGGACTTCAGAAGCGCGCCGTTGACGCCCTGCTGTGGGTAGAGGCCGAGCTGCTTCTTGATGTCCAGGATGGCCTTGAAGGAGGCGCCATATTCCTCGATGCCAGCCTTGATCTTGGAGACATTTTCGGCCTTCGCCGGGTCGGTCGCCTTGATGCGCGCCTCGAGCTGCTGGAGGTTCGAGCCCGTCATGCGCGTCAGATCGCCATGCAGGCCGGAATAGCGTTCATTGCCGGTGAACAGGAATTCGATCTCGGCGCGGCGGAGCTGCAGCGTGGTGGTCTGCAGCGTACCGGCGAGATCGGCGTTGATGCGGGCACTGGCGGCGCGCTGGCGATAGCCGTTGGCGTTGATATCCTGCATCACATAAAACCCGCCGATCACGGCAAGGCCGAGCAGCGAAAAGAAGCCGAAGGCGAGCACCTTCGTGGCGATGCGGAAATGCGACTTGAGCGCGACTCTCTTCAGCCGGAACTTTGGCATATGGCGTACTCCCCCGAGTGAACCGGTCCGGCGCATGCCAAGCAGGCGCGCCGTCTCCTCCCGACCGGTTTCCATCCCGAGATGATCGCCTTCGCCGATTAATTGCACGTAAAGCCGCTTGTCGAAAATGACGCGAGACGGCGCGAACGGCCGATGACAACGATGCAAAAGCCCTCATCCGGGGGTGCTGCGACACCTGCCGCCGATTGCTCACTTAATCGGCAGGGTTGCGATTGCGCGGCGCGGCGATTTGCGTGAAGCTGCGCCGTCTCCCGCCAGAAGGCCCGCTGTTTCCATGCCACTGTCGCTTTTTCTTTCGGCCTTCGTCGCCGCCTTCCTCTATGTCGTCATTCCCGGCCCGGCCTTCATTGCGCTTCTCGGCATCGGGGCCGGGCAGGGGCGAGGCGCTGGCGCCCGCTTCATCATCGGCCATCTTGCCGGCGATACGCTCTGGACGTCTCTCGCGCTCGTCGCGCTGGTTGGCGCCCACGTGGTGGGACCGATGGTTTTCGACCTGCTCGGTTGCGTCTGCGGCGCCTATCTCGCCGTCATCGGCTGGCGGGCCTTCCGGGCCCGGCCGGGCGGAGATGGGCGGGCGGTGATGGCGGTGGAGCGGCCGTTCCGGCGCGGCCTGATCTTCGGCCTCACCAATCCCAAGGGCTATCCGGTGGCGCTCGCCACCTTCACGGCCTTGGTCGGCGGCGTCGCTGATACATTGTCCTTTTCGAGCCTGCCGGCCCTTATCGCCGCGTCGTTTCTCGGCTTCCTCGCCGCCGACGTGGTGATGATCGCCATCATCGGTGCCGGTGCGGTGCGACGCTTCTACCGGGCGCATGAACTGGCCATCGTCAGGGGCTCGGGCCTGCTTTTCATGGGCTTCGCCGCTCAGGCTTTCTGGCACGCGGCGCCGGGCCTTCTCGGCCTCCGCCGCGCCTGAGGACTTAGTCGCGCTGCCGTTCGGCGAGGCCGAGCAGCAGCGCGGCGAACGTGACGATCGGCACCACCGTGGCGAAAGCCAGCGGTGGCGAGCCAATCAGCGCCACCGCGCCGGAATCGACGAAGCCGCTGCCCATCTGGGCGAAGCCGAGCAGGGCGGCGGCGGCACCGGCCATGTCCGGAAAGGCCGCCATGGCGCGGGTGGTGAGATCGGGCGTCACCAGGGCGAGTGCGAAGGTGAACACGGCGACCGGTGCCATCACCGATGGGTAGGAGGGCGGCAGCAGGGCGATTGACGCCGCCATGGCCAGCGCGCCGACCATGGCGAGTGCCAGGCCCGGCAGCACCAGGTGGCGGGCCGGGAGGTGCTTGAGCAGCGCCTTGGTGACTATGCCGCCGAGGATGTAGGCGCCGGTCTGGGCCAGCATGCCGAAGCCGAAGGCCTGCGGGCTGAGGCCGGCGATGTCGATCAGCAGGAATGGCAGCATCGAGCTCAGCGAGTAGAAGCCGCCGAGCGTCAGGCCGAGCATCAGGGCTGGAAACAGGAAACGGCGGTCGCGGCCAAGGGCACCATACGCATGGGCAAGGCCGGCCGGGCTGGCGCGGGCGGGATCGGGCGCGCGGTTGGTCTCCGGCAGGAAGCGATGGACGGCGGCCAGCAGCACGCCGCCGTAGGCCACCATCAGCACGAAAATCGCCCGCCAGTCAAAGACCAGCATGGTGAGGCTGCCGAGCGTCGGCGCTACCGCCGGGCCGATGGCGAGGAAGATGCCCATGGTATTCATCACCCGCGCCGACCGCTCGCCGGTGAAGTTGTCGCGAACGATGGCGCGGGCGACGGAAATGCCGACGGCGGCGCCGACACCCTGGACGAGGCGGGCCAGCATCAGCACATCGATGGAGGGCGCCAGCATGGCGCCAATCGAGCCGACGGCATAGAGCAGCAGGAAGGCGAGCGCGACCGGGCGGCGGCCATACGCGTCCGACAGCGGGCCGCAGACGAGCTGTGCCAGGGCAAAGCCGGCAAAATAGGCGGCGAGCGTCGCCTTCACCGCCGGGTAGGTCGTGGAAAAATCGGTCACCAGCTGCGGCATGGCCGGCGTGTAGAGGGCAAGCGATATCGGCCCGAGGGCAATGAGGAGGGAGCCGATCGCCGCGACGTGGCGCTCGCTCATCGGGGCATGATGCATGGGGCGTCCCGGAAAGGAGAGCTGGAGTAGCCGCTTTTAGCAGAGACGGCTCAGCTCTGTTAAGTGTCGCACCCCGCTGCATGGCTGATCATCGCGGGAAAAATCAGGTTTTTCTTGCTCCTGTCACAATCATTTGTATAGTGCGCGCCAGAATGACGGTCCGGAGGCTCGCTTCGGGCCGTCTGTCTTTTTCCAAACGAGTACGCCCATGCAAATGCGCAACATCGCCATCATCGCGCACGTCGACCATGGCAAGACCACATTGGTCGACGAGCTTCTGAAGCAGTCCGGCACCTATCGCGAAAACCAGAAGGTGGCCGAGCGCGTGATGGATTCCAACGACCTCGAGAAGGAGCGTGGCATCACCATCCTTGCCAAGGCTACCTCGGTGGTCTGGAAGGATGTGCGGATCAACATCGTCGACACGCCAGGCCACGCCGACTTCGGTGGCGAGGTGGAGCGCATCCTCAACATGGTGGACGGCGCCATTGTGCTGGTCGACGCCGCCGAAGGCCCGATGCCGCAGACCAAGTTCGTGGTCGGCAAGGCGTTGAAAGTCGGCCTGAAGCCGATTGTCGCCATCAACAAGGTCGACCGGCACGACGCCCGCATCCACGAAGTGGTGGACGAGGTGTTCGACCTGTTCGCCAACCTCGACGCCACGGACGAACAGCTCGACTTCCCGATCCTCTACGGTTCGGGCCGCAACGGCTGGTTTTCGACCACGCCAGACGGCGGGGAGGGCGACGGCATGGCGCCGCTGTTCGATATGGTGTTGCGCCACGTCGAGCCGCCGCATGTCGTGCAGGACGCCTCCTTCCGCATGATCGGCACGCTGCTCGAAGCCAATCCCTTCCTCGGCCGTGTCGTCACTGGCCGCATCACCTCGGGTTCGGTGAAGACCAACCAGACCATCAAGGTGCTCGATCAGGACGGCAACATCGTCGACCAGGGCCGCGTTTCCAAGCTCTTGGCCTTCCGTGGCCTCGAGCGCACGGCGATCGACGTCGGCGAAGCCGGTGACATCGTGGCGATCGCCGGCCTTTCCAAGGGGACGGTGGCCGAAACCTTCTGCGCCCTCGACGTGACCGAGCCGCTGCATGCCCAGCCGATCGACCCGCCGACCGTCACCATGACCTTCGTCGTCAACAATTCGCCGCTGGCCGGCACCGAAGGTGACAAGGTGACGAGCCGGATGATCCGCGACCGCCTGTTGCGCGAAGCGGAGGGCAACGTCGCCCTGAAGATCGAGGAAAGCTCGGAGAAGGATTCGTTCTTCGTCTCCGGTCGCGGCGAATTGCAGCTCGCCGTGCTGATCGAGACCATGCGCCGCGAAGGCTTCGAGGTCGCCGTGTCGCGGCCGCGCGTCGTCTTCCGCAAGGACGAGGCCACCGGCGAGACGCTGGAGCCGATCGAAGAGGTGGTGATCGACGTCGACGAGGATTATTCCTCGGTGGTCGTCCAGAAGATGAGCGAGCGCAAGGCCGACATGGTGGAAATGCGCCCGTCCGGCGGCAACCGCCTGCGCCTGGTGTTCTTCGCGCCGACCCGCGGCCTGATCGGCTATCAGTCGGAACTGCTGACCGATACGCGCGGTACGGCGGTAATGAACCGGCTGTTCCACGCCTACCAGCCACACAAGGGCGACCTGCCCGGCCGGCGCAACGGCGTGCTGATCTCCAACGACATCGGCGAGGCCGTCGCCTTCGCGCTGTGGAACCTCGAAGATCGCGGCCCGATGATGATCGAGCCGGGCTGGAAGGTCTACCAGGGCATGATCGTCGGCGAGCACACCCGCGAGAACGACCTTGAAGTCAATGTGCTCAAGGGCAAGAAGCTCACCAACGTTCGCTCGGTTAGCAAGGATGAGGCGGTGCGACTGACGCCGCCGATCCGCATGACGCTCGAAAAGGCGCTGGCCTGGATCCAGGACGACGAACTGGTCGAGGTGACGCCGAAGTCCATCCGCCTGCGCAAGATTCTGCTCGATCCGATCGAGCGCAAGCGCCTGCGCTCCAAGGATGCGGCCGCCTGAGGCGACCCGACGGTCATTGTTCAGTAAAGGGGCGGCGTCGCAAGGCGCCGCCCTTTACGCATCTGGCCGTGCCTGCGCCGGGGAGTAATCCGCTGGTATTTCACAGATCTGCAGACGTGCTCTCCTGGCAAGTTGACGCAGCTCTTCTGCGCGAACCGGTGCCCTACTTCGCTCAAAATGACGAAGGCCGCGTCGTTGCCGACGCGGCCTTTCTTGACTCGATTGCGGTTGCGAAAGCCTCAGCTCTCGCCACCTTCCGAACCGCTGTCGACCGGGGTCTTGGGGGTGCGGCGGGCGCGCGGGCGGCTGGTCGGGGCGATCGGCGTGCCGAGCGTGGTGGCACGACGGCGCGGGACGCGCTTGCGCGGGGTCTCTTCGTCGGCAGCCGTCTGGGCCGGAGCGGCGGCGACCGGTTCGGGCGCCGGCTCGCGGGCAGGCTTGGCAACCGGCGCAGGGCGCTCGGCCACAACCACCGGGGCCACAACCACCGGGGTCACTGGCTCGGAGACGCGCGACTGGCGCTCCAGCAGGAAGGCCGGCAGGCCAGCCTCGGCGGCGGCGACCGGTGCCGGGCGCTCGCGCTCGATCCGGACAACCGGCTGAGGTACGTCGGGGAAGCTGACGTCGGGCTGCGGCGCGTCGGCCAGTGTCGGCGCTACGGCCGGCTGCTGCGGCGGACGCTCGCCACCGCGGTTATCCTGGTTCTGCCCCTGCCCAGGGCGGTCGCCCCGGTTGTCGCGACCAAAGCGGTCGAAGCGCGGGCGACGGTCGCGGCGGTATTCGCCCCGGTCCTGCTGCTGGCGATCACCGCCGGCATTGTCGCCGCTGCGATTGTTGTCGCGCGGCTGGCCGTTATTGTCGCCATTGCGGTTGTTGTCGCGCGGCTGGCCGTTGTTGTCGCCGTTGCGGTTGTTGTCGCGGTTCTGGTAGCCGCCACCGTTGCCGCCGTCGCGCGGCTCGTTCGGCTGGCGGTTGTTGTCGCGGTTCTGATAACCACCGCCGTTGCCACCGTCGCGCGGTTCGCGCTGTTCGTTCGGCTGGCGGGTGTTGTTGTCGAACTGGCCAGGCTGGCGGATCTCGATCTGGCGCGGTTCGAAGCGGTCGGAACCGATCGGCTCGAAATCGTCGTCGTCGGTCTCATCCTCGCGCCCCGCTGCGGCGGCAGCCTGGGAGGCCTGGGCAGCGGCAATGACGCGGTAGTAGTGCTCGGCGTGCTGGAGATAATTCTCCGCCATCACCCGGTCACCGGCCGACGACGCGTCGCGAGCGAGCTGCGTGTATTTCTCGGCGATGTGAAGGGCGGTGCCTCTGATCTTGAGGTCCGGGCCGTTGGAATCAAACGACCGGGTTAGCGGATTGGGAGCCTTGCGGTTGGGCCGGCCGCGCATCCGTTGCTTGTTCTGCTGGTTCTGCCTCATATGTCCGCTATCTCTTGCCTTCGCGGGTCAA
>JAGSYU010000049.1 GCA_018262575.1 Pseudomonadota bacterium | reverse complement strand
CTGGCGCTCGATCTGGCGCGCGCCGGCCTTGCCGTTTTCCCGGTGCGCGGCGGCGGGCCGGACGCCAAGAAACCGTGCCCCTCGGTGCGCTGGGGCGACGACGCCACCACGGACGCGGGGGCGATCGACGGCTGGTGGCGGCGCTGGCCGGACGCCATGCCGGCCATCCATCTCGGCCGCTCCGGCCTGCTGGTGGTGGATCTCGACCGGCACGACGGCGGCGAGGATGGCATCAAGGCCTGGGACGAGGTCAACCGGGGTGTGACGGCGCCGGCCGTCGATACGCCCAGTGGCGGCCGCCACATCTATTTTCGCCAGCCGGACGGGCGCGCCCACGGCAACCGCGAGGGGCTGCTCAAAGGGCGCGGCATCAACATTCGCGGGCTGGGCGGCTATGTGGTGGCGCCCGGCGCGCTCAGGGCCGATGGCGAGGGCGCCTATCAGCCTGTCACGGCCGGGGCGATCGTCGCGGCGCCCACCGTGCCGGATTGGCTCTATGCGCTGATCGATCCACCGCCGACAGAGCCCGAGCCGAGGCCGGAGCCAAGGCAAGAGCCGCGCGTTCCCTCGTCCGTTCCAGATGCCCGCCTCGCCCGCTATGCCGACAAGGCCATCGCGGCGGAGATCGACGCGCTGCGTTCCGCCGGCAAGGGCGGCCGCAACAACCAGCTTAACCGCGGCGCCTTTGCGCTGGGGCAGATGGTCGGCGCCGGCTGGCTCTCGGAGGCCACGGCGATCTCGCAGCTTTCCTCGGCGGCGCAGGATTGCGGCCTTGCGGCGGACGATGGCCTGCCGGCCTGCCTTGCCACCATCCGGAGCGGCCTCCGGAAGGGCCGGACGCAGCCGCGCGAGGCTCCACGCGACACCCGGCCCGAGCCGCCGCGAGCTGCCAATGGGCCGCGCCGCCTCGTCAAGGAGCGCAATGGCGCGGTGGCGCGCCGCCGTCGAATTCCCCGCTGCGCTGACGCATGTGCCGGGCCTGGTCGGCGACATCACCAACTGGATCACCGCCACCGCCCGCCGGCCCAACCGGGTGCTGGCGCTCGGCGCGGCGCTGACGCTGGTCGGCACCGCCATGGGCCGCTTCTGGGCCGGCCCGACGCTGAGTTCGACGGTGCTGTACATGCTGGCGCTGGCGCCGTCCGGCGTCGGCAAGGACCACGCGCTGCAGCAGATCAAGCGGCTGTTGTCGGCCGCCAGGATGACCCGCACCATCGGGCCGGACGAGTTCATCTCCATGCCGGCCGTCATCCACTTCATCGAGCGCGAGCCGCTGTCGCTGTGCCCGATGGACGAGTTCGGCGCCTTTTTGAAGCGCATCAACGCCAAGCGCGCCTCGGGCTTCGAGCGCGGCATATCGAAGATCATGCGCTCGGTGTGGGGCACCAATTTCGGCCTGATGACGACGCCGGAATGGGCGGCGACGCCGGCCCACACCATCCGGGCGCCGGCCCTGTCCATCTACGGCGCCTCGACGCCGGAGGATTTTTTCGAGGCGCTGGATGGCGGTGACGTCTCCAACGGCTTCCTCAACCGCTTCACGCTCTTGACCGTGTCAACGCGCACCGAGGACCGCGAACCGGCCCTGCCGCCGCTGACCGTGCCGGAAAAGCTGTCGGAGAGCCTGCGGCGGCTGTTCGGCGGCGGCAACCCGCTGACCGTCGCCTCCAGGCTGCACGAGACCGACATCGACATCGATCCGTTCGTCATCCCCTGGGCCCCCGGTGCCGAGGCGGTCTACATCAGCTTCCAGCGTGACATCCTCGCCTGGCAGGACCGCGATCCCGACGCCGAAAACTTCATCGGCCGCGCCGCCGAAATGGCCGTCCGCATGGCGACCATCCGGGCCGGCGGTCGCGACCCGGTGGCGCCGCAGATCACCGTCGACGACATGGACTGGGGCCGGGCGGTGGCGCTGTGGTCGGCCCGCACCCTCTACCGCATGGGCCGCCTCTACATCTCCGAAACCGACTTCCAGGCTGACGCCAACCGCGTGCTGCGCATCATCGACAAGGAAGGCGGTGAGATCTCCCAGGAAACGCTGCGGGCGCGCATGAAGAACAGGCTGCGGGCGCGGGAGTTGAGGGAGGTGATCGAGACGCTGGAGGACACCGGGGCGATCACAAGGGAGAGCGTGGCGACGGAGGGGGGCGGGCCGCGGAAGACGGTTTATTGTTTGAGGGGGTAGGGGGAGGCGAGGATGAAGAGAGTTTTCCGGCCAGAAACTGAACACGCTTTGTGCGGTCTTTGTCCCAACGGCGTTCCGACCAGAGCCATAGTCGATCATCTCGCATAACGAGACGAACGCTTCCAACGATATGAGCGTCCAGAAAAGACGCCAAGGGACCGGGTAAGCTGCTTCGTCCGGCCTGATCGACTGAAAGTCGCAGATATCGATCCATCGCGGCAAGCGTCAGTTGGTCCTTATCGGTCTCCTCCGCCGTCTCAATCGCGCTCCTAACTTCGGCCAGCATGGTTTCCCCGTGGGGCATCCACGGCAGTAGCTCGGCGCAATGGTCAGGTTCGATCGTCGCTAGGAGGCTTGCAGAAGTTTCGCCGAGCCATCTTAGGTGCGAGCGGATCATTGCCGGGAACACAATGCGATCCTTCGTCGCCACGGGAACAACGTCTGTCCAGACATTGCGGCCGAGTGCGCCTATCGGGTTCCATTGAGGGGGGCGGCCAGATTTCATGGGACGTTATGGGAAAAAGTTATCCAGAGCTTTTGCACAGGCAACGAGAACGTAGTAAACATGTTTCTAGCCGATTTGTGCGCCTTGGTCGATCTACACTCTTGCGATAAAAAGAGCTTCACGCGATGTTTTGGGTTCACGTGGGAAAAAATAGATGACTTTCATTCCAACCAGCTATGAAATAGTCCGAAAACCGAGGCCGCGTAGTCTCAGGGCCGAGGAGTATCTCTGCTGGTCGCGTATGCAGGCCGAGGCAGGCCAAGGCCTGGAGGCAATCATCCACAGAAAGGAGCTCGAGCGTCGATCTGGCGGCGGCTTGTTCTGTTGGGGTGTAGGAAATGCTCCGGCCGTTGTGACAAGGTCGCTTGCCCGACTTGGTCAGCCCATTGAGGTGATTTTTTCGGTCATGAAAGGTCGCCCCAAACAGGTCGATGTTGCTCCGGCTAGGGTCGTTGCGTGGCGTCGGTATATCGACGCTGAGGGCATCGTCAGACCGCTGCCAGCAAATGTTCTCGTTACAAGTCGAGCAGATACGGCTGCTGGACCGAAGACGAAGCATTTCGCTTTGATGTGTGCATCGGTCGAGCCGCTGACGATTAGGCGTGGGGAACCCTTCGATCCGTCAATGTATCGAAATGCCGGTGGCTCGGGCGCGCCCGTAGGGGCGTCGCAGGTAACGGCCTTACTGAAACGAGCGTCGAGTGAGGGGCGGTCGGCGGACTACGAAGTGAACCTGCGGGCGTGGCTTGTTGAGAGCTACTGGGTGCAACTTGTTGATCCTATTATTTGTAGCCCAGATTTCGAGGCCATCAATCGGCTCTCCTCGAATGACACAGAGACGTGGATGCATTTCGCCCAAGCGATGAGGGGCGGGGATCGGCAGATCGACAGCGTAGTGCCGCCTGCTCTACTGTTTTGAAGGTCATCGTTTCGGACGATGGTTAGAATATTACACAGGAGCCGGAGTGGACCGCGACACCGCAGCACTTAGAAAAGAGCTGAAAAATGCGGGCTTGAGCGATCAAGTTATCGATGCTGCTTGGCCGTCTTGGTGGAGTGACGATGCTGCTGCGTCAACTTCGGCACGCGCTGAGCTACGCTTTGCACTCTCTCGAAAGCTCGGCTTATCGTCGCGATCTTTGCTCGGCGAGCGCGTGGAGTTTGTTTGGGAGGATGACGCACGTTTCAAGAATCTGACAGCGACCGATCGCATAAAGCGAGGGGCACTGGCCTCCTTTGGTGTTGCGGTGGGTCGCATGCTTCTAAAGGCTACAACGGAAGTTCAACCGCTTGTTACTCTGTCGGCGGCGGAATTGAGACGAGCAGTCCTAGCCAATCGTGAGGTCGTGGATCTCAATGGGCTGTTATCAATTTGTTGGGGGCTCGGCGTTCCCGTCATTCACCTGCGCGTCTTTCCGCTTCGTGCAAAGTCTATGCGAGCTATGGTGATTGGAGTCGATGGTAGACACGCCATTCTCTTGGGCCGTGACGCAAGTTACCCCGCACCTATAGCATTCACGCTCGCCCATGAGATTGGACATGCCGTGCTTGGTCACATCGGTGCAGATCGAGCCATTGTTGATGTTGGCGACTCGTCGTTTGACGACCCTGATCTCGAAGAGCGCGAAGCAGACACATTCGGCATTGAGCTCTTAACGGGTTCCCCCTGGCCAATCATAACGACCAATATTGAGAACTTTAGTGCGCGGGCTTTGGCGCAGGCCTGTCAGCAAGCCGGCCCAGAGCGAGGGATTGAGCCAGGAACCTTAGCTCTTTGCCTTGGATATCAGCGGCAAGAGTGGCAAAGGGCGAGTGCGGCGCTTGGCTACATATACAGAACCGCGCAACCGGTCTGGAAATATGTAAATAAAGTTGCGGCTCAGCAGCTAAACTGGTCAGATATGAGCGATGAGAACGTTCAATACCTGTCAAACTTAATGGGTGTGGATAGGCCTGATGCCTGATGTACTTGTTGACAACGATGTTGTTATCAAATCGATCTCATACGGCTTTACGGACGAAATGCTGTCGCTCTTGCAATCTCACGACCTGTCGCCTGCGATACTTGCAGTCTCCCACTTCATGATTTCCAACAAGATGAAACGGCTGAAATCATTTCTGCTTAGGGAAGTGGCACTCGCTGAACTTAGCCAAATACTCGGACTATTTAACCCCATAGAACCGAATGAAGCCGAGTTAGCGCTGGCGGCAGAGTTCGAAGACGCTGCGCGAACTCTTAACTTGGAGCTCGACAGCGGCGAAAGTCAGTTGTTCGCGATTCTTTTACAACGCGCATTGAGGCTCATGCTGACGGGCGATAAACGAGCAATCCGAGCGATCGAAGCCATTGCAGGAAGCAAGTTCGATGTTCCAGCCGTGGCCTGTCTCGAACAACTGATTATCTCCTTGGTCGGAGAGATCGGCGTGGGCAATCTGCGCTCTATCATCTGCTCCGAGAAAGCGGTCGACAAAACGCTTGCTATTTGTTTCAGGTGTTCCATGCCTGATTTTGATCCTCAGCCCATAATGCAAGGCCTAGCAAGTTATGCTAGCGACGTTCGTCGTAGCGCGCCTCGCGCAGTAATAGCTTCGGACGGTTTATTCGATCTTGTTCCTTAAGAAGACGGCGTAAGGAGCCTGTAGCTCCGCTACGAGGTTGATTGATACCTCCCTTGGCTCTTCCTCGTTGGTCGCCTCGGGGGTTTCCAAAACCTCAAGACAAGCCTTATCTGCCTGCCCTCGAAGATACCGGCTTCCGATTTTTCCCATGCTGGGACCGATAGGCACCCGCGTCTGATCAAGTGATAGCTTCAAATCACATTGTTCGAGCGATTTAATCACGAGCGCAAACCGCGAGCCGCGTACATGGATCGTGTCGGGAATGTCCAGCCAATTCCGATTATCGGCGGAATATTGATCGGCACGAATTGGCTCGGCGAAATGACGTGATGTCATCTCCTGCATCACAAGGTGAATTGGTTCGCCTCGTCGAGTAAACTCCTCAGCGAATGGCTGCACCATAGAACTTGGATGACACGTGCTCCCACCGTACCCCCACATTCCATAGCCCGTGTCTTCGATTTCCTTGGATTTTCTGGCAATGATCTTTTCGAGGTCTTCTTGCGCGTGCGTTCCAACCTTCATGAAAAGCAGCCCGGCGCCAGGCTTGACAATTGTGATCATGGCTGCTCCTCCAGAAGTTCGAGCGTGTATTCGTCATCGTGGGCTTTGCCGTAATCGAGCCGCTTCCGCTCGCGGACATAGTGTACGCGCGGCTCCTTAGAGCGCCCGTAGAAATCTTTGAGGCGCGCTGCTGGTGCCGCGCTGCTCGGTTTCGCGCGGTCACTGTTGTCTGGAAGGGAGCTGACATAGAGGTTACACGACTTGAGATCAGGCGCGTCATCAAGGTGGTAGGCGTGAAGCTTCCTTTGCATTTGAGATACGAAGAAGCCCTTCTCTCGAGAGAACCCTTGCACACTTGCCAAGACTTCTTTCGGCCAGGGCAGTTCATCGTCATCTGCGATAACGATCAGGCCTTCTCCATCGTATCCAATAGCCTCAATGCCTCGCTCAACAAAAAGATTAACGCTTTCGCCTTTATTGTAGGCACCCCACGGTGGATTTGTGTAGAAGCAGTCGTATTTGGTCGTGGTCGGAAAAGCATCAAGACAATTGTACAAAGTCGCATCCAGATGCTCGATGCGTTCCTTATCTGCGAACCGCTTAACAGCCTGAACGGTTCTTTCATCGAAATCGAAAACCATAATCTTTGTAGGACCGAAATTTAGAACTTCGCGACTTCTCATATAGGCAACACAGACGCTGATCGCGTCGCCATCGCCGATGAACGCAAGTCGTTTCCCATCCGACCAGTTTGCGACTACTTCGCTTTGCAGAACCATATCTCCGGTCTTCATGTGAATTTGATCAAACTCACGAAGAGGGCGCGGCCGATTCTGCACAACATCGGATACCGCATTTATGGCCTGACGCAGATCGACCTTTGGACGCACTTTCTGCCCCCTAAATCCTGCCGATTTAAGTCTACATTGTCGAGAATACTCAGCTTGTATGCGATGGGGAGAATACCACACCCTATGCGAGTTTTCACTCGCGACCCATCATTTCCACGAAACGAAGTGAGGCGTTTGAGAGTGTTATATACTTTCTAGGGGGCGATGTTCTTCAGTCGATGATGGGGTAGCAACCTTTACACGCAAGGCGCGCTAGGCCTTCCATCATCTGCTACACTTGTTCTGGTGAGTGCCCTTGCTAGGGGGGGATCATGCCCGCTTGCCGTGAAGCCAGCTCTCAAATTCTGCGGCTGTTTTAATCCCGTGATCCATCACGGCTTCATAGACCAGCACGCTTGGTAGTCTGTCTGGTGGCTGCTCACTGCGCGCCAGAGCGTGCTTTATTTCAAGGATGATGCTGCGATCAATGTCGGACAGGCGCGGGAGCAAAGTCGAGAGGTGAGCCAGGTCTGGTTGCCGTTCCGGCCTGTCGACCAGCCAGATGTCGACGGTCCATGCGAAGCTATCCGGCATTGTCACCGACAGGCCCAGATATAGTCCGTCGGGGCTCGGCGTTCCATTGTCCGGTATCATTGCGGAACCTGACCGCCGTCACGTAATCGGTTCTCTGCATCAGGCTTGCGCCGATCTCGGCAAAATCCGCCAGAGTATTCTTATCCAACGCAGCACAAACAACGGTGATGTCGATGTCGCGGCGAACCATGAGACCCATGGCCGAGCTACCGACGCGGATCGGTTGCCCGACCTTTCCAAGACGTTCGTTTAGGTTCAGGACTCGAATGACTTCGTCGGCATCCAACTGCATCTGTCGTTGGGCCTCGAGAAGATGTGGCATTTGTTCGACTCCGTGTGCCGTATGCAAAGCTATGCAATCGGCTACCTCCGCTGTCAAAGACCAAAGAAACCGTGTTTCACGCCTTGGTGGTCTAGGCCAAACCCGCTAGATAGCGCGCGATTTCTGTCATAAGGTCGTGCGCAATCTTGTGGAGGAAGGGCGTGCCACGCCTCAAGCAACCCGTTGATGGGCTGATAAAGTTTCAGCACTACCGGCAGCGGCGGCGCCGGGGCATGAAGCGGGTGTGCCTGTGGGTGCCCGATCCTCACCGGCCTGAGTTCGCCGCTGAGGCCAAGCGCCAAGGGCTTTCCCTGCGCGGCCGGGCTGAGGACGCCGAGGCGCTGGAGTTTATTGCCGCCGTCGAGTGGCATGAGAGTCCGACGTGAGATCCTTTTGGGGGGCAAATGCCTGAAGCAACATCCAGCGGCGTACAAGGTAGCCTCGATTGTCCCCCGATCGTCATCGTGTCTTCGACAGAAAAGACGTTCCTTCTGCTTATAGTCTGTGCTGTGTTTGTATGCATCGGCGCGTTTATGATCGCGAATGGCCCTGCGACACCTAGGGAATACATTGGTGCTTATGTTGGCACTTTCTTCTTTGGGGGCGGCGCCTTTCTTGTCGTCTTGCGCCTTGCTGCGCCACCGCGCCTCTCGCTCTCGCCGGAAGGTTTGGCCCTCTTCAATGGCTTCAAGACGCGACATTATGCGTGGTCAGACTTCTCGCAATTTGTCATCTGTCGCTCATCGGCGCGGACCAACGTTGAGTATGTGGGATTCATTTTCGAGCTTCAGCATGGCGAGGAGCGCGGCATCACCAAGCGCCTGACTGGGATAGATGGCGGCTTCGGTGGGGCGTGGTCGGTGAGCCCTTCCACTCTGGTGGATCTGCTCAATGGCGCCAAAGACAAGTGGGGCCTAGACGCTAGAGACGCAGAAACTGAGGCGAGGGAAGACGGGATGCCCACAGCCCCATGTGTTTCCGAATTTCGTCGGTGACTTTCGACATGATCGGCGCCGTCACATGACCAAGCTTCTCGGCGCTTGACGCCTCGATGGTGGCGATCTTGACGGGCCGAATGACACTCGGGGCGGGCAAACCGACATCCTGATAAGCGGCGCCGACCTCGACATCACCGGTCCAGGGACGGTTGTCGGCCGAGGTGGTCGTGGCGACCCACGGGAGCTTTTCGTCCTCACCGATGCCGCCCTTGCTGACCACCAGGGCTGGCCGATATTGCTGGACAGAACGATCCGCATAGGGAGACGGCACACGAACGACGTCGCCCTGTTCACAGGTCGCGATAGGCTTTCCGGTCGGCGTCGCCGTCCCATTCGGTAAATGTGTCGAACGGATCTTCGGCGGCGGTAGCCGGCGCCTTGCGCACCGTCACCATGTCGCCTTCAATGCGGTAGGAAATCTCGTCGCCGTCACGCAGGCACAAGGCGCGCCTGACGAGCAACGGTATCGTTGTCTGGCCCTTGTCTGTCAGCCTGCTCGTGATCATCGAAACCCCCGGTAAGGAGGGTCCTTACATACGCTGACTAGCCGACTATTTCGAGACATTCGGACATCACACCGTCCCCATACCCGGCGTTCAGTTCACCATGGTATTGGCGACGCGCTTTGATTTCCGCGTGTACCAGACCCAGATTCCGACGGCGAGGAAGGTGGATACGATCTTGGCATCCCCGGAATCGGTGAGCATGTTCATTGGGACATCAAGTGTCACGGCAACGATGATCAGGTCGAGAACGAACACGACGGGTATCGCGATCCACTGATAGAAGAACAGCTTGATGAACGCCCGTTTCTTGGTGAAGAGCGCAAATGTCGTGGCAAATGCCAGCGCCAGCACTGCAAGGTTCAGCACCGTTTCCAGGATGACGGCGGCGTACCCTCCGGGCAGGCCGAATAGCTGACCGTAGAGCTGGAATTGCTGGAGGAGACTGAAGATCAGTCTGACAATACCGATGACCTGAGCGAAAGCCAGCAGAGCCAGCCAGCCGCCGATGCCTTCGAGGTCGGCTTTGTCATCGACAGTCATGGGCGAGGCCCTCCTGGGGAATCAACTGTTGCAATTTTCAGTTGAAACCTAGGGCAAAGCCGGCGAGATGAAAACGGGATTTTCTCTATCTCGTTGTTTTCACGTAGATGCCTTGGCGAAGATCCTGCAACTATCCTGGGGGCGCGGCACCTGACCATGGCCGTCCGTCCTCACCCCACCAGCTCGGTCAGCGTCTCCGGTGCCCCCTCGAAGGCGTAGGGATTGAGGAACTGGCGCCGCCACAACAAGGTCCTGTCGACGGTGCTGAGTGCCGCTTCGTCGCACACGGATTGCCACTCCCGCTTGATGGTTGTGATCTGCCGGATGGCGATCGCTGTCGCGTCCTCGCGGGAGATGAGGAAGGTCGGCGCCGCATCAAGGCACAGCGAGAGCTGACTCATGCGCCGGTCGCCGTCGATCAGCATGGCCTGGCTGGCTTCCCGGTCGGCGCGGCCCTGCGGGCAGATGTCGTAGGCCGGCGTCAGCGACAGTTGACCATCCCAGAAGGCGGCGTGGTTGCGGGCGTGGTCGTCGGTGTTGCCGGAGAGGATGTTGAAGACGAGGCGGGAGAACAGTTCGCGCAATGTCGGCTTGGGATCGGTGAAGCGATGGCGGATGACGGTCGCCAGCTCCTGATAGCTGGCGTAGCGCGCCATCATTTCGTCGAGGCCCAGGAGGGTGAGCGCCGAGACCATGGCGCGGCGCTGCCAGCCCTCCTGCGCTTTGCAACGATCGAAGCGGCGGATGAGCAGCACGTCCTTGCCGGCAACATGGGTCAGCCTGACCGGCGCCGCGTCGATGCCGGCCAGCGCCGCCAGGCGCATGGCGATGAATTCCGCCTTGACGACGCTCCGGAGGTCGGCGCTTGACGAGAACTTGGCGATGTATTTTTCGCTCCCGTCATCGATCAGCGCCTTCGGCCGCGCGCCACCGATCGAGCTGCCATGCAGCAGGGCGGCGTCGAGATCGGGTGGCAGCGGCACGCCCTCCTCGACGAGGCGCGCGGCGTCGATGAGGTGCTCCAGAGACGCGGCGGGCGCGGAGCGAGGCACGTATTTCGATGGCGACGTCTGGAAATCGAGCGCGCCGATCCGGTCGGAGCCTGATTGCAGGAGATAGGCCAGTTCGCCGGGATCGGCCGCCCCGGTGCCCGAGAGACGGTTGAGGATGACGCGTCGCCCCCAGGCATCAGGTGCGGCGTCGCGCAAGGCGCTGGGCATCGTGAGGTCAGCCGGCAGCGGCAGGGCGCCGGCGCGCAGCGGGAGCTCCGGCTCGTAGAGCGGGATGGCATCGGCGCGGGCGAGATAGCTGCGGCCGTAGTTGAATTGGAGGGTGCGCCCCTCCGGCGCAAGGCGGCCGGCGACCACCGGCTGCGTTTGCCCCGGCAACCAGACCCAGACATAGGCCTCCTTTGGGGCTTCCTTTGGGGCTTCCGGCGGTTCAGAAATCATCCTTCACCGTCCCGCCCGATGGGCGTACCGATTTGGGCAGCAAGGCCAGCGTGGCGCCGTTGGCCTGGAGATGCGCGGTCATGGTTTGCTGATCGGCATCGAACAGCCTGATGCCGAGAATTGCCGCGACCTCGAACACCGCACCGATGGCGCAGCCGGGGTCGCCCCGCTCGATCCGCTGGATAAGGCCGCGCGAGACGCCGGCCCGGTCCGCCAGGTCCTGGGCGGTCATCTCTCGCTCGATCCGGGCGCGACGGATCATCTGCGCCAGAAGGGCTTGCGCATCGCGGCTGTAGGAGGAGTAGGCACGCGTTTCCGGCTTTGCCATGTCCTTCGCTTTCCGGTGACCCGTGGAATGAGTGATATGGTCCATAAATAGGGCTTAGGATTGTCTTGTGGTTTATTAATGGGTCATTATCAGCGCATTCTGGTGGGAGTCAATGAGGTGGCTTCGTATGGGGTCACAAACAGCCCACATATCCATCCTGCAATCCATAAACAGATCGCAAGAAAAGAGTGACGACGGAGGGCTGTCGTCGGTCTATTCCGTGGGCGGTATGCAAGGCGACACATTGCTAGATAGGAGTCTCGACATGCCATCACACCTCCTGGGCATACTGATCGGTGGCACCTCCCACGTCGGCAAGTCGACGCTGGCCGAACGGCTGGCTGATCGGTTGGGGTGGAACGGCCTGTCGACGGACAAGCTCGGTCGCCATCCCGGCCGGCCATGGCTGGCGATGCCGGCGCCGGTTGCCGAGTTCTATGACCGGCTGTCGCCCGAGACGATCCACTGGTTCTTGAAGGTCCACCACGAGAACATGTGGCCGGCGATCCGGCAAAGGATCGAAGCGGAGAGCGGCGCCGGGCGGCCGTTTGTGCTGGAGGGCGCGGCGCTCAGGCCGGAGTACATGGCCACTGTCGTTTCCGATCAGATCTTCGGTGTGCTGCTGCATGCCGATGACGGGTTTCTTCTGCAACGAATGCGGTCGGCCGCCGCGTATGAGCAGCGCACCGACGCCGAACGCCGCCCGATCGACGCCTTCATCGATCGCTCCTTGCGCGAGAATGCCGCCTTCACTGTTGCGGCCGAGACGGTCGGGCTGAGACTGGTCGATGCCGCGGACGAGCGGGCGGTGGCGGGGCTGTTCGACGAACTGGTGGAGCGGGGGGCGGGGCGACAGCCGCCAGAGGGCTGACCGGTTCCACCGCTTGGCTCCCGTTGCAGGATTGGGCTTGCTCGCCCCGCCTTGCCCTCTCCCTCCTCTCGCGCTATTGATCCCCTCGGTCGGCAGTTCACCGAGGCGTCGCTGTCCCCTGTGGGGAAGCTAAACCTGCCCAATCCAGCCTTTGACGGACACCTTTCCCGTGCCGCGTCGTAAGCCAGCGACCACGATACTCAGGCACGCACTGGGGATTGGTCATGTCCAAGAGTATTGTCTCCTCGCCCGGCGGTCGCCGGTTGTCGCGCGTCGTTCCGCATCTCACCACCACCCGGCTCGGCGTCGTCGAGCACCGTGACGACGGCGATGGGCCGGCCCTTCTGGCGCTGCATGGCGGCATGGGCGGGTTCGATCAGAGCCGGCTGTTGGCCGAGGCGCTGCTCGCTGAGCCCGCCGGCTTCAGGGTGATCGCCGTGTCGCGGCCCGGCTATCTCGGCACGCCGCTGCGGGATGGCGACCCCGCCGACCTCTACGCCGCCCTGCTCGACGAACTCGACATCGACCGAGCCGTGGTGGCGGCTGTGTCGGCCGGCGGGCCGAGTGCCATCGCCTTTGCCGCCCGCCACCCCGACCGCTGCGCCGGGCTGATCCTGGTCTCCACGGCGAGCGGCCGGTTCGAGGTGCCGGAGCATGTGATCCGGCGGCTCAAGCAGTTTCAGGCGCTGTGCGGCGTTCCCGGCCTGGCGCGCCTCATGGGCTGGGTGATGGGGCGGCATCCGGAGCGGGCACGCTCGGTCCGCGATCCGGATCTGCTCAGGCGGACGCTCGAGCATCCGGAAGCCGGGCCGCTGATGCTCGCCCTGCAACGCAGCGTGTTCCAGCGCCTGGCCGAGCGGTTGCCCGGCACGATCGCTGACACCCTGGCCTTCGCCGACCTGCCGCCGCTGCCGCTTGATCAGGTGTTGGCACCGACGCTGGTCATCCATGGCGATGGCGATCAGGTGGTGCCGTTTGCCCATGGCGTGCGGTCGGCCGGGGAGATCGCCGGGGCCGACCTGTTGGTGGTGCCCGGCGGCGAGCATGTGTGCCTGTTCACGCATCTGGACGAGGTGAGGGCGCAGGTGGCGGGCTTTTTGGGCCGGGTAAGGGGGTGAGTGAGGCGGGCGGCTGTGTAGGACGAGACTTATATCGGCCGCCCGCTTCCTCCTGCCCGAGGTCCTGCTTCTCAGGCAGAGGATGGCGGACTTATATATATGGAACAAAGGCGTAAGGGCGGCGAGCCGTGCTCGCGTCATTTGCCAAATGCTGCCACCGAGAAATCGATGAAGGTGCGGAGCTTCGGGGTGGGCCGGCGATCGGGCGCGAACAGGACGTGGAAGGGGCGGGCGGGGATGCGGTGGTCGGGCAAGAGCCGCACCAGCTTGCCGGCGGCAATCAGCGGTTCCAGCATTTCGGCCGACTGCATCAGCACCCCCTGGCCGGACAGCGCCACGGCCAGCAGCGCCTCGCCGCTGTCGGACACCATCCGCCCCGATATCGGCACGGTGACGCGGCCCTCCGGCCCCTCGAACTGCCATTCGGTGGCCAGCGTCCCGAAGGAGAAGCCGAGGCAGGTGCGCCCCTTGAGGTCGGCCGGGTGGTCGATGGCGCCGTGGGCGGCGAGATAGTCGGGCGTTGCGCAGACGATCAGGCGATAGGGGGCGAGTGGTCGGCCGATCAGGCTGCTGTCGACCAACTGGCCGACGCGGAAGGCCACGTCGAAGCCCTCGTCGATCAGGTCGACGTAGCGGTTCGACAGGTGGAGATCGACCGACACGTCGGGATAGGCGGCAAAATAGTCCGGCAGCTTCGGCGCCAGGGCGTGGATGCCGAAGGTGACGGGCGCGCTGACCTTCAGCCGGCCGCGCGGCGACAGCCGCATTTCCGAGGCGAAGTCCTCGGCCGCCGTCACGTCGGCCAGGATCTGGCGCACTCGCTCGTAGTAATTGCGGCCGATGTCGGTGAGGCTCTGCTGGCGCGTCGTCCGGTTGAGGAGCCGCACGCCAAGGCTCTGCTCCAGGGTGCGGATGTGCTTGCCGACCAGTTGCGAGGACAGGCCCAGCGCGCTGGCCGCCGCCGAGAAGGAGCCGAGCTCCACCGCCTTGACGAAGATCCGCATGCTGGTCAGCCGGTCCATTGGAAACACCGTGTTGTAAGTCAAGCGACAAGGCCGAGTATTATCGCCATTTTGTTTCCGACGTAAGGTCGCGTCCTCAACACGCGATGGAGACAGACATGACCACTGCAATCATTGGAACGGGCAACATGGGTGCGGGCCTCGCCAGGGCCCTGGTGGCCTCGGGCGAAGCCGTGGCGCTGGGCGCCCGCGACCCGGCCAAGGCGACGGCGCTCGCCGCCGAACTCGGCGCCCTGGCTGAAGGCGGCGGCATCGCCGCGGCGGTGGCGCTGGCCGACGTCGTCGTACTGGCGCTGCCCTATGGCGCGCACGCTGAAACGCTGAAGCTGGCCGGCAACCTTCAGGGCAAGGTGATCGTCGACATCTCCAACCCCGTCACCGCCGATTTCCAGGGGCTGGCGATCGGCCACACCACGTCGGCCGCCGAGGAACTGCAGGCGCTGGTGCCGGGCGCCAAGGTGGTGAAGGCGTTCAACACCATCTTCGCCGGGCTGCTCGGCGCCGAGGGCCGCAAGGGCAAGGTGCTGCAGGTGTTCGTGGCCGGCGACGACGCGGGCGCCAAGGCGGCGGTGTCGAAGATCGCCACGGCGATCGGTTTCGAGGCCGTCGAGGCCGGGCCGCTGTCCAACAGCCGCTTCCTGGAGCCGGTCGGCGAGATGAACATCCAGTTCGGCTTTTTCCTCGGCAAGGGCCCGGTGGTCGCGCCGGCCTGGATCAGCGTGTAACCCTCCATCGCCGGAGCGGGAGACCGATATCGGCCGCCCGCTTCCTCCTGCCCGAGGTCCTACGCCTTCGCGCAGGATGACAGTTTTATATATGAGAAACAGATAGATACGCCTTCGCCGTCGCGGAGGCGGACGGTTTTGGATGGGGATGGTGCCTCGCGGGATGCGTTGCGCTCGGCGGTGGCGCCGTCCCCCTTGCCTTTGCTTACCCGCCGAAGCGAGCGGCCAGGATGGCGGCGGCGTCGGCGATCACCTTGTTCTGGCCCTTCATGTCCAGCGGCGAGCCGGTGGTGTAGATCGCCGCCAGGATGGGCGCCTTGTTCGGCCGGTAGATGATGCCGATGTCGTTGCGGGTGTTGTTGCCGCCGCCGCCGGATTTGTCGCCCACCTGCCAGGTTTTCGGCACGCCGGCCTTGATCAGCGGGCCGGTGACGGTGCCGGCCAGCATCCAGTCCTCCAGCTGTTTGCGGGAGGCCGGCGAAAGGGCGTCGCCCAGCAGCAGAGCATCGAGATTGGCCAGCATGGCTTCCGGCGTCGTGGTGTCGCGCGGATCGCCTTCGGTGGCCATGTTGAGGTCCGGCTCGGTGCGGTCGAGCCGCGACGTCTGGTCGCCGAGCGAGCGGGCGTAGTCGGTCCAGCCGGCCGGGCCGCCGATCTCACCGAGGATGAGGTTGGCGGCGGTGTTGTCGCTGACGGCGATGGCGGCGGCGCACAGCGCCTCCAGCGTCATGCCGCCATCAGTGACGTGCGCCTTGGTGACGGGGGCGTAGGACAGCAGATCGGCCTCGCCATAGGCAATGCGCTTGGTGAGCGTCAGCCGCCCCCGATCGACGGCGGAGAGAACCGCCGCCGCCGCGACAAACTTGAAGGTGCTGCACATGGCAAAGCGGTCGGCCGCCCGGTAGTCGAGCCGGGTGCCGGTGGCCTTGTCGATGGCGGCGATGCCGAGCCGGCCGCCGCTCTGCCGTTCAAGGCGGGCGAAGGCATCGTCGGATTTGGCCATGCCCGGGCCGGCAAAGGCCAGGCAGACAGCGGCGGCGCCGGTGCCGAGCACGGCGCGGCGGCTGGGGAATAGGAGATCGCGCATCAATACCTCTTGCGTGCAATGTCGGTGATTCATGAAGCCCCCGGCGGAGGACTTTAGCCGCCGGCATGGCGGATGTAGGGCGGGGCCACGTACAACCGCCGCGGCGCCTGGCTGCTTCGAACGCTTTACAGGCATCGGCCCCTGCCTTATCGTTCCCTGAATGTTCGCCAATCCGGAGGGATTCATGAGATCCGTCGTTCGCTGGCGTGACTGGGACGGTGAGGGGCTTGAGCACTGCGTCTGCCGTGAGGAGGGCGAGGGCCTGACCCTTGAGGGCGTGGTGGTGACGACGCGGGAAGGGCGCCATGGCGGGCATTACCGCGTCCGCACCGATGCGGCTTTCAGGACGCGTGAGGTGCGTGTCGACATCGTCGGCGGGCCATCGCTCCATGTCGAGGCCGACGACGACGGCCACTGGCGCGACGTCCTCGGCAATCGCCCCCTGCCGGCGCTGAAGGGCTGCGCTGACGTCGACATCCGGATCACGCCGGCCACCAACACCCTTCCCATCAAGCGGCTGAAGCTCCTGCACCAGGAGAACCGGGATATCGCCGTCGCCTACGTGCCGCTGCCCGATCCGATCGACGGCGATTGGCTGCCGAGGCGCGTCGAGCAGCGCTACACCTGCCTGATGCCGGACCGCCGTTACCGCTATGAGGGCCTTGCCAGCGGCTTCACCGCCGACCTCGAGGTGGACGAGGCCGGCCTGGTGCTGGATTATCCCGGCGTGTTTCGCAGGGTTTCCGCCTGACTGAGGGAGCAAAGAGGTCGGCATGCACGAGACAACCATCCGCCATGGGCGGTGCGATTGCGGCAACCTGCGCTTCACGGTCAAGGGCGAGCCGGTGCATGTGCACGCCTGCACCTGCACCCAATGCCAGCGCAGCACGGGCAGCGTGATGAGCTACTCCGCCTGGTTCCCCGTGGACATGGTGACCATCGAAGGCCCCTACACCCTTCATCATCACCGCGGGCCGGAGCATCCCGAGCGGTTTCGCGGCTTCTGCCCGACCTGCGGCACGGGGCGGTTCTTCCAGTCGGGGGCGGCGTTCCCCGACACCATCGGACTGGCGGTCGGAAGCTTTGCCGACCCGGCGTTTCCGCCGCCCAGCTTCGTCCTGTATTGGGATGACCGGCCCGCCTGGCTGGGAGAGCCGGAGGCTGTGCCCGTCCGTGGCCAGTCCGAGGCGTGAGGGCGATCGATTTGACCGGCCTTAATCCGAGCCGGAGGCAAGGCCGAGCGGGATGGAGATTTCCACCTCGAGGCCGCCGGGCGCATAGACCTGGCTGACCTTGCCGACGGCGATGGCCGAGCGGATGAGCTTGCTGCCGAAGCCGGTGATCTCCGGCGGGGTGACCGGCGGCCCGCCGCTTTCAACCCAGGTGATGGCGAGATCGGAGTTGGTTTCGTCGAGCTGCCAGCCGATGGTGATCCGGCCGGTGGGTTCCGACAGGGCGCCGTATTTGGCGGCGTTGGTCGCCAGCTCGTGCAGCACCAGGCCGAGCGCCATCAGCGTGTTCGGGCCGAGGATGACGGCCGGGCCGGGCATGATCACCGCGGCGTCGGGGTTGGTCGCATAGGGGGAGAGCACGCGCTCGATCAGCAGCGCCAGGCCGGTCTCTCCCTGCTCGGCGAACCCGATGTCATGGGCGTCGGCCAGGGCGCCGAAGCGGCCCAGCAAGTCTTCGCGATACTCTTCCGCCGTGCGGCCCTTGGTGGTGGTGCGGCGGGCGATCGATTGCGCCACCGACAGCAGGTTCTTCATGCGGTGGCGGAGTTCGCCGAACAGCATGTCCCGGACGGCCTCGCGGCGGGCGCTTTCGGTGACGTCGACGATGGACAGCAGCATGGTGTGGCTGCCGCTGTCGGGGTGGTGCAGCGTGCGCGCCGTCAGCAGCATGGTTTTCCGGCCAAGACCGGGGAAATCGTGCTCGACTTCGTAGTTGATGATGGCGGCGCTTCGGGGGATCACCTGCAACAGTAGCATGCGCAGATCGGGAATGTCCCACTGGCCATCGCCCAGCTCGTGGATGGGCTTGCCGATGGTCTCGGAGCGATCGACCTTGAAGACCTCAAAGAAGGCGCGGTTGGCGCTCTGGACGCGAAGGCTTTCATCCAGCAACAGCATCGGGTCGGCAACGGTGTCGACGATGCCCTGCGCCTGAATGTGACCCGTGCGAAGGAGCCGGTAGAGATCTTCGACGTTCATGACGCGCGTCCCTCATTAAGCCCCAGGTTTATAAACAAACCGCCCGCCTCACAACCGGAATAGAGGCTGCCCGGCAGGACCGGCCGATCGGGGCGGGGCGAGGGAGGGGGCTTGAGCGCGGCCACCTTATGTCCGAGGAGGAGGGGCATCCGGCGATGTCGGGCGCCTGGAGACCTATATCGGCCTTGCGCTCCATCCTGCCCGAGGTCCTACGCCTTCGCGTGGGATGACAATTTATATATATGAAACAATCTCTTATCCTGAGTATAGGTTATCATCCCACGCGAAGGCGCAGGATCTCAGGCCGAAAGGGGTGGTGAGGGATCTATCCGGCGCCTCTCACCGCTCCGCCACCACCGTGCCGATCGGCCTGACGCTGTCGGCGAGGAACTGCTGGAAGGCCTGTTCCGAGCCGTTGAAGACGTTGCGGTCGGCCTTGCCGGGGACACCGGCGACGCGGCCGGTCGAGGTGTATTGCCAGAAGTGCCAGCGGCGATCGCCATACCGCTCGTGCGGCTCGGCGGCGGTGGAGCGCACCCACAGCGGGTAGCCCTCGAAGGCGCCGACCAGCCGGTCCTGATAGAAATCGATGGTGGCGTAGATGATCGGCCGCTTGCCGTAATAGGCCTCGACGGTGTCGAGGAAGGCCTGCATGTCCTGGTGCAGTTCGGCGGCCGGCGGCCGCTTGGTGCAGGTGGGCGAGGTCGGCGTCCACTCGATGTCCAGCACCGGCGGCAGGGCGGAGGCGTCGCGCGGCACGTTCTGGATATACCAGGCGGCCTGCTCGGCGCCGGAGCGGCAGTGGTACCAGAAATGATAGGCGCCGCGCAGCACGCCGGCCCGCGCCGCGCCGGTGTAGTTGTCGGCAAAGCGCTCGTCGACCCGGTCGCCGCCCTCGGTGGCCTTGATGTAGGCGAAGCGGATGTTGTCGCCGGCCACGGCGTTCCAGTTCACCGCCTCCTGAAAATAGGAGACGTCGATGCCCTCGACGGCGGTCTTCGACGGCTGACGGATCTCGAAATCGGCGCCCTTGCGGCTGGTCCGCACCGGCGCGTCATCGTTGAAGGAGATCGCCGAGCAGCCGACGGTGAGCACCGAGACGACCAGCGTCGACCAGCGGAGAAGGAGGGAGCGGGAGGTCACCATCAACGATCCTGTGAGAGCCGAAACGAAGGCGGCGCAGCGGTCGCCGTTGCCGCCAAGAATCCCAGCACAAGGATAAGGATTTGTTAACCACGTGGCGATGGCCGGCCGGTGGTGGTCGCCAGCGCCCGCCTCACCCCTTCAGCCGCAACGCCTCGACCAGCACGTTGAAGGCCGGCGACGACTGGCGGCGGCTTGGGTAGTAGAGGTGATAGCCGGAAAACGGCGGGCACCAGTCGCCAAGCACCTGAACAAGGCGGCCGGCGTCGATCAGCGCCCGGGCGGTGTCTTCCATGACGTAGGCAAGGCCGAAGCCGTCGAGCGCCGCCCTGAGGCCCTGCGGCGACGAGTTGAACACCAGTTGCCCCTCGACGCGCACCTTCAGCTCCTGGCCGTCCTTTTCGAACTCCCAGGCGTAAAGGCCGCCGTAGGTGGCAAGGCGGGTGTTGATGCAGCGGTGGGCGACGAGGTCGTGCGGGGTCAGCGGCGCCGGATGGCTGGCAAAATAGCCGGGCGCACCGACGACGACGAGGCGCAGCTCCGGCCCGATGCGCACGGCGATCATGTCCTTGGCGAGGTGTTCGCCGAGGCGGATGCCGGCGTCGTAGCGCTCGGCGACGATGTCGGTCAGGCCGTAGTCGATGATCACCTCGACGGTGATATCGGGATAATCGGGCAGGATCTGCCTGAGCTTCGGCCACAGGACGGTGGTGGCGGCGTGCTCGCCGGTGGTGATGCGGATGGTGCCGGCCGGCTTGTCGCGCATCGCCGTGACGGCGGCCAGCTCGCTGTCGATGCCGTCGAGCAGCGGGCCGACGGAGGCGAGCAGCCGCTCGCCGGCCTCGGTCGGCGACACGGCGCGGGTGGTGCGGGTGAGAAGGCGGATGCCCAGCCGCTCCTCAAGGCCGCGGATGGTGTGGCTCAACGCCGATTGCGACACGCCGAGCTGGGCCGCCCCGCGGGTGAAGCTGCGCTCGCGGGCGACGGCGAGAAAGGCGATGAGGTCGGATACGATCGGCTGGCGCGGCATTCATGAGATCTCCTCATTTATTTATGCGCCATTGATCGAAGCCGGACAAGCGGGCGGTACCCTATTGATGAGCCACGCTCATGACGGCATGCCGGTTATCGTGGCTAATCGCTAGCGGCGGCCGCTGATAGGGTCCCCTCGCGATCCCGGCAACCGTCCTTTGTCGCTTTTGGCGAGGGGGCGTTCGTTGCCCATCAATCCGGAGATATCATGCCTCTCAACGTGCTCGGCTACGCCGCCCGCTCGGCGACGACGCCTCTTGCGCCCTTTTCCTTCGAGCGCCGCGACCCGCGCCCCGACGACGTGACGCTGGAGGTGCTGTACTGCGGCGTCTGCCATTCCGACCTGCACAACGCCCGCAACGACTGGGGCTTTTCGAGCTACCCGGTGGTGCCCGGCCACGAGATCATCGGCCGCGTCACCGCCGTCGGCAGCGACGTGACCCGGTTCAAGGTGGGCGACGCCGTCGGCGTCGGCTGCATGGTCGATTCCTGCTTTTCCTGCGACCCCTGTGCTGACGGCGAGGAGCAGTATTGCCCGCACTGCGTCTACACCTACGGCCACGTCGACCCGAAGGATGGCCGCGTCACCTATGGCGGCTATTCCGAGCAGATGGTGGTGACCGAGCGCTTCGTGCTGAAGGTGCCCGATGGGCTGGACCTCGCCGCTGCGGCGCCGCTTCTGTGCGCCGGCATCACCACCTGGTCGCCGCTCCGCCACTGGAACGTCACCGGGGACAGCAAGGTGGCGGTGGTCGGTCTCGGCGGGCTCGGCCACATGGCGCTGAAGCTCGCCAAGGCGCTGGGTGCCGAGGTGACGCTGTTCACCCGCTCGCCCGGCAAGGACGCCGATGCCCGCCGCCTCGGCGCCGACCGCGTCGTTCTCTCCACCGACGCGGCTGAGATGGCGGCGGTGGCGGGGCGTTTCGACCTGATCATCGACACCGTGCCCTACGTCCACGACGTCAACCCCTACATCCCGACGCTGGCCGTCTCCGGTACGCTGGTGCTGGTCGGCTATCTCGGGCCGCTGGAGCCGGCGCTCAATACGGTGCCGATGGTGATGCGCCGCAAGGCGGTGGCCGGCTCGCTGATCGGCGGCATTGCCGAAACGCAGGAGATGCTGGATTTCTGCGGTGCGCACGGCATCGTCGCCGACGTCGAGACCATCCGCATGGACGAGATCAACGCCGCCTACGAGCGCATGCTGAAGAGCGACGTCAAATATCGGTTCGTCATCGACATGTCGACGCTGTCCGCCTGACTTGAAACTCTACTGGGGCGGGCATCTGGCTTAGTCTTCTGCGCTTCCGGTGCTCACGGACAGGACGTCCGCTGCGCTCCGGTTCTCGAAGCCGTCGCCAGCTACCTCGCCCCAGCGAGTTTCAAATCAGGCTCTCCGCCTGCCACCGGGGATGGTTCCGGCTATGTATCTGTTTTGAATACATAAATCTGTCATCCCCGCGCAGGCGGGGACCTCAGGCCGAAAGGGGTGAGCGGACGATATAGGGCGCCTCTTGCTCCGGGCTCGGGTATTGGAAGGGCGGATGATATGCGCCGTCCGCCCCGTCCTGCCCGAGGTCCTCCGCCTTCGCGGAGGAAGACAGGTAATTTATATATATGGAACAATTGCGTAGCGTATCTCCGGTGTAACCGGAGCGAATTGTCCAGACGCGCTCGACTTGAAAGGAACCGACCATGCAGATCACCCGCACCGGCACGCGCCCGTCGATGAAAGGTCCCTCGGACTGGTTCACCGGCGCCGTTCGCATCGACCCGCTCTATCCGGTCGCCCCGCCGGCCCGGGCGGCCGGCAACACCGTCACCTTCGAGCCGGGCGCCCGCACCGCCTGGCATACCCATCCGCTCGGGCAGGTGCTGATCGTCACCGCCGGCCTCGGCCGCGTCCAGCGCCTTGGCGGGCCGATCGAGGACATCCACCCCGGCGACGTCGTCTGGTTCGAACCGGGCGAAAAGCACTGGCACGGCGCCGCGCCGGACACCGCCATGACCCACATCGCCATCCAGGAAGAACTCGATGGCAAGGCCGTCGACTGGATGGAGCAGGTCAGCGACGCGCAATATTCAGGCAAGGCCTGACAGGAGATTGCAATGCAAAAGCGTATTCTCGGCAACGGCTTGGAGGTTTCGGCCCTCGGCCTCGGCTGCATGGGGCTCAGCTTTGGCTACGGCCCGGCCACCGACCGCAGCGAGGCGATCAAGCTGATCCGCGCCGCCCATGAGCGGGGCGTCACCTTGTTCGACACCGCCGAAGCCTATGGCCCGTTCATCAACGAGGCGGTGCTGGGCGAGGCGGTGGCGCCGTTCCGCGACGAGGTGGTGCTCGCTACCAAGTTCGGCTTTGTCGGCGGCGAAACCGCCAGGGGCATGGACAGCCGGCCGGCCAACATTCGCGCCGTGGCCGAGGCGGCGCTCACGCGCCTCCGCACCGACCGCATCGACCTCTACTATCAGCACCGCATCGACCCGGCCGTGCCGATCGAGGACGTCGCCGGCACGGTGAAGGAGCTGATCGCCGAGGGCAAGGTGAAGCACTTCGGCCTGTCGGAAGCCGGCGCCGCCAGCATCCGCCGGGCGCATGCCGTGCAGCCGGTGACGGCGCTGCAGAGCGAGTATTCGCTGTGGTGGCGCGAGCCGGAGGCCGAGATCATCCCGACGCTTCAAGAGCTCGGCATCGGCTTCGTGCCGTTCAGCCCGCTCGGCAAGGGCTTTCTGACCGGCGCCATCGACGACAAGACGACGTTTGCCAAGGACGACTTCCGCAACGTCGTGCCGCGCTTCTCGCCGGAAGCGCGCAAGGCCAACCAGACGCTGGTCGACGCCGTCGGCGCCGTTGCCGACGCCAAGGGGGCCACCAAGGCGCAGATCGCGCTGGCCTGGCTGCTGGCGCAGAAACCGTGGATCGCCCCCATTCCCGGCACCACCAAACTCCATCGCCTCGAAGAGAACCTCGGCGCGGCGGCGGTGGAGCTGACGGCCGACGACCTCAAGGTGATCGGCACGGCGCTCGACGCCATCGCCATCGAGGGTGCCCGCTATCCGGCGCATCTGCAGGCGCGCGTCGGCAAGTAACGCTGGGCATCGCCGTGTTCCGCCCCACCGCCCCCGACCGGCGGTGGGGCTTGTGTTTTCCATCCTCCTCCCAAAATCCCAGGATCTCCCATGCCCGATTTCGGCGAGGCCGAAACCGCCGGCCGGCGCACGCGCGCCGCCGACATAGTGCTGCTCGTCGTGCTCGGCGCGCTGATGGCCTTCGCCTCGATTTCCACCGATACCTACCTGCCGGCCTTCCCGGCCATCGCCGCCGATTTCGGGGTGGACGAGGGCCGCATTCAGTTGACCATCTCGAGCTACCTGATCGGCTTCAGCCTGGGACAGCTCGTCTGGGGGCCGATCAGCGATCGCCTCGGCCGGCGCGGGCCGATCGGTGCGGGCCTGGTGCTGTTCATGGCGGGGTCGATGGGCTGCGCGCTGGCCGGCAGCGCCGAGGGGTTGATCCTGTGGCGGCTGCTGCAGGCGCTCGGCGCCTCGGCCGGGCCGGTGCTGGCCCGCGCCATGGTGCGCGACCTCTACGCCCGCGAGCGGGCGGCCGAGATGCTGTCGACGCTGATGCTGATCATGGCGGTGGCGCCGCTGCTTGGCCCGATCGTCGGCGGCCAGATCCTGCTGGTCGGCAGCTGGCGGGCGATCTTCTGGTGCCTGACCGCCGTCGGCGGCCTGTCGGTGGTCGGCGTGCTGATGATCGACGAAACGCTGCCGGTCGAGCGGCGCGGCCGGGGCCGGCTGGCCGGTATCTGGAAGAGCTACCGGCGCGTATTGGCCGACCGGAGGCTGATCGGCTACGCGGCGGTGGGCGGCTTTTATTATGGCGGCGCCTTCGCCTACATCGCCGGCACGCCGTTTGCCTACATCGACTATTACAAGGTGCCGGCCGCCGCCTACGGCCTGTTGTTCGCCGTCAACGTCATCGGCCTGATGGCCGCCAATTTCGCCAACGCCCGGCTGGTGGCCCGCCTCGGGTCCGACCGCATTCTCCGCGTCGGGGCGATGGTGGTGGCGCTGTCGGGCGTGGCGCTGGCCATCGATGCCGGCATCGGCCTCGGCGGCCTGTGGGGCCTGACCATTCCCTTGTTCTTCTATTTCTCGGCATCCGGCCTGATCGTCGCCAACTCGGTGGCCGGCGCGCTCGCCGCCTTCCCGCGCGAGGCCGGCGCGGCGTCGGCGGTGCTTGGCGCGGTGCACTACGGCGCCGGCATCTTCAGCGCCGCCCTGCTCGGCTGGCTGGCCGACGGCACACCCTGGCCGATGGGGCTCGTGATCGGCGTTGGCGGGGTGTTGAGCCTGGCATCGAGCGTGGTGCTGGGGAGGGAGGTCTGATTGGGACTCTCGACAACCAAATGGGACGCCGCTGAGTTCCTGACCAGCGACGAGGCGATCCCAAGCTGTCAACGCTCATCGGCGTGATGAGGGCGCTCGGGCTTCGGTTCACCGTGACAAAGGCCGATGAGGCGGCGTGAATCGCCACCAGAAACGACAAAGCGCCCGAACCGGTCAGGTTTCGAGCGCTCAACGTCATCGTTTGGTTTCTCGGCGAGGTCGCCGTCTGATGCTCAGAGACCGATGGTCCGGGTGAAGGCGCGGTTGTCGAGGTAGCGCTCGCGGGCTTCGAGGTCGTAGCGGTCGGTGGCTTGGTTGAGGTAGTCCATGTCGCGCTCGGCCTGGGAGGGGGCGCGGAGGAGCTGGGCGGTACGCTTGAGGGCGGTGAACATTTCGGTTTTTCCTTTTCCAGACCGGCACATTCCGGTCTCTTGTCTGTTTTCTTTTTGCATCCTCAATATAGGCGCTTAGGCCCTCGCGACCTAATCGCAAGTTCTGAAGGCCGCCTTCAGATTTTCTATAGGTAGAAGTCCGTGAGCGAGGGGACGCCTCACCCCACCGCCGTCTGCATCGCCAGCCAGCGGCCCGGCGGCATGCCGAAGGCATGATCAGCGCATTAACGCCTTATGGCGCCGGTTTGCTCTTGCCGATGATATCCGCCCGCTGGCATGTCCCTGTCGCTGGAACGATTTCAAGCGTGTCTCCGACGTTGAAGCCATCCTGTGGCTTGCCTATCCGAGCGGTATATCTGCACGGTATGGCCTCCCCTTTCGGCGAGGTTCTTGTGAAAGACAGCTCTGCCATCGTTATGATGCTGGTGCGTCCTCGGTGACGGGATTCAACGTCCCAAACAGCTTCGATGGTTGCCACCGCGTGCGGGAAATGATGGAGCCGCCACCGGTATATGCTTCCTGCCAGGGCGAAAAACACCAGTCCGATCAGAGGTAACAAGACGTTCAGAAGCGTCAATTGCCGGGTCGTCAGCGGGCCGTAATCAATCCGAGGTCCAAACATCGTCGTTCGCTTTGGTGCAGGTTCGGATACGCGTCGGCGGCCCATCGAAACCGCTTGCTTACGTTGCATCCCCTGGCGCCGAATGCAATGTAGGCTTGCAATATCGGTGCGAGATTGGTTGGGGGCAGCGGCATGGCCAATCTTTGGCTGGTACGCGATCGCAATTGGCTTGATGCTTGGCAGACCGGCGTCGGCGATAGCCAGGCAGCACGCCTTGGCGGAGGCAATTCGGGCCTATCGCACAAAGAATGAGTAGTTCCGAGCCCACCGTTGGCGGTGTCACCCCACCGCCGTCTGCATCGCCAGCCAGCGGCCCGGCGGCATGCCGAAGGCGCTGCGAAAATGGCGGGTGAAGTGGGCCTGGTCGGCGAAGCCGGCGTCGAGGGCGGCGTCGGCGAGGCGGCTGCCGGACGCCAGCAGGCGCTTGGCGCGGTCGAGGCGGCGCATGACCAGGAAGCGGTGCGGGCTGGTGCCGGTGAGGCGGCGGAACTGGCGCGCCAGCTCGTAGCGATCGAGGCCGGTGATCGCCTCCAGCGTCTCCGAGCGCACCGCAGCCGTGGCGTGGCTCTCGAGATAGTCGCGGGCACGACGGACGGCTGCTTCCGCGGTGGCCGAGGCCCGCTGGCGCGCGGTGCCGGCTTGCCGGGCGAGGCCGGCGGCGACGCGCATCAGCACGTCGTCCATCTGGAGGTCGCCGGGTTCGCCGTCGAGGTCGGCGAGACCGTCGGCCAGAGCCTGCCACAGACCGGCGTCGCGCACCACGGGGTCGGCGACGAAGGGCAGGGCGCCGCGCGAAGCGCCGGTGGCGGCGATCATCTCCGGCGGCAGGTAGATCATGCGGTAGATCAGCCCGTCGTCGTCGCCGGCCGCGCCGTCGTGCACCTCGTCGGGGTGCAGCACGATGACGTTGCCGGGCCGGCTGAACCGCTCGGCGCCGCGATAGCGGAAGGTCTGGACGCCGTGCAGCGTCAGCCCGAGGGCGTAGGTGTCGTGGCGGTGCGGCGAAAAGCCGTTGCCATGAAAGCGCGCCTCCAGCCGCTCGACGCCGCTGTCGTCCATCGACACGCTGAGGCCATCTGAAAAGCGCGCGCACGAACGTTCAAGACCGGCGCCGGTGCCTGGGGTTAAGGCATCGGCTCTTTCGATCCCCCGCACGGAGTTTGCCGGCATGTTCGATACCAAGATCGTCCTCGTCGTCCGCGATGACCTGGCTACCTGGCAGAAGCTCAACGTCACCGCCTTCCTGACCAGCGGCATCGTCGCGCAAACGCCGGCGATCATCGGTGAAGCCTACCGGGATGCGGCGGGGAATGTCTACAACCCGATGTCCATCCAGCCGATGGTGGTGCTGGTGACCGACCAGGAGACGCTGCGCACCATCCACAGGCGGTCGCTGGAGCGCGGCGTGGTGACGTCGGCCTATGTCGAGGAGATGTTTGCGACCGGCCACGACGGCGCCAACCGCGAGGTATTTTCAAAGTTCTCGCCGGAGGATGCCAAGCTGGTGGGCATCGCGCTTAGGGCCGAGAAGAAGGTGGCGGACAAGATCACCAAGGGCGCCAAGATGCACCCGTGAGAGGAGCGGGCTCGTCAATAAGTTGTAGACACGACTGGTTTAGCCTTCGCTCAGCGTTCATATGGATGTGGCAACAACCCGGCGAGTTCTCGAGACGTCGATGGATCAGAGCGACCCCTTCGGGCTTTACCATTTGTTGGGCCTGACGCCTTCGGCTTCGATGAAAGAGATCAAGGCAGCGGGATACCGCCGTCCCTACTACATTCCTTCGGGCGACGAATCCGACAAGGCGTTTGCCGAGGCGTTTCGCCGGACTCCCGAGGCTTACGAAGTTCTCAGCGATCCGGCGCGCCGGGCCAACTACGATTGGTTTGCCCGCAATCTGCCGGCGGAAGCCATCGAGCCCGATGGCTCCGTCCGGTACGACCTCAACCTCATTCCCGACGGGCTGCTCCACTGTTCGCTGTGCGGCAAGATCGCGCTGCAACCGCGCTACATCACGCTCTCCTATGCGGCATTTGAGGAGATGAGGCGTGGGACGCGGGTCGTTGAAAGGGAACGCTTGCTTTGTGTGAGCTGTGTCGATGCCGCACGGTCTCGTAGGGATTTCGAAGAGCCGGTTTCAAGCAAAAATAGTCATTTCAATCATCGCCACCCTTTTTATCTCTTGTATATGCTCTTCAAGGTCGGGCTCGGTGAGAAGCACGACAGGCTCACGGACCAAAAGCTGATCCTGCATAACGTGCGGGCTCTTCTTGAGCAGGGCGACATCAAGACGGCCTATGGCCTGGCGAAGCTGATCCGGAAGTCCGGGGATGAGGCAATAGCCGGGGAGGTCGCCGAGATCCTGCGCATCATCGATGCGTCAGGCACCGATTACTCGGGTTATCCGCTCAAGGATGACTGGGCGCTGTCGGGCGACCAGCAGCTGCTTTATAGCCTGCTGGCGTTCTTCGTGCCGGCGGCGGTTATCGTCGTTGTGTACCTCATCAACGCGAAAGAGACGGCACCTGCGTTCCAGCCCGTTCCGGCTGGTGTTGCGGCTCCGCGGTGCGCGCGTCCGCCCGAGACGAGCGAAGTCCTGACACGCCAGGTGAGGGCGCAGGGAGACCTTACCTTGCGGATCAGGAACGCGAGCGGCCACAAGGCCATCGTCAAGGTCAGGGACCGAAAGTCGGCACTTGTTGCCACGCTCTTCCTGAAAGGAGAGGATAGCATCGACCTCTCGGGCTTGCCGGGCGGCAACTACAGAATCCAGTTCAGTCTTGGCTCCATGCTCGACCCGACCTGCCGGGCCTTCTTGGATACCGGCGCGATTTTCGAGCTACACGAGTTCAACAAGAGGGTCATATCGTCCTTTTCCACCGGACGGGAAATCATCGGGTATGACCTTGAGGCCGATACTCCCACCCATCGCCGGTTGTCCAAGGCGGAATTCGAGCAAGGCTCCTGACTGCCTGTTCCGTCCCCGTCGCTGGAGCGGGGCGTGGTGACGTCGGCCTATGTCGAGGAAATGTTCTCGACCGGCCACGACGGCGCCAACCGCGAGGTGTTCGCGCAGTTTTCGCCGGAGGATGCCAGGCTGGTTGGCATCGCCATGCGGGCGGAGAAGAAGGTGGTCTACAAGATTACGAAGGGAGCGAAGATGCACCCGTGAGAGGGCCGTTATAGTGGGTTACTATGAAAATATGGAATAGGTTGCCGGTGGTCGTGTATACTTGAGCTATGGAAGTTCTCTGGTTTCTGAAACAGCGCACTAATTTTATCAGACGCTATTATGAGACGGCGGCAGAGCCGTTTCGTGAAATTATTTGCAAAATCGAGGCTGAGGAGGCTCCATTTGAGCCCCCTTATAGTGAAGCTGAAGAACCAGCCTTTATGGAGGAGTGGGCCGACGCTACTAGAAGTTTGGAAATTTTAGGGGCTATGTGCGTTTCCATGTTGTCGGAAGCGCTTAAGCTATATTTCCGGACTTGGGAAAGGGAGCTACGCCTTGAGTGCCAGAGGGCTTTTCCGAAAGAATTCAAAGACGGGTTCGTGAATGGTTATAAGGCCGGCTTTGGAGATATATTAAGAACAGACTGGAGCGAGTGCCCAGCTAATTTTGATGTGATTGAGCAAATTGTATTAGCGCGGAATGATGCACAACATCATGACGAGATATCAGAATTAGGCTTACGACATAATCAAAAGGTTTATCGGAAATATCATCTCCCATTCTTCTTAAATGATAACGAAAAGAAGATGATCGAGCTTGGTGAGTATAAGGACTTCAAATGGCTTAGGTTGTCGCTTGTTGTTTCCCAGGAGTCTCTTTTTGAAGCTATTCGGCAAGTTGAGATGTTGGCCGAGTGGATGGAGGAGCCACTTTTCGGCGTGAAGTATGGGCGTCGATAGGGAGGGGGTAATGGATCGCATGACTTATTGGGCGAATATCTCGTCGATTGGTGCGTTCGTTGTGACGCTGATTGGAGCTGCTGTCGGGGTATATGGTTATCTCGAATATCGCTGTAAGTGGCGCCAGAAGAAGATGAAGCTTGAGTGCTATCTTCTTGAATCAAAGAAAAACGCAGGGGTGGGCGATCAGGGGCAGAAAACGGTTCTGCATTTGGTTAGACATCTCGGTCTTACAGAAGACGAGATCCTAAAGATCAGTTTTGAGTCCAAGCACATCGAGCGACGGACTGGCCAAGATGATCACGGAAGGGCCGACATACTTTATTTCGTTTATGCAAACTAGTTAACCCGTTTATTTCAGTCCTCGTAAAGTCTTGTCTCCGACGTACACCCAACCACGCGTCCCAACAACGCCAGGGCGAATCTCAACTCGGCGCGCGCTCTTGCCATTCCATCACCGACGCGGAAGCGGCGGCGCTGGCGCGTGCCTGCGTCAACCTGTTCAAGGCGTGGAAGCTCAGCGATGCCGAGGCGACGACGCTGCTCGGCGGCCTGTCGACGCGCACCTGGGCGCGCTGGAAGGACGGCAGCATCGGCCGGATCGACCGTGATTTGCGGATGCGGATGGCGCACCTGATGGGCATTCACAAGGGGCTGCGTTACCTGTTCAAGGAGCCGGCGCGCGGCTACGAGTGGGTGCGAAAGCCCAACGCCACCTTCGACGGCCAATCGGCGCTCGAGCTGATGCTGCGCGGCGAGCTGTCGGACCTTGCCGACATGCGCGCCTATCTTAACGCCGAACGGGGCGCGTGGTGAC
>JAGSYU010000163.1 GCA_018262575.1 Pseudomonadota bacterium | reverse complement strand
GCGCGGCCTGCCGGTGGCCGAATACGCGCCCAACGCGGTGAAGAAGGCGATCGTCGGCGCCGGCCATGCCGAGAAGGGGCAGATCCGCGTCATGGTCAAGGTGCTGATGCCGAAGGCGACCTTCGACAGCGATGACGCCGCCGACGCGCTGGCCATCGCGTTGACGCATGCCCACCATCGGTCGCTGACCGGTCGGCTGGCGAAGATGGCGGCCGGGTGACGAGCGGGGAGGGGGAAGCATGATCGGCAAGCTCAAGGGCGTCGTGGACAGCTTCGGCGACGACTGGATGATCCTCGACGTGCATGGCGTCGGCTACCAGGTCTATTGTTCGGCGCGGACGCTGCAGCGGCTGCCGAAGGCCGGCGAGGCGGCGGTGCTGGCCATCGAGACCATGGTCCGCGAGGACATGATCCGGCTCTATGGCTTTTCCAATGACATCGAGCGCGAGTGGTTCCGCCTGCTGATGACGGTGCAGGGCGTCGGCGCCAAGGTGGCGCTCGGCGTCTTGTCGGTGCTCGATCCGGGCCAGCTCGCCACCGCCATCGCCATGCGCGATCTCGTCGCCATCGCGCGGGCGCCAGGCGTCGGCAAGCGCGTCGCCGAGCGCATCGCCACCGAGCTGAAGGACAAGGCGCCGGCCTTCGCCGATGCCGATCCGTCGGTGATCCGCATGGCCATCGACGTCGCCGAGGCGCGCGTGTCCGGCCCGGTGGCCGAGGCGGTGTCGGCGCTGGTCAACCTCGGCTACGCGCAATTGCAGTCCGCGGCCGCCGTGCAGGCGGCGGCGAAGGCGATCGGCAGCGAGGCGACCACCGCCCAGCTGATCCGCCAGGGGCTGAAGGAACTGGCGCGCTGACGGGGCCGCCTATCGTCCTGCAAACAGATCAACCTATCGGGAGGCAGTCATGACCGACGCTATCATCACTTCGGGCAAGGTCGCGGTGATCACCGGCGCGGCACGCGGCATCGGCCGGTCGGCGGCGCTGCGCTTTGCCGAGCGTGGCATGAAGCTGGTGCTGGCCGACGTGCTCGGCAGCGAATTGGCCGCCACGGCGGCGGCGGCGAAGGCGGCCGGCAGCCCGGAGGCGATTGCCGTGCCGACCGACGTCGGTGACCCGGCGGCGGTCGAGGCGCTGGCGGCCGCGGCCTTCGAGCGCTTCGGCGGCGTCGACGTGCTGATGAACAACGCCGCCGTCGGCGAGGGCGGCGGTACGCTTGAGAACCCCGACAATTGGCGCAAGCTGATCGACGTCAATTTCTGGGGCGTCGTCAACGGCGTCCAGAGCTTCGTGCCGCGGATGATCGAGGCCGGCAATCCGGGCTACGTGATCAACACCGGCTCCAAGCAAGGCATCACCACGCCGCCGGGCAATGCCGCCTACAATGTCTCCAAGGCGGCGGTGAAGGTGGTGACCGAACAACTCGCCCACGAGCTGCGCAGCCGTGGCAGCCGGCTCACCGCTCACCTGCTCATTCCCGGCTGGACCTTTACCGGCATGACCGCCGCCGACCCGGCCGCCGAGAAGCCGGCTGGCGCCTGGCACGCCGTGCAGGTGATCGACTTCATGCTGGCGGCACTCGACAAGGGCGATTTCTACATCCTCTGCCCCGACAACGAGACGCCGCGCCGTCTCGACGAGAAGCGCATGGCCTGGGCGATGGGCGACGTCGTCCACGGCCGCCCGGCGCTGTCGCGCTGGCATCCGGACTACAAGGACGCCTTCGCCCGCTTCGTCGAGGAGTGATCGGGGCGGCCTTGCGGGCGGCTCTCGGCCACCGTCGTCGCCCATGGCGGACCATGGGCGAACCTGAATCACGATGACTCCCCAGGAGTCACGATGACCCCGCATGGACTCAGGTGACTCGGGCAAAGGCCGGGATGTGGGGCCGGTCGGTCGCTCGCCGCACTGTCAGTTGGCGACCTTGCGGTTGTCCGTGGCCATCACCTCGACGTCGGCATCCTCGCCGGACACGACGGTGACGATGCGCTGGAACTGTCCGTCCTCGTGGTTGGCGATGACGGTGTAGTCACCCTCGGCCAGGACGAAGGACGGGAAGGCGCCGACGCCGGTGGTGACGAGGTCGCCGGCCTGGGTCAGGACAGACCAGCGGGTGTCGGCGATGGCCTCGCCGCCCTCGGCGCTCACCAGCTTGAGGGTGATCTTGGCGGCCTTCTCGGTCAGCGTGATGTTGGAGAGCTTGCCGGCCTTGACGTCGATATCGGCGGTGGTGCGGGCGTTGGCGTCGCCATAGTTGGCGACGACGCTGTAGGTCTGGGCCGGCAGACGGACGATCTGGCCGGGGGCGACGTCGAGGGCGACCGCCTTCGGCTCACCGTGCGAATCCACCTCCGGCGAGAAGATGTCGAAGCTGAGATCGTCGTCGTCGATTGGCGGCCGGTCCTTGCCGGTGGTGGCGGCCAGGCGGACGCCGCCGGCGTTGAGGACCATGGACTCGGCCTTGAGACTGGTGCCCACCACCACATGCTCGGTGGTGCCGGCATAGCCAAAGCCGCAGTAGATGAAATAGCCGCCCGGCTTCAGGGCGAAGTCGGCCGAGCCGCCGTGCCGTTCGGCCACCAGATCGCGGCTGCCGTCCGGCCCCTGGGCCTCGGCGAAGACGCGCCAGACCACACCGGAGCCGATCGGCGGGCCGTCCGGGGTGAGCCGCGCCGTCAGCGACAGTGTCGCGCTGTCGCTGGGAGCGACGGTGGCAAGCGGTTTTGCCTCAACGGCCGGGGCGGTGCTGGGCGCGTAGGGAGTGATGGCTTCGGGAAGTGGCGCCGCCGGGCCGGCGCCGGGCGGCATCAGCTGAAGCGGCCCCGACCCCGGCAGCAGGAAGCCGGGCTGCGGCGGGCCTCCGGGGCCACCCGGCGGTGGCGCGTTCTGGGCCAGAGCCGGCGTGACTGCGGCAACCGCCAGCCCAACGACAACAGAAATCCACCTGCTGCGGGGGATGTTCCGCTGGGTCATGCCGTGTTGTCTGCCGTCGACTATCGTCTTCATGGTCGTCAGTCTTCGCCGATCATCGCGTCGATTTCAAGTCCGGCGGTCGGGATAGAGGCTGACCGCCTCTGCTCACCATCGGTTGGCCTGGACAACGGCGTTTCGACCGGATTGTTCAATCGCAGCGGCGGATACTCGGGTGCGCGTTCGACGCCGTTCTTCGCGGCGGGGCAGTCCAGGCGGCAATCGACCGAGCGCGACGGCGCGCTCAGTATTTCCATGCAGGCGGAATGGCGATATGCCGAATGCGCTGTTGCCAATCCGTCTGGAGCCCGCCCTGATGAATCCCACGCTCGACCTGCTGCTCACCCGTCGCTCCGTACCGGCCGCCCTGCTGGCCGCCCCCGGCCCGAGCGCCGACGAGCTGCGGACGCTGCTCACCATCGCTTCAAGGGTGCCCGACCACGGCAAGCTGACGCCCTGGCGGTTCATCCTTCTCGAGGGCGAGGGACGGGCCGAGGCGGGGCGCCGGATGGCCGAGATCGCCGCGGCGCGCCAGCCGGACATCTCGGAGGCCCGGCTCGAGGACGAGCGGCAACGCTTTGCCAAGGCGCCGCTGGTTGTCGCGGTGGTGGGGCGAGCCGCCGAGCACGTCAAGATCCCGGTGATCGAGCAGGTCTATTCAGCCGGCGCCGTCTGCCTCAACCTCGAAATCGCCGCCCACGCCATGGGCTACGCCGCCTGCTGGCTGACCGACTGGGTGGCCTATGACGCAGAGGCGCGCGCCGCCCTCGGGCTGGCCGACGGCGAAACCATCGCCGGCTTCATCCACATCGGCACGCCGACGATCGCGCCGGTCGACCGGCCACGGCCGGCGCTCGAGGATATCGTCAGCCGCTTCGGCGACTGAGAGCCTGCCCCGAAACGCTACCGGGGCGGGCATTTGGCTGGCTCTTCTTTGTCGTATCGCTTTTGCGGAAAACCGGTTTCCACTGTTCCGCACGATGCTTCGGCTTCTGCGCTTCCGGTGCTCACAAACCCCAAGTTCGCTCCGCTCCGGGTTTCGGTTTCAGCGCATCTGCCTGACACCAGCGAGTTTCGAGTCAGCCTCTGAGGCCAAAAAGCCGAAGCCGCGTTTGGGCAGCGCCCCGTGTGGGGGCGGCCCAAACGAAAACAGCGTCGTGGAGGACCACGACGCTGTCGTCTGCGATCGGGAGAAGGCGTCAGACCCGGCCGGCACCGGCCAGGGCCGAGAAGCGGGGCGCTGCGTGAGCGGTCGTCGCGGAGGCCGGAACGTAGAGGCCGCGCCGGTCGGGGGCCGGCTTGAAGGCGTCGGTCAGGCCGACTACTGTCTCGGCGGCGCCGAGCACCAGATAACCGTCCGGCGTCAGGACTTTCGAGATGCGGCCGAGGATGTCGACCTTGGTGGGCTGATCGAAGTAGATCAGCACGTTGCGGCAGAAGACGATGTCGAACTGGCCGAAGGCCGCGAAGCTGTCGAGCAGGTTGAACTTCTTCCACTGCACCATGGAGCGGAGCGCCGGGGAAATGGTCCAGCTTTCGCCCTGCTGGGTGAAATACTTGAGCAGCAGCTGGATCGGCAGGCCGCGCTGGACCTCGAACTGGGTATAGGTGCCCGCCTTGGCGCGATCGAGCACGTCGTTCGAAATATCGGTGCCGAGGATCTCGATCCGCCAGCCGGCGAGCTGCCTCTCCATTTCCTTGAGGCACATGGCGAGCGTGTAGGGCTCCTGACCGGTGGAGGCGGCGGCGCACCAGATGCGGATCTTCCTCTGCGACGCGCGAGCCTTCAGCATTTCCGGCATCATCACCTGGGTGAAATGCTCGAACGGCGTCTTGTCGCGGTAGAAGAAGCTCTCGTTGGTGGTCATCGCCTCGACGACGGCTTCGGCGAGCATCGTCTCGCGTGGTTCCTTGAGCTTGGCGACCAGCGCGGCGATCGACTCCAGACCGGCCTTGCGGGCTACCGGCAACAGGCGGCTTTCGATGAGATACTGCTTTTCGTTCGACAGGACGAGGCCGGAACGGCTTTTGAGGAACTGACGCAGGTAGTCGTATTCCGCCGGATTCATGGACGGCCTCCGAGCAGGATCTTGGACACCTTCCTGCCGATTTCGTTGAGCGGCAGAACGTCCGAGCACATTCCGGTGTGAGCGGCAGCGCCGGGCATGCCCCAGACCACCGATGTTTCCTCGTCCTGCGCGATGGCGCTGCCGCCGATCTCGCCGATCTTGCGCACGCCCTCGGCCCCGTCGGAGCCCATGCCGGTCAAGATGACGGCCAGCGTTGCCGTGCCGTAGATCTCGGCGACCGACTTGAACAGCGGGTCGACGGCGGGCTTGCAGAAGTTGACGGGCGGCGCGTCGCTGAGCTTGACCATGACGTCATTGCCGTTCTTGACGAGCAGCATGTGCTTGCCGCCGGGCGCCACGTAGATGTGGCCGGGCTGGATCACTTCGCCGTCGCGACCCTCGGCCGCCGGGCGACCGGCCGCCTTGGTGATGTGCTCGGCGAGAATGGCGGTAAACGTCGGCGGCATGTGCTGGGTGAGCACCACCGGCACCATGCCGATGGCCGACCCGATTTCGCCGAACAGCGCGTTGAGGGCCTGCGGGCCGCCGGTCGAGGAACCGATGGTCAGGATGCGCGGCCGAACCGAGGAATAGGAGCGAATGGTGAAGCTCGAGGGACGCGAGGCGCGGAGCGCACTCTGGGCGGGGGGAGCACCAGCCAACGCACCCGTCAGCGACCGCGCCATCGGCCGGCCGACCGGCGGCTGGCTGGGCAGGCCGCGTTTTCTGGCGCGCTGGCCGAGGTGGATGACCTTCTCGATCAGCTCACGGCGGAACTCGGCCGAGGTGGTGACGCCGGAGTTGGATTCCGGCTTCGGCACGTAGTCGGCCGCACCGAGCGACAGCGCCTTCAGCGAGATCTCGGCGTTGCGGCGGGTCAGCGTCGAGGCGACGACGACGACGAGGTTCCGCTTTTTCTCGATCAACAGCGGCAGGGCGGTGAGCCCGTCCATGTCCGGCATTTCGATATCGAGGATCACCACATCGGGATTGGACCTCAGAACATCGTCGACCGCCAAACGGCCATTGCGATGGCTGGCCACCACGGCAAGGTTGGGATCCTCGTCGAGCCAACGGCCGACAAGGCCGCGGATAACCACGGAATCATCGACGACCATCACGCGGATGGGGTCGGTGACGGCTCCGGAAGATGAAGGCGCGCGCGCGATGGCCGACATTGAATCGGTCTCCAATTTCGCATCGATCATTGAGAACCGTCAGAGAAGCCCGACTTCCTGGAACTTCGCTTCGACAATTTCGCGATCAAAGGGCTTCATGATGTATTCATTGGCGCCGGCGCGGATGGCGCGGGCGATGTGGCCCACGTCATTTTCCGTCGTGCAGAACACCACCTTGGGCGCGTCGCCGCCATCCAGCTTGCGGAGCTGGGCCAGGAATTCGAGACCATCCATGACCGGCATGTTCCAGTCGAGCAGGATGGCGTCCGGCATGGTTTCCTGGCATTTCTCGAGCGCCTGCTGGCCGTCTTCAGCCTCAAGGATCGTGAAGGACAGATCCTCAAGAATGCGCCGGGCCACCTTGCGGATGACGCTCGAGTCGTCGACCACGAGACAGGTCTTCATTGCTTTACTCCTGCGGCGGGTGATGCCGGCTTCTTGAGTCGTCAGGCGGCCAGATCGCCATGCATGCGACCAAGCACACGTTCGACGTCGAGGATGACCATCAGCTGTCCCGACAGGCGATGGACGCCGCCGGAGATTTCGGCCCAGCGGGGATCGAGGTTCGCCGGGTTGGCCTCGCGGACGGAGGCGTCGAGGTTGAGGACTTCGCCGACCTCGTCGATGATGAGGCCGTAGGATTCCCCACGATACTCGATGCCGACGGCCATGATGCCGTGGTTGCCTTCGCGCTGCGGCAGGCCGAGGCGGCGGCGCATGTTGATCGCCGTCACGATGCGGCCACGCAGGTTGAGCACGCCGGCCACTTCCGGCGCCGACAGCGGCACGCGTGTCATGCTTTCCGGCACGAAGACGTCATGCACCTTGTGGATCGGCAGGCCGAACAGCTGGCCGCCGATGAACACGGTGACGTACTGGGTCGAGCCCGAATGGCTGTCGTTGGCGGCGGCGCCCGGGGTATGGCTGGTGGCGGTCATGCTGCAATCCCATAGTCAGCGCTGGTGATTTCCTTGAGCGCGGCGATCAGGCCAGGACGGTCGAACTTGGCGACATACTCGTCGAAGCCGGACTGGCGGCCGCGTTCGATCGAAGCCGGTGTACACAGAGCCGACAGCGCGATGATCGGCGTATGCCGGAAGCGGGCATCGCGACGCAGCATCTCGGCGAACTCGAAGCCGCTGACCACCGGCATCTCGATGTCGGAGACGATGACGTCGAAGGTCACGCCCTCGCCGAGCTGGCGCATGGCCTCGGTGGCCGAGGCACAGACCGTCACGTCGAAGCCGGCAGCCTTCATCACCGGTCCCAGCATGTTGCGGAAGAAGGCGCTGTCGTCGATGAACAGCAGCTTGCGCGTCAGCGAGGCCGACGAGATTTCCTTGCGCTTGAACCAGTCCTCGAAG
>JAGSYU010000048.1 GCA_018262575.1 Pseudomonadota bacterium | reverse complement strand
ACGATATCGGACCAGAAGCTCATGGGGCGTCTCTCATTCCGCTGCGATGGAGTGCCCGGAGCGGGCGAGCGCCGAACACTCGGCCATCACCTTGGAGGCGCGGGCGATCGGATTGGTGAGGTAGAAGTCGGCGATCACGGGAAGGAAGGGGTCCACCCGCACGATGCCACCGAGCGCGGCGAGCGTGTCAATCGCCTGGGGATCGGACACCGGAATGCTATCGATCGCCGCGAACTCAGGATGCGCGGCGTAGAGCTTCGAGCGGAGCTGCGCCAGACTGTCGAACGGCAGCTTGCGGCCGAGACCTTCCGACAGGGCCCTCAGCACGGCCCAGTCCTCGCGGGCCTCGCCCGGCGGGAAGGCGGCGCGGTTGGCGAGCTGGACCCGGCCCTCGGTGTTGACGAAGGTGCCCGACTTCTCGGCATAGGTGGCACCCGGCAGAATGACGTCGGCGCGATGGGCGCCGGTGTCGCCGTGGCTGCCGATGTAGACGACGAAGGTATTCGGGCCGAGGTGCTGCGCGCCGAATTCATCGGCACCGAGCAGGAACAGCACGTCGAGCTCGCCCTTGCCGGAGGCGTCGATCATGCCGGCAACGTCGCGACCGCCGTCACCCGGCACGAGGCCGAGATCGAGCGCGCCGACGCGCGACGCGGCGGTGTGCAACACCGAAAAACCGTTCCAGCCTTCGGTAACGGCGCCGACGTCGGTCGCCAGCTTGGCGGCAAGCGACAGCAGCGCCAGACCGTCGTGCCGGACGAGCGCACCCTGCCCGACGATGACGAGCGGCTTTTCCGCCGCCCGCAGCGCGTCCATCACGCCGGCATCGAGATGCAGCAGCGCCGCCGGATCGTTGCCGAGGTGGACACTTGGGTAGGTAAGGTCGACAGCCGCGCCGATGGTGTAGACCGGCAGCTTGCCGCCGCTGGCCCGCCAACGCTTGCGGATGCGGGCATTCATTACGGCCGCCTCGTGGCGCGGATCGGCGCCGATCATCAGGATGGCGTCCGCCTCCTCGATGCCGGCGATGGTGGCGTTGAAGACATAGCTGGCGCGGCCGAATTTCGGATGCAGCGCCGTACCGTCCTGCCGACCGTCGATCGAGGAGACACCGAGCGCGGCCATCAGCTCCCTGAGCGCGAACATCTCTTCAACCGAAGCGAGGTCGCCGGCGATGGCGCCCATGCGCTCGGGCGTCGTCGAGGTGACGCGGGTGGCGATCGCCGTGAAGGCATCTCCCCAGGAGGCGGCGCGGAAGCGACCGTCGACCTTGACATAGGGCCTGTCGAGACGCTGCGTCCTGAGGCCGTCCCAGATGAAGCGCGTCTTGTCGGAGATCCACTCCTCGTTGACCGCCTCGTTGAGGCGGGGCAGCACGCGCATCACCTCGCGACCGCGCACGTCGACCCGGATGGCCGAGCCGACGGCGTCCATCACGTCGACGGACTCGGTCTTGGAGAGCTCCCATGGACGAGCATGGAAGGCGTAAGGCTTGGAGGTCAGCGCGCCGACCGGGCAGAGGTCGATGACGTTGCCCTGCAGTTCCGACGACAGCGCCTTTTCCAGATAGCTGGTGATCTCGGCGTCCTCGCCGCGCGAGATGAGGCCCATCTCGGCGATGCCGGCCACTTCCGTGGTGAAGCGGACGCAGCGGGTGCAATGGATGCACCGGTTCATTGATGTCTTGATCAGCGGGCCGAGGTACTTGTCCTCGACGGCGCGCTTGTTCTCGATGAAGCGCGAGCCGGAGACGCCGTAGGCCATCGCCTGGTCCTGCAGGTCGCACTCGCCGCCCTGGTCGCAAATCGGGCAGTCGAGCGGATGGTTGATCAGCAGGAACTCCATCACGCCCTCGCGGGCCTTCTTGACCATCGGCGAATTGGTCAGCACGACCGGCGGCTCGCCATTGGGGCCGGGCCGGAGATCGCGCACGTTCATGCCGCAGGAGGCGGTCGGCTTCGGTGGGCCACCCTTTACCTCGACGAGGCACATGCGGCAGTTGCCGGCGACCGACAGGCGCTCGTGGTAACAGAAACGCGGGATCTCGGCGCCGGCTGCCTCGCATGCCTGCAGCAGCGTCAGCTCCGGAGCCACATCGATCTCGATCCCGTCGACGATCAGTTTTGCCATGTCGACCCAACCCTTACTGAAGCCGCGCCGCCCAACCACGGCGGCCGCCCGTCAAACCCAATCAAACCCGTCCGCTCACTCGGCAGCCATGCCGTGCTGCGACACGTAATCGTCGATCCGCGCCTCGATCACCGGCCGGAAGTTGCGGATCAGCGCCTGTACCGGCCAGGCGGCGGCGTCGCCAAGGGCGCAGATGGTGTGCCCCTCGATCTGCTTGCTCACCTGGAACAGCATGTCGATTTCCTCGCGCAGGGCGTTGCCCTGCCGCATGCGCTCCATCACGCGCCACATCCAGCCGGTGCCCTCGCGGCACGGCGTGCACTGGCCACAGCTCTCGTGACGGAAGAAGTAGGAGATGCGGGCAATGGCGGCGATCACGTCGGTCGACTTGTCCATGACGATGACGCCGCCGGTGCCGAAGCTGGAACCAATGGCGCGCATGCCATCGAAGTCCATTTGCGCATCCATGATCTGGTCGGCACGGACAATGGGGCAGGACGCGCCACCGGGAATGACCGCCAGAAGATTGTCCCAGCCGCCGCGCACGCCACCGGCGTGCTTCTCGATCAGGTCACGGAAGGGGATGCCCAGTTCCTCCTCCACCACGCAAGGCGTGTTGACGTGGCCGGAGATCATGAACAGCTTGGTACCCTTGTTGTTGTCGCGGCCGAAACTCGAGAACCAGGCAGCGCCGCGCCGCATGATGGTCGGCGTCACGGCGATGGATTCAACGTTGTTGACGGTCGTCGGGCAGCCGTAGAGGCCGACATTGGCCGGGAACGGCGGCTTCATGCGCGGCTGGCCCTTCTTGCCCTCCAGGCTTTCGAGCAGAGCCGTCTCCTCGCCGCAAATGTAGGCGCCAGCGCCGTGGTGGACGAAGACATCCATGTCCCAGCCCGAGCCGCAGGCGTTCGGACCGAGCAGGCCGGCGTCATAGGCCTGGTCGACAGCGGCCTGCAGCCGCTCGCGCTCGCGGACGAACTCGCCGCGCACGTAGATGTAGGCGGCATGAGCGCCCATGGCGAAGCCGGCGAGGAGGCACCCCTCGATGAGAGTATGCGGATCGTGACGCAGAATGTCGCGGTCCTTGCAGGTTCCGGGCTCGGACTCGTCGGCGTTGACCACCAGGTAATGCGGCCGGCCGTCCGACTGCTTGGGCATGAACGACCACTTGAGGCCGGTCGGGAAACCGGCACCGCCGCGCCCACGCAGACCGGACGCCTGGATCTCCTTGACGATGAAGTCGCGCCCCTTGGCCAGGATATCCTTGGTGCCGTCCCATTGGCCGCGCTTTAGCGCACCCTCGAGGCCCCAATCGTGGCGCCCGTAGATATTGGTGAAGATGCGGTCCTTGTCCTGCAGCATGACTGAGGTTCCCAAGTCTTCAATTCGATCTCAAACGGGATTGCCGCCGCCCTGGCCACCGCCATGGATGGGCGGGCGCCAGCCACTCGCCAGCTTGCCGGACTGCTCGATCCACTTGTCGCGGAGAGCGCGGCCACGGAAGCTGCCGAGATGCTGGTCGACCCATTTGAGGTTCATTTCATTCCAGCCGGCGATCTGGTCGAAGTGGTAGACGCCGAGCTTGTGCAAAAGCTCCTCGAGCTTCGAGCCTACACCGACAATCAGCTTGAGATCGTCGGGCTTGCCGTCGCGCGCCGCCTCGATCAGTGCCGGCTTGTGCTGGTCCGGCACCTTGTCGCTGTCCGCCTGTCCCTGCGCCTCGACCACCTTGGGGATCGGTTTTTCGGCGGCGGGCTTGGCGTCGGCGGCAGGCGCTGGAACGACAGCCGGAGAGGCGGGCGCCGCGGCGGCAGGTGCCGGCGGCGGCGTCAGTTCCTCGCGGTCGAAGGCGCGGTATTTACCAATGACCGAGCCGTCGTAAAGCGCGGACTCGGTGAGCGCGGCACCACCACTCTGCGGCGCGGAGAAGAAGCGTTCGGTTTGGGGCCCGGGCGTCGGCGGATTGCCGGCGACGAGGCCATCGATCAGCGCGTTGAAGGTCTCGACGGTGAGATCCTCATAGGTGTCCTTGCCGACGGTGACCATCGGCGCGTTGACGCAGGCGCCGGCACACTCGACCTCTTCCCACGAGAACTCGCCGTCCGTTGACAGCTCGAAAGGATGGGCGGCCAGCCGGTTCTTGCAGATGGCGATGATGTCGTCGGCGCCGCGCAAGCGGCAGGGCGTGGTGCCACAAACCTGAATGTGAGCCTTGCGACCGACCGGCGACAGCTGGAACTGCGTATAGAAGGTGGCGACCTCCAGCACGCGGATGTCGGGCATGTCGAGGAGTTTGGCCACCACCTCGATGGCCGGCAGGCTGATCCAGCCCTCCTGGCTCTGGGCGACCATCAACGCCGGGATCACCGCCGAGGCCTGACGGCCCTCGGGATAGCGGGCGATCACCTTCTGCACATAGGCGGCGTTCTCTTCGGTGAAGGCGAAGCTCTCCGGCTGCTCTGGATGAAGACGACGGACGGACATCAGCGATCCACCTCACCAAACACGATATCGATCGAGCCGAGCACGGCCGACACGTCGGCCAGAAGATGGCCGCGACAGAGGAAATCCATGGCCTGCAGATGGGCAAATCCGGGGGCGCGGATCTTGACGCGATAGGGCTTGTTGGTGCCATCCGACACCAGATAGACGCCAAACTCGCCCTTCGGCGCCTCGACGGCGGCGTAGACCTCGCCCTCGGGCACGCGGAAGCCCTCGGTGTAGAGCTTGAAGTGATGGATCAGCGCTTCCATCGAGCGCTTCATCTCGGCCCGGCGCGGCGGCGCGTATTTGCCCTGAAGGGTGACCACCGGTCCCTTTTCGACTGCAAGGAGGGCGATGCACTGCTTCATGATGCGCACCGACTGCCGCATCTCTTCCATGCGGATATGGTAGCGATCGTAGCAGTCGCCGTTCTTGCCGATGGGGATATCGAAATCGAGTTCGCCGTAGATCTCGTAAGGCTGCGATTTCCTGAGGTCCCAGGCAGCGCCTGAGCCACGCACCATCACACCGGAGAAGCCCCATTTCCAGGCATCTTCCAGGCTGACGACGCCGATGTCGACGTTGCGCTGCTTGAAGATGCGGTTTTCGCTGAGAAGCGCGTCGAGGTCATCGACCGTCCTCAGGAAGGGATCACACCACGCCTCAATGTCCGAGACGAGCTGATCCGGCAAGTCCTGATGGACGCCGCCCGGACGGAAATAGGCGGCATGCATGCGCGAACCGGACGCACGCTCGTAGAAGATCATCAGCTTCTCGCGTTCCTCAAAGCCCCAGAGCGGCGGCGTCAGCGCGCCGATGTCCATCGCCTGGGTCGTCACATTGAGGAGGTGAGACAGGATGCGGCCGATCTCGCAATAGAGCACGCGGATAACCTGCGCCCGGCGCGGCACGACGATGCCGGCAAGGCGCTCGATCGCCAGGCAGTAGGCGTGCTCCTGGTTCATCGGCGCGACATAGTCGAGGCGGTCGAAATACGGCAGGCCCTGCAGATAGGTACGGGCCTCGATCAGCTTTTCAGTGCCGCGATGCAACAGGCCGATGTGCGGATCGACGCGCTCGACCACCTCGCCATCCAGCTCCAGCACGAGGCGTAGCACGCCGTGCGCCGCCGGATGCTGCGGGCCGAAGTTGATGTTGAAGTTTCTGACCTGGGCTTCAGCCATCGATCGCGTGCCTCAGTTCGTCTTGACCTTCTCGTCGCCCGGCAGCACGTAGGTCGTGCCCTCCCAAGGCGACAGGAAGTCGAAATTGCGGAATTCCTGATTGAGCCGGACCGGCTCGTAGACGACGCGCTTCTGGGCGTCGTCGTAGCGGACCTCGACATAGCCGGTCATCGGGAAGTCCTTGCGGAGCGGATGACCGTCAAAGCCATAGTCGGTCAGAAGGCGCCGCAATTCAGGATGATCGGAGAACAGGATGCCGAGGAGGTCGTAGGCTTCGCGCTCGAACCACAGCGCGCCCGAGAACACCGACGTGATCGAAGGCACCGGCGTCTCTTCGTCGGTTGTCACCTTGAGGCGCAGGCGGGCATTTCGGGTCGGCGACAGCAGATGATAAACGACATCGAAGCGGTCGGAGCGCTCCGGATAGTCGACGCCGCAGATATCGATGAAGCTGATAAAGCCAAGGTCGGGAGCATCCCGCAACCGTGTCACCGCCTCGACGATGCGGTCGCGCACGACGACGACCGTCACCTCGCCATAGGCGATGCTGACCGACAGCGCGTCGGTTCCGAGGACAGTACCGACCGCCAGGGCCAGTTCGCCGGTCAGATCGTTCGGGGCTTCGCTCATGTTTCACCCAGCCTCGTTATCGCTCAGCGCTCGATGGTGCCGGTGCGCCGGATCTTCTTCTGAAGCAGCAGCACGCCGTAGAGCAGCGCCTCGGCGGTCGGTGGACAGCCTGGCACATAGATGTCGACGGGCACGATGCGGTCGCAGCCGCGCACCACCGAATAGGAATAGTGATAGTAGCCGCCGCCGTTGGCGCAGGAGCCCATGGAGATGACGTAGCGCGGCTCCGGCATCTGGTCGTAGACCTTGCGCAGCGCCGGGGCCATTTTGTTGGTCAGCGTGCCGGCGACGATCATCACGTCGGACTGACGCGGCGAACCGCGCGGCGCGAAGCCGAAGCGCTCGACGTCGTAGCGCGGCATCGAGACCTGCATCATCTCGACGGCGCAGCAGGCAAGGCCGAAGGTCATCCACATCAGCGAACCGGTGCGCGCCCAGTGGATCAGTTCTTCGGTGGACGTGACGAGCCACCCCTTGTCGGCCAGCTCGTCATTGATGCCGGTAAAGAAGCCGTCGTCGGCCCCGATCGGCTTGCCGGTGCGGGGATCGATGATGCCCTTGGGAGCGGGCGACACCAGCGTCTCTCTCGGGGTCAGTCCCATTCCAGCGCCCCCTTCTTCCACTCATAGGCAAAACCGATGGTCAGTACGGCGAGAAAGACCATCATCGACCAGAAGCCGAACAGCCCGACATCCTTGAAGGCCACCGCCCAAGGGAACAGGAAGGCGACTTCCAGATCGAAGATCACGAACAGGATCGACACCAGATAGAAACGCACGTCGAACTTCATACGAGCGTCGTCGAAGGCGTTGAAGCCGCACTCATAGGCCGACAACTTTTCCGGATCGGGGTTCCTGAACGCCAGCAGGAAGGGCGAGACCAGAAGCGCCAGGCCGATGGCAAGCGCTACGCCGAGAAAAATGATCACCGGCAGGTAGTCCCGAAGGAGTTCGTCCATTGTGACCTCGTTCATTCGGACGCAACCCGTTTGCGCATCGCAACAATTTCGTGAGGAGTCGCGTGGGGTCGACGAATTGCTTGTGGCACGGTTAGCGGATAGACCTTCCTTTCGCAAGGGCGTCGAAGGTCCCTTTCTAAGGTTTATTACGCTCAGGGGTATCCCAGAGACACCCCCCGGACCCTGGCCAGAAAACACATGTTTTCGCGAGGGGCATGCTCTTCCCGCCCCGGCTGGCGGGCGCGGCAGCAAAAGACGTGGAAAAACAGATGTACGACACCGACAATCTCATCACCCTCGATCGCATCCGCGCCGCCAGGGAAGCGATTTCCGGTCAGGTGATGCATACCCCATTCCTGCCGGCGCCCCGTCTCAGCCGACTGACCGGGGCGGAGGTGTTCGTCAAATACGAGAACCTGCAGGTGACCTCGGCCTTCAAGGAACGCGGCGCGCTGAACCGGCTGCTGACGCTCTCCGAGGGCGAGCGGCGGCGCGGCGTCATCGCCATGTCGGCCGGCAATCACGCGCAGGCGGTCGCCTATCATGCAATGCGGCTCGGCATCGCACCCACCATCGTCATGCCGGTGACAACACCGCACGTGAAGGTGTCGGCGACCGCCGGTTACGGTGCGCGCGTCGTGCTCGAGGGCGAGACGGTGGCCGAAGCGGCGCTGGCGGCCGAGCGCATCGGTGCCGAGGAGAACCTTGTCTTCATTCACCCTTACGACGACGCGGATGTCATCGTCGGTCAGGGCACGCTGGCGCTGGAAATGCTGGAGGAGCGGCCGGATCTCGACGTCATCGCCGTGCCGGTGGGCGGCGGCGGCCTGATCGCCGGCATGGCGACGGCCGCCAAGGCCATGAAGCCAGATATCTGCGTGGTCGGTGTCGAAACGCGCATGTATCCGTCGATGTGGGCGGCGGTGAAGGGTATCGATGCCATGGCCGGCGGCGCGACACTGGCCGAGGGCATCGCCGTCAAAGTGGCGGGACAAAAGACGCTGCCGGTGGTGCGCAATCTCGTCGACACCATCGTGCTGGTCGACGAGAGCCACCTCGAACGGGCGGTCAACGCCTATCTCACGCTGCAGAAGACCATGGCCGAAGGCGCCGGCGCCGCCGGCCTCGCGGCGATGTTCGCCGAGCCCGACCTTTTCCGCCGCAAGAAAGTCGGCCTCGTGCTGTCGGGTGGCAACATCGATCCGCGCATTCTCGCCTCGATCATGATGCGCGAGCTGGCCCGCGAGGAGAAGATCGTCGCCATCCGCCTCGCCATTCCGGACCGGCCCGGCACGCTCGGCGCCATCACCACATTGATCGGCGACGCTGGCGGCAACATCCTCGAGGTGTCGCACCGCCGTACCGTACTGGAGATCCCGGCCAAAGGCGCCTCGCTCGACATCACGCTTGAGGCACGCGATGGCCACCACGCCGAAGAGATCATTGCAGCGTTGAGGGCCAAGGGCTACGGCGTCGAGCGGAAATCGGCGGAATAGCCAGCAGTGTGGGCCGGTGGCACATTGAAGTCGCAGGCGGCATTCCCATATGCGGCTGATTGTTCTTGAGGAGACTTCCATGTCCAACCGGACCTATGATGCCGCCGACTACATCATCGACGAAGGCCGGCCCGGCCCCGGCGCGGTCAGCGGCGTTCGCACCCGCCGCGTCCTCGCCTTCCTGATCGATGCGGTGATCATCGCCTTGCTTACATTCGCGGTCGGCGTGGTGGTGTTCTTCCTCGGCATCGTGACGCTCGGCCTCGGCTGGCTCCTCTATCCGCTCCTCTGGCCGGCGGTGGCGCTGGTTTATTGCGCCTTCTCGCTGGGCGGCCCGTATTCGGCGACGGTGGGCATGCGCACCCAGGGCATCGAGGCCCGCTTCATGGACGGCAGCCGCCTCAACCCCGCCATCGCCGCCATCCACGCGGTCTTGTTCTACTTCTCGATTTCGGTCCTGACGCCACTGGTGCTGCTGGTATCATTGTTCACCGAGAACAAGCGCCTGTTGCACGACATCGTGCTCGGCATCGTCTTCGTCAACCGCTACTGAGGCGCCACAACCGCCTCCGTTGCCGGCTCGCCCGCCGGCCCTCGGCTTCCGGTGATCTTGGTATCTCGCCATTGCCGGCGAAAGATGCCAAGATCGACGGAATAGACCGACGCAAGCACCCATGACGCAACACCCGACCGACGCGCCTCAATTCTTCCTGACCGCGCCGTCCGCCTGTCCCTACCTGCCGGGAAAGACGGAGCGCAAGGTCTTTACGCATATGGTCGGCGAGCGCGCCGCCGCGATGAACTCCATCCTGAGCCACGGCGGCTTCCGGCGCAGCCAGAACATTGCCTACCGCCCAGCCTGCGAGGATTGCCGTGCGTGCGTGTCGGTGCGCGTGCGCGTTGACGACTTCCGGCCCGACAAGAGCCAGCGACGCAACTACGCGCGCAACAACCGCCTGCTCGGTGTCGAGCTGCCTCCAGCGGCCTCCGGCGAGCAATACTCGCTCTTCCGCTCCTATCTAGATGCCCGTCACGCCGATGGCGGCATGGTGGACATGACGGTCGGCGACTATGCCGCCATGGTGGAAGAGACGCACGTCTCGACCGTGATGATCGAATATCGGCGGCGCGGCATCAACACCTTCCTGAATGGCATGGGCGACGGGCCGCTGATCGGCGCGGCCCTGACAGATGTGCTGGTCGATGGACTGTCCATGGTCTATTCGTTCTACGAACCCGATATGCAGGACGACGGGCTCGGCACGTTCATGATCCTCGACCATATTGAACGGACGCGGCGACGCGGCCTGCCCTATCTTTACCTGGGCTACTGGGTACAGGGCTCGCGCAAGATGGATTACAAGCGCCGCTACAAACCGCTTGAGTATTTGACCTCCAGCGGCTGGGCGATCTTGCCCGACGAGCCGCTGGCGGAGACCGAATTTGCCTGAAGGGGCCGGTCCCGACATCCGGGATGAAAGCCGATTGATTCTCTGCCGGCTTTCGCTTCCATTTCTTTTTCCCGCGTTCGCTCTCAACGAAAAGCTGTAAGCTCGGCAAGCGGACGCTCCCTGTTTCTCGCGGCCTCCCCCCGGCCGGCAATATGGAGGTGCGCCTCAATGACCGACAGTATTCTGGACGCCATCGGCAACACGCCGCTGATCCGCCTGCACCGTGCCTCCGAGGCGACGGGCTGCGACATTCTCGGCAAAGCGGAGTTCATGAATCCCGGCCAGTCGGTGAAAGACCGGGCCGCCCTCTACATCATCCGCGACGCACTGGCGACCGGGCGTCTTCGGCCGGGTGGAACCGTCGTCGAAGGCACCGCCGGCAACACGGGCATCGGCCTTGCCCTGGTCGGCAGCGCGCTGGGCCTCAAGACGGTGATCGTCATTCCTGAGACGCAGTCACAGGAAAAGAAGGACTATCTTCGGATGGTTGGCGCCGAATTGATGGAGGTGCCGGCTGTTCCCTACCGCAACCCCAACAATTACGTGAAACTGTCCGGCCGCCTCGCCGACCAGTTGGCCAAGACCGAACCGCACGGTGCTGTCTGGGCCAACCAGTTCGACAATGTGGCCAACCGGAACGCGCACATCGAGACGACCGCGCGCGAGATCTTCGAGCAGACGGGCGGCAAGGTCGATGGCTTCATTTGCGCCGTCGGTTCCGGCGGCACACTGGCCGGCGTCGGCATCGGCCTCAAGGCGCGGAAGCCCGGCGTAAAAATCGGCCTCGCCGATCCGCATGGCGCCGCGCTCCATTCCTGGTACACGGCCGGCGAGCTCAAGGCCGAGGGGACATCAATTACCGAGGGCATCGGCCAGGGCCGGATCACCGCCAACCTCGAGGGCGCGCCGGTCGATTTTTCCTGCCGCATTTCCGATGAGGACGCGCTGGCCGTGTTGTTCGATCTGGTGGCGCACGAGGGACTGTTCCTCGGCGGCTCGTCGGGCATCAATGTTGCCGGCGCGATCGCCCTCGCCCGCCAACTCGGCCCCGGACACACCATCGTCACCGTGCTTTGCGACGGTGGCGCACGTTATGCGTCGAAACTTTACAACCCCACGTTCCTGAGGAGTAAAGGACTACCAGTACCGAGCTGGCTCGATGCCCCGAGGAAATTCAGGCCGCCCTTCGAGGTGGCGTGACGGAGTAAAACCGATGACCGAGGCTCTGTACCTCGACAACCCCTACCTGGAACTCGCCGAGGCGACGGTGACTGCCGTCGGCACGGATGGGGGCCTGTACATCGACCGATCAATCTTCTATCCGCAAGGCGGCGGTCAACCCGGCGATTGCGGCTCGATCGAATGGGGAACGGGGTTCAGAACCGACATCAGGAACGCCGTATATAGTCCTGACAGATCTTCGATCGTTCTCATTCCGGAGCACGGTCAGGAATTGCCGCAGCTCGGTCAGACGATTCTTCAGCATGTCGACTGGGCGCGTCGCTACGCCTTGATGCGGATGCACACGGCCATGCATCTTCTCTCCGTTGTGCTGCCCTATCCGGTGACCGGCGGCCAGGTGGGCGTCGAAGAGGGCCGACTCGACTTCGACCTTCCCGATGGCGAAACGGTGGAGAGGGTGTCGGCCACCGACGCCGTCAACGTGCTGATTCGAGCCGACCACGCCGTCGTCACCGAATGGATCACCGATGCGGAGCTTGATGCCAATCCAGCCCTCGTCAAGACGATGAAGGTGAAGCCGCCGACCGGGACCGGCCGGGTGCGCCTCGTCCGCATCGGCGCCGACATCGACCTGCAGCCCTGCGGCGGCACACATGTGAAGTCTACGGGCGAGATCGGCGAGATTCACATCGCCAAGATCGAGAACAAGGGCCGCATGAACCGTCGCGTCCGACTGCGTTTCGGCCCATCCGCCGAAGCTGCCTAAGTCCAACCCTCAGGAGGCCCCGATGCCTGTGCATCCCGACCACCACTTCGTCACCACCGACTGGCTTTCCCGTCATATCGACGATCCCGAAGTGATCATCGTCGACGGTTCCTGGCATATGCCAGCCGCTGGCCGCAGTGGCCGGGCCGACTATCTCGCCGGCCATATTCCGGGCGCCGTGTTCTTCGACCTCGACGCCATTGCTGACACCACCTCGCCGCTGCCGCACATGCTGCCGACGGCGGACGCCTTCGCCGCCGCGGTGGGGTCGCTCGGCATCCATGACAAGCAGACCATCGTCGTCTACGACAGCGTCGGTCTGCTCTCGGCAGCGCGTGTCTGGTGGAGCTTCAAGATCATGGGCGCGCAGGACGTGGTGCTGCTCGATGGTGGCCAGCCTGCCTGGATCGCGGCCGGGCTGTCACTCGAGGCCGGAGAGCCGGCGCGCGCGCCGGCCACCTTCACCCCGCTTTTCGACTCGGCGGCGGTCCGAAATTTCGACGAGGTGAAGGCCGCACTCGGCGGCCCGGTCCAAATCGTCGACGCCCGGTCAGACGGCCGGTTTTACGGCCGCGAGCCCGAACCGCGCGCTGGCCTCCGGTCCGGCCACATGCCGGGCGCCATCAACCTGCCCTTCGGCGAGACGATCGAAGGTGGACGGCTCAAATCGGAGGCCGATCTGCGGGCGCTGTTTGCCACCCGCGGCATCGATCCGGGCAAACCGGTGATCGCCAGCTGTGGCTCGGGCGTGTCCGCGGCGGTCGTGGCTCTCGCCCTCGATGTGATCGGGGCGCGCGACGTCGCCATCTACGACGGTTCCTGGACCGAGTGGGGCGGCCGTTCCGACTCGCCGGTCGTCACGGACTGACGGGCACCGCCCTTCGACAGGCTGCGGATCAGGCCTTCGGCCGCGTCCGCCGACTGCGCGGTCACAAGACCGAAGGAGATGACGTACTTGGCGGCATCCTCAACCGTCATGTCGAGAAGAATCACGTCCTCGCGCCGGATAAAGACCAGGTAGCCGCCGGTCGGGTTAGGCGTGGTCGGGACATAGACCGTCAGCATGTCATCGCCGCCTTCCAGGCGTTCGGCGATCTCGCCGCGCGTGGTGCCGGCGATGAAGCCAATCGTCCAGATGCCGGGGTGGGGAAAGCGCACCAATGCCGCCTGCTTGAAGGCATTGCCTTTATCGGCCAGCACGGACGAGAAGATCTGCTTCAGCCCCTTGTAGAGGTTTCGCACCAGCGGCATTCGCTCGACGAGTTCTTCCGAGAAGGAAAAGATCGAGGCGCCAACGATGTTGGCCGTCAGAAAGCCGATCAGCGTGATGACGAGAATGGCAACCACCAGGCCATAGCCGGGGACGCGGAAAGATAGATAGGTGTCGGGATTGTAGGCGGCTGGCAGGTAGGGCTTCACCCAGCTGTCGATCCAGGACACCATCGACCAGGTGAGGTAGACGGTGATGCCGGCCGGACCGGCCACCAGCAGACCGGTCAGGAAGTAGTTCCTAAGTCTCGTCACGCCGCTGGTCCTTCCGATTCATTCATGATCACCGCACCATATTGCCCGTGCAGGGGGAACAAGTGAAGTTTTCCCTTCGACCGGGCTTGCCTTGCCGGTGACTGTGAAACACTCGTGGGAAAGCACGGCAACAAGGGCCGCTAACGACTCATTGTCCTTGAGTGAATCGGGTTCGTAACCCTTTATGAAAGAGACTGGCCGAAATGCGGCCTTTCGGCGTTTGGGGTGGTCTCGTGAACGGCGAGCGTGATGACAGATATGGTGGCGGAGGCGGGGTGTCCGGATCCGGCTCCTTTGCGCTGTCGGTCTGGCTCGCCATCGCCGCCCTGGCGCTGCTATTTGCCTTGGTTGCCCTTGTCTACGGCAACCCGGTTCGCCAAGCCGCCGTCCAGCCACCGCGTCCGACCGTCTATGGCGGTGGGGCGACCCTTTTGCTGGGAACGTCGAACGCTGAGGCCGGTTCCGTCGCCACACCGTCGAGCGGCCGCAGCGATATGGTCGGTGCACCGGCCCACGAAGCCGAAGTGGCGACCCAACTGGCGAAAATCAGAATTGAAAATGCGGCGCTTCGACAGGCAACCGAACTCCTGCGCGGACAGGTTGATGCCCTGTCGGAACGGATCGGCAGGATCGAGACACGCTTCTCGGAGATGACCGGCAGCATCGGTTCGCCCTCGGCGACCGCGCCCGACGCGACCATTGCCCGCCCACTTGCGGCGCCCGATTTCGACGGGCTCTTGCCACCGGACAGCCCGTCGGGAAGCGAGGCGGCCTACACGCAGTTCGGCATGGAACTCGGCACCTATGGCGATCTCACCACACTGAAGAAGGCGTGGTCGGACCTTGTGCGGCAATATCCAGCCCTGTTCGAGGGGCTCGACGGCCTGGCGACCATCCGCGACCGTAGCGGGCGCACCGAGTTGCTGCTGATCGCCGGGCCGTTCCGCAATGCCGCCGAGGCGGCGGAGCGGTGCGGCAAGGCCGAATCGTCGGGCATCAAGTGCCTGCCGGCCTTCTATCTGGGCCAGCAACTATCGATGCACTGACCAGATGGGGAAAGACCGTCTTCAGGGAGCCTTGGCGGGACAGGCGGTCATTGGGTCGACCGAATAGGGATCGCAAACCGGCGCAGCGACGGGACTGAAGGCCGATTCTGTTTCCTGAATCAGCGCCTGCGCTTCTTCATTCTGCTGCTGGCGCGCCACCGACAGCGCCATCACCGTCGAGGCATCAGCCGACGGCATCCGGTATCCCCGGCTCTGGGCGGCAAGCGCCGCGGCGAGGGCCGCTTGCTGGTTGGCATCACGAACAATCGGCTTCTCCGCCTTCGGATCGCTCGAAGCCAGGGACAGGAAGTCGGATGGCCCGCCGGCGCAGCCCGCAAGGGACAGAACAGCCAGAAGAGCGGCCGCAGCCGCGAAGGACTTGGAAGAACGGGAGGACGAAAAGCGCATGAAGCCTCGGTAGTCTCGTTATTGGCCGGAACATACACTAGCACTGAAGTCTTTGCGATTTCCTTTTCACCGCGCCGCAAAAGGTGATCGCCGCGTGAAGTTTCACGTTACCAATGAGGCGCCAGGATTTCGGCAAATTCGCGTCGGCCATCTTGACGGCGCCGGAAAAGCTCTCCATGCATCACCGCCTCGAAAGCTCAGGATTCCGCCGGAAATGACCATCGACGCCCGCACCGATACCGCACCGAAGATTTCCTTCGTCAGCCTCGGCTGCCCCAAGGCGCTGGTCGACAGCGAGCGCATCGTCACCCACCTCAGGTCGGAGGGCTACGAAATCGCCCGCCGCCACGATGGCGCCGACGTGGTGATCGTCAACACCTGCGGCTTCCTCGACAGCGCCAAGGCCGAGAGCCTTGACGCCATCGGCAAGGCGATGGCCGAGAACGGCAAGGTGATTGTTACCGGCTGCATGGGCGCCGAACCCGAGCAGATCCGCGACGCCTTTCCCGGCGTCCTCGCCATCACCGGCCCACAGGCCTATGAAAGCGTGATGAGTGCGGTACACGAGGCCATACCGCCGGCCCATGATCCCTACGTTGATCTGGTCCCGCCGCAGGGCGTCAAGCTGACGCCGCGTCACTATGCCTATCTCAAGATCTCCGAGGGGTGCCACAACCGCTGCAGTTTCTGCATCATCCCGAAGCTCCGGGGCGATCTGGTGTCCCGCCCGGTGGTTGACGTGCTGCGCGAAGCGGAGAAGCTGGCCAACGCCGGTGTCAAGGAACTGCTGGTGATTTCGCAGGATACCTCGGCCTATGGCGTCGACATCAAGTACCAGGCCGGCATCTGGAAAGATCGTGAAATCAGGGCGCGCTTTTTCGACCTTTCCAACGCCCTGTCAGAATTTGGCATCTGGGTGCGCCTGCACTACGTCTACCCCTACCCGCACGTCGACGAGGTCATCTCTCTGATGGCCGAGGGCAAGGTGCTGCCCTATCTCGATATTCCCTTCCAGCACGCCTCACCGAACGTTCTCCGCGCCATGCGCCGGCCGGCGCATCAGGAGAAAACGGCCGAGCGCATCGCCAAATGGCGCGACATCTGTCCCGATCTTGCCATCCGTTCGACGTTCATCGTCGGCTTCCCCGGCGAGACGGAAGAGGATTTCGAGATGTTGCTCGACTGGCTCAGCGAGGTAAAGCTCGAGCGCGTCGGCTGTTTCAAATACGAGCCGGTGAAGGGCGCCGCCGCCAATGACCTCGGCCTGCCGGCCGTGCCGCCCGAGGAGCAGGAGCGCCGCTGGCACCGCTTCATGGCCCACCAGCAAGGGATTTCCGCGAAGCTTCTGCAGCGCCGGGTCGGGAAGCGCATCCCTGTCATCATCGACGAGGCGAATGGCACGATCGCCAAGGGGCGATCGAAGTGGGACGCGCCAGAGATCGACGGCGCGGTGCATCTGACCAGCCGCCGCCCAATGCGCGTCGGCGACATCGTCACCGCCAAGATCGAGCGGGCCGACGCCTACGACCTCTGGGGCACGGTGGGATGAATACAGGGGTCAAGCCCCTGTGTAGCCTGTTACCGTTCGGAAAAACCTAGCAAATTCGGTTACAATAATCCCTGCCTGACTTTACTTGCGACCGCGTCAAAAGGTTGACGCGCGATCATGCGCGCCTCCCAGCCGGGAGCATATCGAAGCCATGAGCGTTTCTTCCCTGACCTCGTCCTCCTCTTCCCAATTGCAGTCGCTGTTCGCCAAGATCGATACCGACAAGAGCGGCACCGTGAGCGCCGAAGAATTGTCGATCGCCGCAAGCGACGATTCCACCGCATCGGATGCCCTGTCCTCGCTGTCTGATCTGTTGTCGAGCGCAGACACGGACGGTGACGGCGCCCTCGCGGGACCGGAGTTCGAAAGCGCTTTCAACCAGCTGTCGAGCGACATGCAATCGGCTTTGGTGTCGATCCAGGAGGATGCCAATGGCGCCCCCTCCTTTTCCGATCTCGACACCGACGGCTCGGACAGCTTGAGTTTCGAGGAGTTCGCCGCTGGCGCGCCCGAGGACCTTTCTTCCAACACCGAAGCGCTGGAGCAACTCTACGCGTCGATCGACACCGATGGCGACGGCTCGGTGAGCCAGGACGAGTTTGCCACCTTCGCTGACAACGGGCCATCGGCGACAGGCACCGCGTCGGCCGACACCTCCTCCACGACCGATGGTGCGTCGGCGGAGGACACGAGTTCGGCGAGCGGAGCGGCTTCGGCCGGCGGCACCTCCTCGACCAAGGAGATCGAGAGCGAGACGACCGTCACCAATGCCGACGGCGGCACGACGACAACCACCACCTACACCGATGGCAGCAGCAGTTCCACGACCACGCCGGCTTCGCCCGCCGCCGCAGCAGCCAAGCAGACAGACGAAGGCGAAGCGACACCGCCGAAACAGGGCAATGCCGCAGTCGGCCCGGCGATCTCGGCCTATCAGTCGGTGCAGTCGGCCGGCACGGAAGCCAGCGCGAGCCTCGACGTCGCGGCATGACCCATGCGCCGGTGAGGCGAAGACCGCCGATTTACCTGGATGGCAACGGGTACGCCGACGTCAACGGCGTACCTTCAAACAGCCAGGAGATCCTTCAGCGTCAGCGCGATCACCTCGGTGGCCGCCTTGAGATCGGAGAGCTGCACGTGCTCGTCAGCGGCGTGGGCGTTGGCCTCGAGGATCGAGCGCGGGCCGGCGCCGTAGAGTACCGTCGGGATGCCAGCTGCCGAGTAATGACGCGCATCGGTATAAAGCGGCACGCCGGTCGGCTCGACGGCAACGCCGAGCACGTCTTTGGCATGGCCTGAAATGGCCGCGACCAGCCGATCGGCGCCGGGCAGTTCGCGCAGCGGTTCGGCCAACATGATGCGCCGGCATTCCACCTCAAGGCCGGCGACTCTGGGCGCCGCCGCCTCGACCAGCGCTACCAGCTTCTCCTCCACCTCGGTGCCGACTTCCTCGGGGATCAGCCGACGATCGAGACGCAGGGCGACGCGATCGGGCACGACGTTGGTGTTGATGCCGCCGGAAATCAGGCCGACCGTGAGCTGGGGCGAGCCGATGCCCTTCTGCGCCGACACGGTTCCGCCGAGGCGATGCCGCTCGTCGTAGAGCGCCTTCAGGATGGGGACGGTGTGCTCCAGAGCATCGACGCCAGTCTTCGGCATGGCCGCGTGCGCCTGCTTGCCCCGCACGATGATCTCCATATGCAGCACGCCATTGTGGGCGGTGGTGATGGCGTAGGAGAAGCCGGCGGAAATGGCATAGTCGGGCTTCGACAGGCCTTGCTCGATCAAGAAGGCCGGGCCGACGAAGCCACCGGCCTCCTCGTCGAACGTAAAGTGCAGTTCCACCGTGCCATCAAGGGGCAAGCCCGAAGCAATCAGCGCCTTCAGCGCGAAGGCGTAGGTGGCGAAGTCGGACTTCGACACCGCCGCGCCGCGGCCATAGATCGCGCCACCCCGTTCCTCTGCGCCGTAGGGCTGCATGGTCCAGCCGGAGCCGGGCGGGACCACGTCACCATGGGAGTTGAGAGCGATCACCGGCCCTTTGCCCGTCCCGAAGACGTGGCGGACGACGAGGTTGGTCACCGAACGCATGCCGTTCTGGCGAACGAAAGGCTCCGGCACCGGATGCCTCTCCACAGTGAAGCCGAGGCTTTCAAGATGGAGAGCGGCCGTTTCGGCGATGGCGGCGCAGTCGCCGGGCGGATTGTCGCTCGGCACCCTCACCAGCGCTTTCAGGAAGTCGACCTCGGCGGCAAAGGCGGCTTCAATGATGGCTTTCATGTCCGGTCCCCTGAAGATGCGGCGTCAGTCGCCAGCCGCTCGATGGCCTTGACCAAGGCTTCCACGGCGAGGCCCATGTCGTCAATGGCGGCGAACTCGGCCGGGTTATGGCTGATGCCGCCGCGGCAGCGCACAAACAGCATGCCGACGTCGGTGAGGTGGTGCATGGCGTGACCGTCGTGGCCGGCGCCGGAGGCGAGCCGCCGCTCGGCAAGGCCAAGATCGCACAGGGCGTCGGCCAAGGCGTCCTGAAGACGCGGGGCGCAGGGCGTCGTCGGGCTCTCATAGAATTTGTCGATGGTGACCGAGACACCACGCCGGGTCGCAATCGACTGCAGGCGCACCTCCAGCTCGGCAATCGCGGCAAGGCGCGGCGCGTCGGCATCGGCGCGGATGTCGAGCGTGAAGGCCACCTCGGCCGGGATGACGTTGACGGCGCCGGGCTTTGCCGTGAGACGGCCAACGGTGGCGACCATCTGATGGGTGCTGCCGGCCCGTGCCACCTCCTCAATGGTCAGCATCATTTCGGCGCTGGCGGCCAGCGCGTCATGACGCAGCGCCATCGGCACGGTACCGGCGTGTCCCGCCTCACCAGTGACAGCGATCAAAAAGCGCGATTGGCCGGCAATCGAGGTGACGATACCGAGCGGCAGCCCCTCGGCTTCGAGGACCGGCCCCTGTTCGATGTGCACCTCGAGATAGGCGAGCGCTTCGTCGCGGGCGTAAGTCGCGGAAGCAACCGTTTCAGGATCGCCACCAAAAATCACAAGCGCGTCGCGCAAAGCGACGCCGTCGGAGTCGCGGGCGTCGAGGTCGGATGGGACAACACGGCCAGCGACGGCCGAACTGGAGATGAGCGTCGTCGGAAAGCGCACGCCCTCCTCATCGCCGAAAGCCAACACGTCGACCCCGAACGGCAGGTCGATGCCACGCGCTCGGATCTCCTCGACGGCAAGAATGCCGGCGACCACACCGAGCATGCCGTCATAGCGGCCGGCGTTCACCACCGTATCGATGTGCGAGCCTATCAGCAGGCGTCGATTGCCGGCCCTCCCCGGCGCCGTCGGCTTCAGGCGGCCGCGCACGGTGCCGAGCGGATCAAGCGCAACGTCGAGGCCGGCGTCGCGCATCCAGAGGGCAACGCGGTCCGCCGCGGCGCGATGGGCCGGCGAAAGATAAAGGCGGGTCAGATTGTCCTCGCCGTCGGTAAAGGCGGCAAGGTCGGCGAGCATCGCCTCGGCGCGAACGCCGAGTTCTCTAGGCGTTCTCACGATGCGACCCGGTCCTCGATCCGAAAGCGGAAGATGCGAGCGATCTCGTCGATCGCGCGCTCGAACTCCGCTTCCGGGCTGTTGCCCAGCCTCTCCTCAAAGGCGGCGAGAATCTCGGTCTTGGTCGCTCCGCGCACGGCAAAGATGAAGGGAAAGCCGAAGCGGTTGCGATAGGCCGTGTTGAGCGCTTCGAAACGGGCGAATTCCTCAGCCGATAGCGCGTCGAGCCCGGCGCCGGCCTGCTCGCGGCGCGAGTCGTCGGCGGTGGACTTGGCTTTGGTGGCGAGATCGGGATGGGCGCGAATCAGCGCCAGCTTGGCGGCGCGGCCGGCCGTGCGCAGCGCCTGTTCGAAGGCGGCGACGACGGCGTCGCGATTGTGGAAAGGACGCATTTCCTCGGCGGCCTCGGCCACCCAGGGAGAATGCTCGGCGACATCGCCGAAGGTGGCCATGAAGGCCTTGGCACCCAGGCTATTGACGTCCTGGACGGTGGTCGGAAGGGTCATCGCGGTCCCCATTCGGGCTAACAAATCATTTACCGCAAAGAGGTTGGCAAAATCATAGAGGTTCCGCAATAGGCCTGCGAATAGGCCTTACGGGTAGGCGGATATCATGGATTGAGGTACGGCCATCAATACGGGCGAGATGCAACAGCCGGTCATCGCCGAACGACCGACCGGCGACGATGCGAAAGGCACCGGCCTCGGAAAGCTCCGTCAAGGGCAAGTCGGGGACCTCGCCGCCGGCCGCCTCACCGAAGATGATCACCGTCGCCTCGTCCACCATGCCGGCTTCCAGTAGCGACCGCGACAGGCGCGCCCCGCCCTCGGCCAACACCGAACCGACGCCGAGACGCCCCATTTGGAACAGCACATCGGCGAGATCGATGCGGCCGGAACCATCGCGCTCGGCCGTCAGCACCAGCACGCCACGCTGAAACAGCGCCTTTACCCGCTCTTCCGGCGCATCAGGGGCCACAAAGATCCAGGTCGGCGACGTACGGGCCAGCGCGACGACATTGGAGTTCACCGGCGTGCGCGCCTCGGCGTCGATGACCACGCGCACCGGCGAGCGGCTCTCGCAGCCCGGCAGGCGGGCCGTCAGGCGGGGATCGTCGGCAACGATGGTGCCACTGCCGACCATCACCGCGTCGTGCAGCAGGCGCATGCCGAAGCCGTGAGCGCGGGCAGCGGCCGAGGCGATCGGGCGCGTCCCCTCGCCGGTGCGCTCGACGCAGCCATCGGCGCTGAGCATCAGACGGAGGTGAACGTGAGGCCGGTCCAGACGCGAGCGGGCGATATGGCCGGCGTGCAGCAATGCCGCCTGAGCGGCATGAACGCCGCTCGTCACCCGGATGCCGTTGCGTTCGAGGATGGCGAGGCTGCGGCCGGAATAGCGAGGGTCGGGGTCCTCGATGCCGATCACCACGTGGGCGACGCCAGCGTTGACCAACGCGGTGACGCAGGAGGGCGCCGAACCGCCGTTGAGGCAAGGCTCAAGCGTCACATAGAGCGTCGCGCCACGGGCGCGGGCACCAGCGGCTGCGAGCACCAGCGCCTCGGCATGTGGCCGCCCGCCAGGCGCCGACACGGCGCGGGCGATCACCTCGAAACCGTCCGGCTCCTTGCGCACCAATATGGCACCGACGGAGGGGTGCGGTCGGGCGACACCGGCATTGCGCCAACCGAGAGCGATGGCGGCGGCCATGAAACGTCGATCGAGTTCGGTCGGCTGGCTGCGCGCCACCGTCATGGCCGCCTCACTCGCTGTCGGCGCTGAGCTCGCCGAGCAGGCTTTCGAAATCCTTGGCCTCGCGGAAATCGCGGTAGACGGAGGCGAAGCGCACATAGGCGACGTCGTCGAGCGTCTTCAGCCCCTCCATGACCAGCCGGCCGATCAGCCCGGCCTCGATCTCGCTCTCGCCCATGCTTTCGAGCTGGCGAACGATGCCGTTGACCATCCGCTCGACCCGCTCGCTCTCGACCGGGCGCTTGCGGAGGGCGATCTGCACCGAGCGCATCAGCTTGTCGCGATCGAAGGGCACGCGCCGGCCGGAGCGCTTGATGACGGTGAGCTCGCGCAGTTGCACACGCTCGAAGGTGGTGAAGCGGCCACCGCAAGCAATGCAGACGCGGCGGCGGCGGATGGCGGTGCCATCTTCGGTTGGGCGGCTGTCCTTCACCTGGCTGTCGTCATTGCCGCAATAAGGACACCGCATGAGGCTCACTCTCCGCCGAATCTGATAAAGCGGCACTATATCGATGCGGGGTGACCGATGCCACAGATCCGAAGGACACGAGCGCCGGAGATCGAGACCGACCGACTGATCCTGAGAGGACATCGGCGCGACGACTTTCCGGTGCTGGCCGCCATGTGGGCCGATCCAGGGGTGACCCGGTTCATCTCCGACCGGCCAGCGACCGAGCATGAAAGCTGGATGCGCTATCTGCGCTATGCCGGCCACTGGATCGTCATGGGTTACGGCTTTTGGGCAGTGACGCGAAAGGACACCGCCGCCTTCATCGGCGAAATCGGCTTTTCGGATTTCAAGCGCCCGATCGACCTGCCGATTCGAGGGCTTCCGGAGGCCGGATGGGCCTTCGTGTCGTCCGCCCATGGCCAGGGATATGCCGGTGAAGCGCTCACCGCCTGCCTCACCTGGGCCGACAAGGTGGCGCGCTTTCCGCTGACCACCTGCATCATCGAGCCCGAGAATGCGCCGTCGATCCGGCTGGCCGAACGGGCTGGCTATGTGCGCGCCACCATGATCGCCGGCACCGATGGCGCACCCGTCGGCCTTTATGAGCGTCCTCGCCCGAAAAGCAGATAAACCCCGAAACCGCTGGGGTTCCGGGGTTCAACATTCGGAGCGCGGTGGTGGCGCCGTCAGCCGAACAGCTTGGTGGCAATCTTCGCGACGTGGGCGCCCTGATAGCGCGCGGCCTCCAACTCGACCTCGGACGGCTGGCGCGAGCCGTCGCCATCGGTGATGGTCGAAGCGCCGTAGGGCGAACCACCCTTGACGGCCTCGACGCCCATCTGGCCCTGGAAGGCGTAGGGAAGGCCGACATAGGCCATGCCGTGGTGCAGGAACGTCGGGATCAGGCCGAGA
>JAGSYU010000047.1 GCA_018262575.1 Pseudomonadota bacterium | reverse complement strand
TGAACCGCAGCGCGTAGTCTTCCAGCGTCTCGTCGGCGACCCAGCGGTTATACTGGCGCCGGATCGGAATGATGCGCTGCCGCGCCGCCATGCGCCCCCACCCTCTTTCCCGCACTGCCACCTTTCTTTCGAAAGGTCGCTCAACTTTTCGGGCGCTGCGTCTGCATGTGGCAGGTTGCCCTTTTTTCCGGCAATCGAGCCGTTGCGGTGATGATCATCCCGCCCCTCTGACGGGCGGGGGCTTACGTCAATCGACGTATAGGGCGTCCGCCCGGCTTGGCCGAAAGTCGAAGCGAGGATCAGACGGGGCGCGAGGCTCCAGCCTCCAGACAAAAACGGGGAACCAAAGATGTCGCAGATCTTCGATCGGCGTCGCATGACGCTTGCCGCCGTTCTCGGCGCGCTTCTCGCTTCCACGGCGGCCGGCCATGCCGCCGACGACACCATCAAGGTCGGCGTGCTGCATTCGCTGTCGGGCACCATGGCCATTTCCGAGACGACGCTGAAGGACACCGTCCTCTATCTGATCGACGAGCAGAACAAGAAGGGCGGCGTGCTTGGCAAGAAGCTCGAGGCGGTGGTGGTCGACCCCGCCTCCAACTGGCCGCTGTTCGCCGAAAAGGCGCGCGAGCTGATCTCGCAGGACAAGGTGTCGGTGGTGTTTGGCTGCTGGACGTCGGTCAGCCGCAAGTCGGTGCTGCCGGTGTTCAAGGAGCTCAACTCGATCCTGTTCTATCCCGTCCAGTATGAGGGCGAGGAGTCCGAGCGTAACGTCTTCTACACCGGCGCCGCCCCCAACCAGCAGGCCATTCCAGCCGTCGATTATCTGATGAACGAGGAGGGTGTGCAGCGCTGGGTGCTGGCTGGCACCGACTACGTCTATCCGCGCACCACCAACAAGGTTCTCGAAGCCTATCTGAAGTCCAAGGGCGTGGCTGCCGACGACATCATGATCAACTACACGCCGTTCGGTCATTCCGACTGGCAGTCGATCGTCGCCGACATCAAGAAGTTCGGTTCCGCCGGCAAGAAGACCGCCGTCGTCTCCACCATCAACGGCGATGCCAACGTGCCCTTCTACAAGGAACTCGGCAACCAGGGCATCAAGGCCGAGGATATCCCGGTGGTTGCCTTCTCGGTGGGCGAGGAAGAGCTGGCCGGCATCGACACCAAGCCCCTGGTCGGCCACCTTGCCGCCTGGAATTACTTCCAGTCGGTCGATGGCGAGGCCAACGCCACCTTCATCAACGGCTGGCACGCCTTCATCAAGAACGACAAGCGCACCACCAACGACCCGATGGAAGCCACCTACATCGGTTTCAATGCCTGGGTGAAGGCGGTGGAAGCGGCCGGCACCACCGACGTCGATCCGGTGATCGACACGCTGATCGGCACCACCGTGCCGAACCTGTCCGGCGGCTACGCCACCATCATGCCCAACCACCACATCACCAAGCCGGTGCTGATCGGCGAGATCCAGGACGACGGACAGTTTGAGGTCGTCTCGGAGACGGCACCGGTGGTCGGCGACGAGTGGTCTGACTATCTCGAAGGGTCCAAGGACCTGATCGCCGACTGGCGCAAGCCGCTTTCCTGCGGCAATTTCAATGTCGCCACCGGCAAGTGCGGCGGCGGTTCCTGACCCGCCAGCGCACTCTCCGTCCGGGGCTGCCCCTGGCCCCGGACGGGTACGGCTTCGCGGTCCAGACTTGGAACGGACATGCCATGGCTTTCCTTCGCCTTCTTGCCATTCTGGCTGCGCTGATCGCCGGACTTCAGCCGGCGTTGGCGGTCCGAATCGCCGATGCCGATCTTTCGTCTCACGTTGTTGCCCTCGGCGTCGGCGGCTTCGATGCGGCCGAGAAGGCGATTGCCGATCTGGCCGCCACGGGCGATGATCGCGTGCCGACGATCCTCGACCGCCTTGGCAACGGCGAGCTGATGGTGCGCAAGGCCGATGGCGCGGTGTTCGCGGTGGAAAAGGCCGGCTTGGACTTTCGCCTCACCGACCTGGTGACCGGGGTCGGCGCCGGGCTGGCACCCAAGGCGGCCGTCGAAAAGATAAAGGTCAACAACCGCATTCGCCGGGCCATCGCCTCGGCGGTGGGGGCGCTGACACTGATGAGCCCCGATCCGTCCGTGCGCCGGGCGGCGGCCGAGGCGGTGATGAAGTCGGCGGATGTCGCCGCCATTCCCGTCCTCGATCAGGCGATCGCCGCCGAGACCGTCGCCGATATCCGCTCAGCCATGCTGGCGGCGCGGGCCACAGCGCTGCTGGCCTCCGATGCGCCGGAGGCCGACAAGGTGGCGTCGATCGCCGCCATCGCCGATCTCGGCAGCCGCGACGCGCTCGGCTTCCTGTCCGGCTACACATCTGCCGAGGGAGCGGTCGGTGCCGCTGCCCGCAAGGCTGCTGCGGTGATCGAAAGCCGCCTGATGCTCTGGGATGTCGGACAAAACCTCTGGTACGGCTTGTCGCTCGGTTCGGTGCTGCTGCTTGCGGCCATCGGTCTCGCCATCACTTTCGGCGTCATGGGCGTCATCAACATGGCGCATGGCGAGATGGTGATGATCGGCGCCTATGCCACCTTCACCGCGCAGGAGGCGATCCGTTCCTCCTGGCCGGAGCTGTTCGATTACTCGCTGCTGATCGCCCTGCCGGTCGCCTTCCTGACCGCGGCCCTCGCCGGCATCCTGATCGAGCGGCTGGTCATTCGCTGGCTCTACGGTCGGCCGCTCGAGACGTTGCTTGCCACCTGGGGCGTATCGTTGATGCTGCAGCAGGCGGTACGCTCGCTCTACGGTGCCAACAACCGCGAGGTTGGCAATCCCGCGTGGATGTCGGGCGCCTTCGCCGTCGGCGATATCCAGGTCACCTGGACGCGCCTGTGGATCATCCTGTTCGCGCTCGCCGTCTTCTTTGCACTGATCGGCGTGTTGAAACGTACCCGGCTCGGCCTCGAGATGCGCGCCGTGACGCAGAACCGTCAGATGGCCGCCGCCGTCGGCATTCGTACGCCGCTGGTCGATGCGCTGACCTTTGGCCTCGGCTCGGGCATCGCGGGCCTGGCCGGCGTGGCGCTCAGCCAGATCGACAACGTGTCGCCCAACCTGGGGCGCGGCTACATCATCGACAGCTTCATGGTGGTGGTGTTCGGTGGCGTCGGCAATCTCTGGGGTACGCTGGTCGGCGCGCTGACGCTCGGCGTCGCCAACAAGATGCTGGAACCTTATGCCGGTGCTGTGCTCGGCAAGATCATCCTGCTGGTGGCGATCATCCTGTTCATCCAGAAGCGGCCGCGCGGCCTGTTCGCCCTGAAGGGCAGGGCGGTGGAAGCATGATCACCACATTTCTCATCGACAGCCTCGACCGGCGCGGACGTATCGTGGTCGGCCTGCTCGTGGCGCTCGCTTTACTGGTGCCGGCGGGCAATCTGCTGGTGCCGGAGGGGAACGTCTTCCACGTCTCCACCTACCAGCTCACCCTTTGCGGCAAGTACCTCACCTACGCACTGCTGGCTCTGTCGGTCGATCTCGTCTGGGGTTATTGCGGCATCCTGTCGCTCGGCCATGGCGCCTTCTTTGCGCTCGGTGGCTATGCCATGGGCATGTACCTGATGCGGCAGATCGGCACGCGCGGCGTCTATGCCGATCCGCTGCTGCCCGATTTCATGGTGTTCCTCAACTGGAAAGAGCTGCCCTGGTTCTGGCAGGGCTTCGACATGGCCTGGTACGCGTTGCTGATGGTGGTGCTGGTGCCGGGTTTGCTCGCCCTCGTTTTCGGCTGGCTGTCGTTCCGAAGCCGCGTCACCGGCGTCTATCTGTCCATCATCACCCAGGCCCTCACCTACGCGCTTCTGCTCGCCTTCTTCCGCAACGACATGGGCTTTGGCGGCAACAACGGCCTCACCGATTTCAAGGACATCCTCGGCTACCCGATTCAGGCGCCGGGCACGCGGGCCGCATTGTTCGCCGCCTCGGCGCTGATGCTGGCGATCGGCTTTGTCATTGCGTCGGCGGTGGTTCGCTCCAAGCTCGGCAAGGTGCTGGTGGCCATCCGTGACGCCGAGAGTCGTACCCGGTTCATCGGCTACCGGGTCGAGCACTACAAGCTGTTCGTCTGGACGCTGTCCGCTGCGATGGCCGGTATCGCCGGGGCGCTTTACGTGCCGCAGGTCGGCATCATCAATCCGTCCGAATTCGATCCCGCCGCCTCCATCGAAGCAGTGATCTGGGTGGCGGTCGGCGGCCGCGGCACGCTGGTCGGCCCGCTGATCGGCGCGGTGGCGGTCAACTTCGGCAAAACCTGGTTCACCGGCGTACTGCCCGAGGTTTGGCTCTACGCGCTCGGTGCGCTGTTCGTGGTGGTGACGCTGTTCCTGCCGCGCGGCATCGTCGGCCTCTGGGACAAGCTGGTCACTGGCAGGGCGAAACCGGCCGTCGAGGCGAACGGCGCCGGTCGGCAGACGGGAGAAGCAGCATGACCGACAAGGCCGAAGGCTCGCTGCTCTACCTCGACGACGTCTCGGTGTCTTTCGACGGCTTCCGGGCCATCAACCGGCTGTCGCTGGTGCTGGAACCGGGCGAAATGCGAGCGATCATTGGCCCCAACGGCGCCGGCAAGACGACGATGATGGACATCATCACCGGCAAGACGCGGCCCGATACCGGCGACGTGCTGTTCGATGGCTCCGTCGATCTCACCCGCCTCGACGAGGCAGCCATCGCCAACCTCGGCATCGGCCGCAAGTTTCAGAAGCCGACGGTATTCGAGAGTCACAGCGTCGAGGACAATATTGCGCTGGCGCTGAAAGCGCGGCGCGGCGCCTTTGCCGCTTTGTTCCACCGCCGCTCATCCGTCGAGCAAGGGCGCATCGACGCGCTGCTCGAAACGATCCGCCTCAGCGAGAAGCGAGATCTTCTTGCCGCCCGGCTGTCGCACGGACAGAAGCAATGGCTGGAGATCGGCATGCTGCTCGCCCAGGAACCGCGCCTCCTGTTGGTCGACGAGCCGGCGGCCGGCATGACCGACGCCGAGACGGCGGAGACGGCCATCCTGCTGAAGGAGATCGCCAGGACGCAGTCGGTGGTGGTGGTCGAACACGACATGACCTTCGTCCGCGCCCTCGACGTCAAGGTGACGGTGTTGCACGAGGGCTCGGTGCTGGCCGAGGGGTCACTCGACGCCGTGTCGTCCAACCCGAAGGTGATCGAGGTCTACCTCGGGCGGTGAAGGAACGGAGACCATGCTGAACGTCGAAGCCGTCGATCTTCATTACGGTGCCGCGCAGGCGCTCAGAAAGGTATCGCTCTCGGCGAACGCCGGGCGTGTTACCGCGGTGCTCGGTCGCAATGGCGTCGGCAAGACCTCGCTGATGCGGGCGATCGCCGGGCTGCAGCCGATCTCCGGCGGAGAGATCCGCCTCGATGGCGACAATCTGGCCGGTCTTTCGCCCTACGCGCGGGTACGGCGCGGCGTCGCGATCGTGCCCCAGGGCCGCGAGATATTTCCTCTGCTGACGGTGCAGGAGAATCTTGAGACGGGCTTTGCGACGCTGAAACGCGCCGACCGCTACGTGCCAGACATGATCTACGACCTGTTTCCCGTGCTGAAGGACATGCTGCGGCGGCGCGGCGGCGATCTGTCCGGCGGTCAGCAGCAGCAGCTCGCCATTGGCCGGGCGCTGGTGACGCGACCGCGCCTCCTCGTCCTCGACGAGCCGACCGAGGGCATCCAGCCGTCGATCATCAAGGACATCGGCCATGCCGTCACCTTCCTGCGCCGGCAAGGTGACATGGCCATCGTGCTGGTCGAGCAGTATTTCGATTTCGCCAAGGAACTCGCCGACGATTTCGTGGTCATGGAGCGCGGCGAAGTCGTGATCTCCGGCAGCCGCGACAACATGGACGAAGAGGCGGTCCGCGGCCGGATCGCCGTCTGACCGATCCTCAGCGCCGAGGCCGATCCGGAGGGCGGTCTTGAAAAGCTGCCCGGCGCATGCGATTTCCGTTGAGGGAATCCCGACGCAAGCGGAAGCCGGGCCAACATGCGACTGACGAGCTACTCCAATTATTCGCTGCGCGTGCTGCTGGCCGCTGCCGCCCGCTCGCCGCGGCTTGTCACCATCCGCGAGGTGGCGGAGGCTTTCGATCTGCCGCAGTCGCATCTGGTCAAGTGCGTCCACCAGCTCGGTACCTGGGGATATCTCGAAACGGTGCGGGGCAATCGAGGTGGCTTCCGCCTCAAGCGGCCGGCCGCGGCGGTGTCGCTCGGCGAGGTCGTCCGCCGCACCGAGGATGGCCTGTCGGTGGTGGAATGCCTCGATCCGGAGACCAACACCTGTCCGCTGATTGATCGTTGCCGCATGAGCCAGGTGCTGCGCCGGGCGACCGACGCCTTCCTCGACGTGCTCGACCGGCTGACGCTCGCCGACGTCGCCGGCAACGAGGCCGAGTTCCAGGCCCTGCTCGATGGGGTGGTGGCGCCTCAGGTTCCGGCTGCCGTTTGCGGCGGCGAACCGCTGGTCGTCCGCGCCTGACCGGCAGCTTCGGACAATTCGATCTCTCTTCCAGGGGGCTCAGGCAGATTGGGCGGCCTGCGGACGGGCGTGGTCGATGAGGATGTCGGCAACGGAGATTGCTGCGAGTTCCTCGCGCATGGCTCGATAGGCTTCGGCACAGGCGCCACCGAAGGGGCAGTTCTGGCAGGCACGGGCATCGCCGCGGCCGCAGACGCGCATGTCGTCCTCCGGCTCGAACAGATCAATCACCGACAGCACCGAGATTTGCGCCGCCGGCTGGCCGAGTCGGTAGCCGCCACCACGGCCGCGACGACCGACCAGCAGGCCGGCGCGGGCAAGCGCAGCGCAGGAGCGGGTAACGCGGGCCTCGGGCATGCCGAGCCGGCTGGCGATCTCCGGCAGGGTCACAGCCTTGCCGTCGCCGCAGATCATCAGGATGCGGAGGGCGCCGTGGGTCACAGCGTTGATTTTCATGGCGACCTTCCTCCAAAGGTATATTGACTGTATAGCTTTATATCGATAATTCTGTCCATGTCGATTGCCGGGCGGGGAGCTGCCGGCGGTCCGCCGGTGTCAACCGGTCGCGGGGGTCGCAAAGATGATGGTCGCTCATGCCGTCGCCGTCGGGTTTACCGTCGGAAGCGTGCGGTCGATATCGCCTGTTCGTCCTCTGGATCGATGAGTTCCGCCTCCCACCGGCCCGCCAGCAACGCGGTGAGCCCTTGAGGAACAGACGTGGCGGTTCGGACGCAAAACGCGTGGTCCGGCCGCCCTCGCTGAGAGGATGTCGGCCATCATGTTCGATCAGACATTCGTGGAGTTGTCGCGCTGGCAGTTCGCCGCCACGGCAATGTACCACTTCATCTTCGTGCCGCTGACGCTGGGGCTTGCCTGGCTGCTGGTCATCATGGAAACCGTCTACGTGATGACCGGCAAGGAAATCTACCGGGACATGACGAAATTCTGGGGCAAGCTGTTCGGCATCAACTTTGCCCTTGGCGTCACCACCGGTCTGACCATGGAGTTCCAGTTCGGTACCAACTGGTCCTATTATTCGCACTACGTCGGCGATATCTTCGGCGCGCCGCTGGCCATTGAGGGCCTGATGGCCTTCTTCCTCGAATCGACGTTCGTCGGCCTGTTCTTCCTTGGTTGGGACAAGCTCACCCGGCGTCAGCATCTCGCCGTCACCTTCCTGACGGCGCTCGGCTCGAACCTGTCGGCGCTGTGGATTCTGGTCGCCAACGGCTGGATGCAGAACCCGGTCGGCTCGTTCTTTTCGCCCGAGACGATGCGCATGGAGATGCTGTCCTTCGCCGAGGTGCTGCTCAACCCCGTGGCGCAGGTGAAGTTCGTTCACACCGTCGCTGCCGGCTACACCACCGCCTCGATGTTCGTGCTCGGCATTTCCTCCTGGTATCTGCTCAAGGGCCGTGACGTTGCCTTCGCCAAGCGCTCCTTCGCTGTCGCCGCCGGCTTCGGCCTCGCGTCCTGTCTCTCGGTGATCGTGCTCGGCGACGAGAGCGGCTATGAGCTCGGCGACGTGCAGCGGGTCAAGCTTGCCGCCATTGAAGGCGAATGGGACACCGCGCCGGCCCCGGCCGCCTTCAACCTGATCGGCTTCCCCTCGCAGGAGGATAAGGTCACCCGCGGGGCGATCGAAATCCCCTACGCGCTCGGCCTGATCGCCACACGTTCGCTGGACGAGCCAGTGCTTGGTCTCAATCAGCTCCGCGAGGCGCATCTCGAGCGCATCCGGTCGGGACAGCTGGGCTACGCGGCGATGATGAAGATCCGCGCTGGTGATACCACGCCGGAGACGCGCGCCATCTTCGACGCCCATACGCGGGACATCGGCTTCGGCTTGCTGTTGAAACAGTATGTCGAGGATCCGGCCACCGCTACCGAGGAACAGATCCAGGCGGCTGCCGACGGCACCATCCCGAAGGTCTGGCCGCTGTTCTGGGCCTTCCGCTTCATGGTCGGCTTCGGCTTCATCATGCTGGGGGTGTTCGCCGCCGCGTTCTACGTCAGCGCCCGGCGCAGCCATGAGAATAACCGCTGGCTGCTCAGGGCGGCACTCTGGGCCATCCCGCTCCCCTGGCTCGCCTGCGAGCTCGGCTGGTTCGTCGCCGAATTCGGCCGGCAGCCATGGGCGATCGGCGAGGTGCTGCCAACTTTCCTCGGCACGTCGAGCCTGACCACCACCGACCTGATCTTCTCGCTGACCGGCTTCCTGGTGCTCTACACCGGCCTGTTGATCGTCGAGGCTTACCTGATGTTCAAGTTCGCCCGCCTTGGCCCGAGTTCGCTCGGCACTGGTCGCTATCATTTCGAGACCGCGACGCCAGCGCGCGTCGCGGCCGCAGAATGAGGAAACCGCCATGTTCGACTATGAAACGCTGAAGTTCATCTGGTGGATCCTCGTCGGCGCACTGCTGATCGGCTTCGCCATCACTGACGGCATGGACATGGGGGTCGGGTCGCTCCTGCCGTTCATCGCCAAGACCGATGCCGAGCGGCGAGTGGCCATCAACACCGTCGGCCCGCATTGGGACGGCAACCAGGTGTGGCTGATCACCGCTGGCGGCGCCCTGTTCGCCGCCTGGCCGATGGTTTACGCCGCTGCCTTCTCCGGCTTTTACATGGCGATGCTGCTGGTGTTGTTCGCCCTGTTCTTTCGGCCGGTCGGCTTCGATTATCGTTCGAAGCTCGACAATCCGAAATGGCGCTCGACCTGGGACTGGGCGCTGTTCGCCGGTGGTGCCATCCCGGCGCTGATCTTCGGTGTCGCGTTCGGCAACCTGCTGCAGGGCGTGCCCTTCCGCCTCGACGAGATCTTGCGCGCCCACTACCAGGGTTCGTTCATCTTCGCGCTGCTGCCACTTCTCAACCCCTTCGCGCTGCTTGCCGGTCTGATCTCGCTTGGCATGCTCGTCGTGCATGGCGCCGTCTGGCTGCAGCTCCGCGCCTCCGGTGAGGTGTTGGTGCGATCGCGAGCACTGGTGATCCGGCTGGCGCCGGTAATTACCGTGCTGTTCGCCCTCGCGGGCGTCTGGGTCTGGCTCGGCATCGACGGCTATCGCATCGTGTCGCAGCCGCCGCTCGATGCCCTGCCCAACCCGCTTGGCAAACAGGTGGTGGTGGCGCCGGGTGCCTGGTTCGACATCTACACGACGATGCCGATCACCATGCTGGCGCCGTTGATCGGCCTCCTCGGGCCGCTCCTGACCGCCCTCCTGGCGAAAGCCAATCGTCCGGGCCTTGCCTTCGTGACATCGGCGCTCGGCGTTGCCGGCATTATTGGCACTGCCGGTCTCTCGATGTTCCCCTTCGTGATGCCCTCGAGCCTCGACCCCAACTCCAGCCTGACCATGTGGGATGCCACCTCCAGCCACCTGACGCTCAACGTCATGTTCTGGGCGGTAGCTGTCTTCCTGCCGATCGTGCTGCTCTACACGCTCTGGTGCTACTGGCGCATGTGGGGACGCGTCACCGCCGACGACATCGGCACCCGCTCGCATTCGGCTTACTGACAGAGGAGAACGGAAAATGTGGTATTTCGCCTGGATCCTCGGTGTTACGGCCGCTGCGGCGATCGGTGTGATCAACGTCATGTGGTTCGAATTCCAGGACGGTCTCGACGCGTCCGAATAGCCCATCGGGCGCGGCGGTCTCCGCCGCGCCTCTCCATCCGCCTTCCCGAGTGGCCGGCACGGTCGTCCCGCTCACCGTGCTGGTCGCCTCGCTTTTTGATCGCGCCCAAGTGAAAGCCGCCGCCCTTGCGGTTCCGGCCGGCGCGTGGCACTCCGGCCTGCCACATACGCATCACCGGGCCGTTCCTGCATGAGCAAACCCGAGACCCTTCTCGACGATCTTTCGGCCGGTGTGCGAAAGGAGACGGCGCTGCTGCTCGCTGCCGCTGTCGCCGAGGGTCTGCTCGGAGTGGCGGCTGCCTTTCTCACCGCTCGTATCATCGACGCGGCGGTTTTTCGCGGTGCCGATCTTGCCGCTGTCTTGCCCTGGCTGGCGCAGCTTGTCGGCGTCGTGGCGTTCAAGGCGGTGATCGGCTACGGCGGGGCCTGGGCGGGATTCGAGGCCGCCGCGCGGGTGCGGCAGGGCCTGTTCGCCCGTCTTCTCGATCACGTCGGCACGCTCGGCCCGGTGCGGCTGGCTGCCACCGCTACCGGCGATCTTGCGACGACATTGACCGACGCCGTCGCCGGCATCGAACCCTATTGGCGACAGTGGCTGCCGGCCACGGCCACCGTCGCGGTGCTGCCGGTCGCCATTCTTCTTGTCGTGTTGCCGGTCGACTGGCGCTCGGCGGCGGTTTTCGCGGTGACCCTGCCGCTTCTGCCCATGTTTATGGTGCTGGCTGGCCGCGCGGCCGAACAGGCCAACCAACGGCAGTGGGCCTCGATGGCTCGGCTCGGCGGTCATCTCCTGGATGCCGTCGCCGGCCTCGCCGACCTCATACTGCTGGGTGCAGCCAAGCGTGAGGTGGCGCTGGTGGCCCGCACCGCTGACGACTACCGGCGCGAGACCATGAAGGTGCTGCGCCTCGCCTTTCTGTCGGCGTTGGTGCTGGAATTCTTCGCCACCGTTTCCATCGCCGTGACGGCGGTCCTCGTGGGGTTCCGCCTGCTCTGGGGGGAGATCGCCTTCGTCGACGGCCTCACGGTGCTGCTGCTCGCTCCGCAGTTTTATGCGCCGCTCAGGCTGCTTGGCACCGAACGGCACGCCCGCATGGAGGCGGTGGCCGCCGCCGAACGGCTTGCCGACGTCCTCGCCCGGCCGACGCCCCGCCGGACCGGCGGCGAATCCTTGGTCGCTGGCAAGGCGGTATCGGTCCGCTTCGACAACGTCGCGGCCGGCTACGGCGATGGCCGCCTTGCCCTCGACGGCGTCAGCTTCGAGATCCGCGCCGGCGAACACGTGGCGATCGTTGGCGAGAGCGGCGCCGGCAAGTCGACCATCCTGTCGCTGATCGCCGGCTTTCTGGAGCCCTCGGCCGGCGTCATCCTGATCGATGGACGGCCGCTCGCCGACCTCGATCTCGCCGATATCAGGCGCCACATTGCCCTTCTGCCGCAACGTGCTTTCCTGTTCGATGCCACCATCGCCGAAAACGTTGCTATGGGCCGGCCCGGCGATGTCACGGCGGCGCTGCGGGCGGCTCGCGCCGACGATTTTGTCGCGCGTCTTCCCAATGGCGCGGAAAGCCGCCTTGGCGAAGGCGGTGCAGGTCTGTCTGGCGGTGAGGCGCAACGGTTGATGCTGGCCCGTGCCTTCCTTGTTCCGGCACCGCTGGTGCTGATGGACGAGCCGACCGCCCACCTCGATGCCGGTACCGAGGCGGCGGTGGGCGAGGCGATCGCCGCGCTGTCCGCTGGCCGCACCCGCCTGACCATCGCCCACCGCCTGCGCACCGTCGAGGCCGCTGACCGGGTATTGGTTTTGGCGGCGGGGCGGCTCGTGGAGCAGGGGACGCCGGTCGAGCTCAAGGCGCGCGGCGGCCCGTTCGCCGACATGCTGGCGACGTTGGACGGCGGAGGCGCGGCGTGAAGGATCTTCTGCGTCTCCTTGGTCTTTATCGGCGTCATGTCGGCTGGATCTTGCTGTCGATGGTGGTGTCGCTGATCGCAACGCTCGCCAACGTCGGGCTGATGGCGGTGTCCGGCTGGTTCATCACCGCCATGGCGGCGGCCGGCCTTGCCGGCGTCACCATGAATTACTTCACGCCAGCGGCGATTATACGGGGACTGGCCATCCTGCGCACCGGTGGCCGCTATATCGACCGGGTGGTTGGCCACGAGGCGACGTTGCGCCTTCTTGCCGACACGCGCAGCCATCTGTTCGCAAGGATGGTGCCGCTCGCGCCAGCCGCGCTTGACGACCTCCGTTCGGGCGACCTGCTCGCCCGCCTCAAGGCCGATATCGACCGGCTGGAACTGACCTTTCTGCGCCTCCTCTCGCCGCTGGCCGTGGCCCTTCTGACGCTGGCCGCCGTCGGGTTGGCGCTGTTCCTCCACGATGGTCGGCTGGCGGCCGGCGTGCTGGCGGTTCTGGTCGGCTGTGGCCTTGTCGCGCCAGCGCTTGCTGCCGTCGCCGCGGCGGCGCCCGGCCGTGCGCTGACGGCCCGCTCGGCCGATCTTCGCCGGCTCGTCGTCGACGATCTCTCCGGACTGATGCCGCTGATCGCCGTCGGTGCCTTCGTCGGCCACCGTGACCGGCTCATCAGGGCCATGGCCTCGCTGGTCGACGCCGAACGCCAGCTCGCCCGCCGGGTGGCGCTCGGGCAGGTGCTTGGCCGCCTCTCCGGCGACCTGGCGCTTGTCGTGGCGCTCGCCGTCGGCGTGCCGCTCGTCGCCGTTGGCCGCATGGCGGGTCCCGACCTCGCCATGGCGGCGCTCCTGTCACTGTCGGCGGCCGAGGCCTTCATCGGGCTGCCGGCCGCCTTTCTTGGCGTCTCCTCGACTCTCGCCTCGGCGCGGCGGCTGTTCGCCATCCTCGACCGACCGCCGCCGATCATCGAGCGGATTGATCCCCGACCGTTGCCGGGGGGGCGAGATCTTCGTCTTGATGGCGTGACGCTCCGCTATCCTGGCGCCTTCCGACCAGCGCTCGACCGGATTGGTCTCGACATTCCCTTCGGCAGCCATGTGGCGTTGGTTGGCGAGAGCGGCGCCGGCAAGTCATCGGTCGCCGCTCTGCTCGCGCGGCTGCGCGATCCTGGTATCGGCGAAATCCGGCTCGGCGGCGTCGCGCTCGCCGATCTGGCGCTCGCCGACCTCCGTCGGACGATCGGTGTGGTGCCGCAGAAACCGCATCTCTTCACGATGACGCTCGAGGCCAATCTCCGGCTCGGCCGTCCCTCGGCGACGGCCGACGAACTTGCCGGTGCTCTCGAGACGGCTGGCCTTTCAGATTTCGTCGCGCGACTGCCGAAGGGACTTGCAACGCCGGTCGGCATCGCCGGTACCACGCTATCGGGCGGCGAGGCGCGCCGCGTCGCCATCGCCCGGGTTCTGCTCGTCGACCCGGACATCCTCGTCCTCGACGAGCCGGGCGAGGGGCTCGACCCGGAAACCGAGGCTGCTGTCCTCAACCGGGTGCTCGACCGGATGACCGGCCGGACGGTCATCCTGGTCACCCATGCCCGCGCTGCGCTTCACCGCATGGATCAGGTGGTGGCGCTCGACGGTGGCCGAATCGTCTCGAATCGTCCGGCTTCCGCAGTTTGACGGAAAGGCCGGCGCTTGTGCGGTCGTCGCCGTCGTGGTATGCGGCGGCGAACCTTTTGGGAGAGCCTGATGCTCCTTGGCCACGATCAGCGACGACGACGCGACGCATGCGCTCTTGAGCGCGCTTTCGCGTCTTCCTGCGCCTGATCGGCTGATCCTCGGGGGTCTGCGGATAGATGGCGCCGCACCCCGCTTTTCCACGGTTCGCCATGACTGCCCTAGATCTCTCGCTCGCCCGGTCCCTTGACGCCTTCGCGCTCGAGGATGTCGTCTTTCGCCCAGAAGTGGCCGAAGATGCCGCCGCCATCGATGCCATTCACGACGTCACCTTCGGCCCCGGTCGCTACAGCCGTACCGCTTTCCGCCTGCGCGAGGGCCATGCGCCCGACGGCCCGACCAGCCTTGTCGCTGTCTACCGGGGGAACGTCATCGGCTCGGTGCGGCTCACCGCCATCGTGGTGGGCGTGACACCGGCGCTTCTGCTGGGTCCCCTCGCCGTGCTGCCGGCGCTCAAGAGCCTCGGTGTCGGCAAGGCGTTGATGCGGCTTTCCATGGAGGCGGCGCGGCAGCGGCACCACCGGCTGGTCGTGCTGGTCGGCGACCTTCCCTATTACTGGCCATTCGGCTTTCGCGTCGTGCCGGCCGGCCGCCTGCAACTGCCGGGACCGGTCGATCCGGCTCGTCTGCTATGGGCCGAACTGGCGCCCGGTGCGTCCGATGGCGTCGGCGGCTTGGTGAAAGCAATCGGTTCGGCCAGTTGACCGGGGACGGCCGCCTTACCGGCTCTCGCGCCACCAGAGGCCGCCGACCGCCAGCAGAAGCAATGCAGCGGCGAGAAGCCCGAGGTAGACCGGCACCGTCTCGACCCCGGCCACTTCGTAGGCCTCGGACGCCTTGAACCCGATCCAGCCGTCTCCGGCATAGCTCCCGGCGGCTGACCGTCGCAGCGCCACGGCGGGCATGGAAAGCTGTCCGCCCGATTCCATCCTGAGCCGGACTGCCGACCCGCCGGTCGCCTCGGCGATCGGCCGGGCCGGCTCGGTGGTGGAAACGAGGGCGCGGAACTCGCGCGGGTTGGCGGGGCCAACGTGGGTGAGGGCGGTCAGCGTGCCGTCGCTTGCCTTGTAGAGGCCGGGCAGTGGCGCGGCGAGCGTCGTTCCGAATCGCCCAGGCCCTTCAGGCGAGAGAGTGTCGATCCGCTGCTCGGAACCGTCGGGGAAGGTGACGGTCACCGGCGCGGCCGTCTCCTTCAGCGTGCGCCGCTCGACGGCGAGCCGGCCGCTCTCGCCGGACAGGCGGAGCGCCTCCTCTTCGAGCTCGGGCTCGCCCATCAGCCAGTGGGCGATGTTGCGCAACAGCTCGGCATGCGGGCCGCCGCCCTCGAAGCCGCGGGCCCAAAGCCACACCTGGTCGCTGAGCAACATGGCGACGCGGCCCTTGCCCTCGCGAGATAGAATCAGCAGCGGTTTGCCGTCCGGGCCGGACATCAACGCGTCGCCACGGTTCTCGCGCGTCTCGACGAGGCGGAACCAGCGCGACCAGCGGGGCGGATCGACATCACCGCCCGGCAGGCTCGCCGTGACCGGGTGGCGGGCGCCCAAGGCGGTAATGGCCGGCCGGAACGGTGTCTCGATGACGTTGCCATCGGGGATGGCCGGCAGGAGGGGGGCGAGCGGGCTGTCGTAGACGCTGTCGGCGTTGAGTGGATCGGGGCCGGCGGCCATCAGCAGGGCGCCGCCGTCCTGGACATAGCGGGCGATGTTATCGAAGTAGAGAAGCGGCAGCACGCCACGCTTTTCGTAACGGTCGAAGATGATCAGGTCGAAGTCGTCGATCTTCTCGTCGAACAGTTCGCGGGTGGGGAAGGCGATCAGCGACAACTCGTCAATCGGCGTGCCATCCTGCTTTTCCGGTGGCCGCAGGATGGTGAAATGGACAAGGTCGACGGAGGTGTCGGATTTCAGGAGGTTGCGCCAGGTGCGCTCGCCAGCGTGCGGCTCGCCGGAGACCAGCAGCACCCGGAGTGCCTGGCGCACGCCGTCGATGACGGCGACCTCCGTGTTGTTGAGCCGGGAGATCTCGCCGGAGAGCGGGGGGGCTTCGACCTCGACGATGTTGTCGCCGGCGTGGGGTATAGCGATGTCGACGGAGCGCTCCTCGCCCGGCGCCATGGTGACCGTCGCTATCGTCTCGCCGTCTCGCCGGACGAACACCGGCACCGGAGAGCCGTCCGGCGACTGGCCGTCATCGACAAGGCGGAAGCTGAGGCGCTGGGTCGAGCGGACGAGTGCGAATTTCGGGCTGGAGGTCAGCTGGACGCGGCGGTCGTACTCGCCCGGGTCGCCGGTGACCAGCACATGCACTGGCGCTGAAAAGCCAAGGCCGACGATATCCTTCGGTACATCGTGGATGCGACCGTCGGTGACGACGGCGACGCCGCCGATTCGTTCGACCGGCACGTCGGAGAGGGCGCGGGCGATATCGGCGAACAGGCGGGTGCCATCGGCGTTGTCGGTGGCCGCCGCCGGCACCTCACGCACTTCGATGCCAGGCAGGCGGGAGAGGCGCTCCTTCAGCGCCGCATAGGCGGTATCGGTGTCGGCCGGCCGGCCGGCCAGCGATTGCGAGGCGCTGCGATCGGCGACCAGCGCCACGACGGCCGGCAACGCCTTGCGATCCTCGGCAACAAGCTCGGGCCTTGCCGCGCCGAGCAGGAGAAGGGCAAGCGCCAGCGCTCGCAGCACCACGCCGGGACGGCGGCGGAAAGCCATCAGGGCGAGGACGGCGAGCGCCGACAGGCCAGCAGCGACGAGGACTGAAACTGGCAAGAGGGGCGCGAAGGCGATCGACCAGATCATAGCGGCCTCATTCTCCCAACCGCTCGAGGAGGGCCGGCACATGCACCTGGTCGGCCTTGTAGCTGCCGGTCAGGACGTACATGACGATGTTGACCCCGGCGCGGAAGGCGAATTCGCGCTGGCGCGGGGCGCCTGGCACCAGCGGGTGCAAAAAGGCGCCGTCGTCGTCGGCCGCCCAGGCACCGGCCAGATCGTTGCCGGTGATCAGCAACGGAGACACGCCGTCGGCCGCCCGCACCGGCCGCTCCTCACCGGCATCCTCGTTGGTCTCCCCGGCTTCCACCCACAACGGCGAGCCTTCGCTGCGGCCAACGAAGGTGCCGAGCAGGTAGAAGGCTTTGGTCAGCACGTGGTCGGTTGGCACCGGTTCGAGCGGCGGCACGTCGATCATCGCCAGCATGTCGCGCAGGCGCGCCGTGTTGGGCGAGGTGGCGGCGAAATCGGCATCGTCGCGACTGTCGAACAGAACAGTGCCGCCGTCTTTCATAAACGCTTCGACGCGAGCCATGGCGGCGGCCGACGGCATCGGCGTTGCGGCGTCGACAGGCCAGTAGATCAGCGGGAAGACGGACAGCTCGTCGTGCTCCGGGTCGACGGCCATCGGCTCGCCCGGCTCCAGGGACGAATGTGAGGCGATGAAGCGCGACAGCGTCGACAGGCCGGCACTGCTTGTCTTGTCAATGTCGGCGATCCCAGTCTCGACATAGGCGAGCCGGGTGGCGGACAGCGCCTCCAGAACACGGGCGTCGTCGGCAGCCCGGGCATCGTGAGGCATCACCAGAAAAGCGAAGGCGACAATGATGAGGGCCGTCGCTGTTCGCCTTTGTTTGAACCCGCCGATGAGCGCGGTGACGGCGAGGCCATCGGCAAGGAGCAGCAAGAACGCCAGGCCGAAGCCGAAGGACGACAGATCGACGGCGGTCTCTGTGACAAGGCCGGTGCGACGGACGCCGTCTGGCAGGCCGGAGAGGTCGGGCGGCGCGTAGGTCATCTCCGGCCTGAGCGGATTGAGCGCGCGGAAGCCGTCGTCGCTGCCGTAGAGGCCTGGGGGCGTTGAACGCGAGGGCCGGATGGTCGCGAGGTCCGCCTCGCGGACACCGGTGACGCCGGCCGACGATGCTGCGGGACGGCCTTGGCCGTCGAGAAGGGCGAGCGGCGGCAGCATGGCGTTGCCACTTATCTCCCGCGCGCCACTGGCCGTGCCGAGCGCCACGGTTCGGCGAAGCATGTCGACGAAAACGCCGGAGATCGGCAGGTTGGACCAGCGGGTGTCGGCGGTAACGTGGAACAACACCAGCCAGCCGGCACCGACGCGGGCAGCGGTCACGAGCGGTGTGCCGTCGGACAGGCTGGCCCATGTCCGGTCGGCGAGGTCGACGCCGGGTTCGGCCAGCACCTGTCGGCTCACCGTCACGTCGCCGGGCACCGTCAGGCCGGCGTAGGGACCGCTTTCGGAAAAGCCGCCGAGCGCCTGCGGCCGGCTCCACGACAGGGAGCCGCCAAGGCTACGGTCGCCGCGCCGAAGCATGACCGGCACTTGAGTCTCGTCCGAGGCGGCGAGCCGCGGTCCGGCGAAGCGGACGAGCACGCCGCCCTTCTCCATGAAGGCGCGGGCAAGCGCTGCTTCCCCGTCGCCGAGGCGGCCGACGTCGGCGACCAGGATGGCCGCCGGGCGCGCGTCAACCGCCGCCTTGAACGCTTCGGAAAGGGCACCCTGGCCAGGAACGATCACCTCGGCAAAGGGGGCGAGCGCCTTTTCCAGGAAGTACTCCGGCGCAATCAGCGGCCGCGCCGCCTCGCTGCCGGTGGCGGTGACGATAGCGACCGAGCGGCGACGCCAGCGGTCGTCGAGGAGGTGGACACCGAGCGCCGAGTTGCCGCCGGCCACCTCTGCGCGGGCGATATCATTGCGAATCTCGAGTGGTAGTTCGAAGCGGGCGTCGGCCCTGACGTCACCGGCCGTGAAAGCAAACGCCCGCTCGTCGAGGAGCCGTCCCTTGCGGTCGAGAAGACGGAGGCTGCCCTCTGCCGGCTCCCCGGCTGCCGGCCGCCGCAGATGGATGGTGATGGCGGCGCCGTCCTGCTCGACGCCGTCGATGGCGATGGGTGCCGGCCGGCTGGAGACGGCGAGCGTCTGTGGTGCCGCGTCGGAGAGTCGGACGACGCCGGAGAGAAAATCGTGCGCCGTGCCGTCGTCACCCGGCTCAGGCAGAGCGACAACCTCGCCGGGCGGCATCTCCGCCGCCAGGTGAGTAAGGACGGGCAAAAGGGATGCGCGTTCGGGTAAAACGGCGCGCGGGGCGAGGGCATTGACGCGCCGGAGGGCTTCGGCGGCCGTCGTCTGCGCGCCGATGCCGTCCGGTCCCTCGGCGGTGGCGACGAGCAGTACCGGCCGGCCGGCGTCCCCGGCCTCCGCGAGGATGGCGGCGGCCGTGGCGCGGCGCTCCGGCCAGTCGGGGGCGGCGCTGGCGCCATTGTCGATGATCAGCCACAGAGGCCCTTCGCCGCTGATGATACGCTCGGCCGGATGGAGGAACGGTCCAGCCGCCGCTGCGACGATCAGCCCGGCAATCAAAAGACGCAAGGCGATCAGCCACCAGGGTGTGCGAACCGGCGTCTCATCGTCGCGCTTTGGTCGAACGATCAGGGCGAGCGGTGGAAAGACGCGCGTTACCGGGCGTGGCGGCGTCGCCTTCAGGAGCCACCAGATAGCCGGCAGCGCCAGAAGACCGAGCAGTGCCAGCGGCGCGATGAAGGAAAGACCGCTCATGCGCCCCCTCCCTCCGGCGCGGAAAGCTGGCCGCAGAGGGTGATCAGCGTTTCAGTCGCCGGTCGATCGGCGCGGGCGAGCGTATGGCTCCAGCCAGGCCGGCAGGCGGATATGAGGCGCGCCCGGTGCTCTGACCGGCTCGCAAGATAGTCGTTGCGCCAGGCCTCGGCCCGGCCGGCGGTAAGACGCGCGCCATTTTCAGGGTCGACGAAGTCGACGCGGCCCGCGAAGGGAAAGCTTTCCTCGGCCGGGTCGGCGATTTCGACGAGGTGGACGCGGCTTTCGAGCGTGGCAAGGTCGGCAAACAACGTCTTGCGCTCCGCTTGAGGGCCGAGGAAATCGGAAATGAGCATCACGTCGTCGCGGCGACGCATGGCGACCGGCGTTCGGCTGGCACCGACGGGGCCGAGCCGGGCGAGCTTCATGGCGATCACCTCGGCGCCGTCGCGGCGGGCAGTCGGCTCGGCGTCGCCGACGAGACCGACTCGCTCGCCGGCTCGCGACAGCAGCTCGGCGAGGGCTAGGGCGAGCGTGAGCGCCAGGTCGCGCTTGCTCGCCAGGGCAAGGTCGGAGCGGAAGTCCATCGACGGTGTGAGGTCGATCCACAGCCAGACGGTATGGGCATTCTCGCGTTCGCGCTCGCGCACAAAGAGCGTCTCGTCGCGGGCCGACCGCCGCCAGTCGATGCCACGCATGGACTCGCCGGACAGAAATGGCCTGAACTGCCAGAAGTCCTCACCTGGCCCGGCTCGGCGGCGGCCGTGCCAGCCGGCGGCCACAGAGCCGGCCACCCGCCGCGCCTCGACCAGAAGATCGGGCAGGGCGGCGGCAAGGCCTCGCGCCGTAGCGACGCCTTCCGGCGTCAGCGCTTCGTGCCCCGTCATGGCTCAGATCACCTTATCGAGGATGAGGCCGACCACCTCGGCGACGGAACGGCGGCGGGCGCGCGCCTCGAAGGTCAGTGCCATCCGATGCTTCAGCACCGGTACCGCCAAGGCGGCGACGTCGTCGAGCGACGGTGCATAGCGGCCGGTCATCAGCGCGCGCGCACGCACCGCCAGCATCAACGACTGGGCAGCACGCGGGCCTGGTCCCCAGGCGATGTCGCGGGCGGCGTCCGGCGCCAGATCGGCGCCGGGTCGGGCGCCGCGCACCAGGTCGAGGATCGCCTCGACGATGCGGTCGCCGACCGGCAGGCGGCGAACGAGGGCCTGAAGGCTCTGAAGCTCGCCGTCGGCCAGCAGCCGCTCGGCCGTCGCTTCGTTCCGGCCAGTGGTTTCGATCAGGATGCGGCGTTCGGTATCGCGGTCGGGGTAGTCGAGGTCGATCTCAAGCAGGAAGCGGTCGAGCTGGGCTTCGGGCAGCGGATAGGTGCCCTCCTGTTCGAGCGGGTTCTGCGTCGCCAGCACGTGGAAAGGGGCCGGCAGATCGTGGCGGAGGCCGGCGACGGTGACGTGATGCTCCTGCATGGCTTGCAGCAGCGCCGACTGGGTGCGCGGGGAGGCGCGGTTGATCTCGTCGGCCATGACGAGCTGGGCGAACACGGGGCCATGGATAAAACGGAAGGAACGACTGCCGTCGGCGGCCTGATCGAGCACTTCCGAGCCGAGAATATCGGAAGGCATCAGATCGGGCGTGAACTGAATGCGTCTTTCGCTGAGGCCGAGCACGACGGCAAGCGTCTCGACCAGCTTGGTCTTGGCAAGACCCGGTACGCCAACGATCAGGCCGTGACCGCCGGAGAGCAACGTCACCAGCGCCGCCTCGACGGCCGCCTCCTGCCCGAAGATGACGCGGGCGATGGCGGCGCGCACGGCCGAAAGCCTGGCGAAAGCGGCGTCCGCCTCGGCGACGGCGTCGGCCACCGGCTTGATGTCTGCATCCATCGCGGATTGCTCCTCTTTCTTCTTGCCTCAGTTGCCGGCGGGCCTCCGGCCCTTGGCTTCCGCTTCGCGCGGCGCCGGAACCCGCTTTCGCTGCTTCTTGTTTTTCTCACGCGCGATCGCTTTGCTGCCCAGCGGGCGAGTTTGACATCTCCCACTGCGCGGCGCATCACCTTTCGGCGATAGTGCTGGATCTGGTTTCAACCCATGAGGCAAGCAAAATCAAGGCAGGCGCGGCCAGCCGGGAGGCAGGTGTGATCGCCGACGAGGTGGGACCGGTCGAGATTCTCGCCAGGGCTGGCCGTATGCGGCCGCTATCGGCGGCCGGTGCGCTGCGCGCGTCCGGCGAGGGCCGGGTGGCTGCCAGCCTGGCTGCTTCCACCGAACCGCTGCGCGACGCCGCCGTGCTGATCGGCCTCGTTGGCCGGCCGGGCTCTGGCGGCCTCGACCTTATCATGATCCGGCGCACCGATGGCTTGAGGGTTCACTCCGGCGAGGTCGCGCTGCCTGGCGGCAAGATCGACCCGGAAGATGCCTCGCCGGTCGAGGCGGCGTTGCGCGAGGCGGAAGAGGAGGTTGGCCTCCGGTCCTCGTTGGTCGAGCCGGTCGGCCTGCTCGCGCCCTATCCAACGCCGTCGGGCTTCCGCGTCTTCCCGGTGATCGGCCTCGTCGGCGGCACGCCGACGCTGGTGCCCAACCCCGGCGAGGTGGCCGAAGTGTTCTCGGTGCCGCTCGACTTCGTGCTGGATCCCGGCAATCACCGTGAGGAATCCTTCGAGCATGCGAGTGGCCGCCGCCACTATTTCTCGCTGCAATATGGCCACCACCGCATCTGGGGCGTCACCGGCAATATTCTTCGCCGGTTCTATGAGGAAGTGTTCCGTTGAACCGGCCCGTCTCGATCGCCGACGCATCTTTCCTTGCCGATCCCGCTTTCCGGCGGGTGATCGCGGCGATCGAACTGGACGGTGACCGGGCGCGTGTGGTTGGCGGTGCGGTGCGGAACACCCTGATGGGCGTGCCGGTCGATGATGTCGACATCGCCACCACGGCACTGCCCGACACGGTTGCCGCCAGAGTTACGGCCGCTGGCCTCAAAGCCGTGCCGACCGGTATCGCGCATGGGACGGTGACGGTCGTTTCTGCCGGCCGGCCGTTCGAGGTGACAACGCTCAGGGCCGACCTCGAAACCAACGGCCGGCACGCTGTGGTCGCTTTCAGCCGCGACTGGATCGGTGATGCCCGGCGCCGCGACTTCACCATGAACGCCATCTATGCCGACGCCGATGGTGCGCTGCACGATCCGGTCGGCGGCATCGCCGACGCGCTCACCGGCCGTGTCCACTTCATCGGCGATCCGGCCCAGCGGATCGAAGAAGACTATCTCCGAATTCTGCGCTTCTTTCGCTTTCACGCGCGCTATGGCCGTGGCGCTCTCGACGCGTCAGGCCTTGCGGCAGTGGTCAGGCTCGCGGATGGGATCGACCGGCTATCGCGTGAACGGATCGGTGCGGAGATGCGCAAGCTGGTGACGGCTGGCGGCGCGGTGCCGGCCCTCACCGTCATGAATGAGACAGGCATTCTGGCCCGCATCCTGCCCGGTGGTGGCTCCGTGCCGCGCTTCTCGTCGGCGGTTGACCTCTCGGTTCGATTTGGCTTGCCACTCGATCTTGAGATGCGGCTAGCCGCACTTGCGGTTGACCGGCAAGCACTTGCCGACGCGCTGCGCCTGTCGGGGCGGGAAAACAAACGGATTGGCGCGATCCTTCTGTGGAGTGATGCATTGTCTGCGCGCATGGATGCGGCGACCGCTCGTCTTGCCGTGGTCCGGGCGGGCAATGAGGTGGCGTCCGCAGCGCTGCTGCTCGCCGCCATTGAAACAAAGATCGAGCCGTCGGCTGACCTTCTTGACCTTGTGCGCCACTTCCAGCCGCCCAAATCGCCGGTGACTGCCGCCGGATTGATCGCGGAAGGCTACGCGCCGGGGCCAGCGCTCGGGGCCGAATTGCGCCGCCGTGAGGCCGCCTGGATCGCTGCCGGCTGCCCCGCCGGTCCTGTGAACGGCGATTGAGGGCGGTTTGCCGAACCTTTTGGCGGCTTGCCGAAAATTTTCAGGATTATTTTTGGCGAAGGCAGTGTCCGTGACGGTTTTTTGACCGTTTGGAAAATTCGCAACTATTTGATTTAGTGTCATTTTTTCCAAAATCAGATCGCCATTTCTTTCTGAATCGGGCGGTGTTGACAAGGGCAGGTCGCCCCCCTATAACCCCGTTCATCGACGGCGGCGCTGCAGCGACGTAGTGCCGGCGGTGTTCTGTTGCCGGGTCCTGGCGGTTTGGTTGGGGTTGTCTGGCGGTGGATTTGAGGGGCTTGGTTCTCCTCCGTTCTTTGACAAGTGAATGGGAAGAAAGAGAAACGTGGCCGGCGTTTAGGGCATTCGGCGTTGAGAGATCCTTTCGGGGATTTGTCGATGCTAA
>JAGSYU010000162.1 GCA_018262575.1 Pseudomonadota bacterium | reverse complement strand
CCATCGCGCTGCAGATCGCGCAGCGTCTGCGTCAGCATGCGCTGGGAAATGTCGGGAATGGCGCGCTTCAGTTCGCCGAAGCGATGCGGTCGCAAGGCCAGCGTCAACACCATCAGCGTGCTCCACTTGTCGCCGATACGGTCGAGCACGCCGCGAACCGGACAGGCGTCAAAATTCGGCTCGGTGCTGATCGCCTGTTGAAAGCCTTCGAGCATGGTGTCCACTTCGCCGGAAATTGCCGTCGTCACCGGTTCCCTCCAAGTAACTAACGCAGGTCAAACTGCCATCTTGCCTGCTCGGATAAGGCCTCTATTTTAGAGGTGGTCTCATAAAGAGACAATATTGCATTTCCAGACTAAGGAACGTTCATGAGCGAGAAACTGATGGTCACGGGCGCGGCTGGCAAGCTCGGCCGTAGTGTGGTCAACCTTCTTCTCGACGAGTTCGGCATTGCGCCCGCCGACATCGTCGCCGGCACTCGCGACCCTGGCAAGCTCGCCGATCTTGCCGCACGCGGCGTCACCACGCGGGCCGTCGATTTCAGCAAGCCCGAGACGTTGGTGCCCGCCTTTACCGGCATCGACCGCCTTCTCATTGTATCGACAGATGCCATCGGCAGCCGCCTCGCCGGTCAGCAAGCCGCCGTTGCCGCGGCGAAGGCTGCGGGCGTCAAGGGTATCGTCTACACTTCCGCCCCCAACCCTCACGGCGCCAACCACCCCCTGTTCTTTGCAGGCGATCACGCCGGCACCGAGACGGCCATTTTCGACAGCGGCCTGCCCTACCGCATCCTGCGTAACCACTGGTACCAGGAAAACTTCTTCATGGGCTTGCCGGCCGTGGTGAAGCACGGCACCTGGTACACGTCGGACAAGCTCGGCACCAAGGTGACCTACGTCGCCCATGACGATTGCGCCCGTGCCGCCGCTGCCGCCCTGACCCGCCCGTGGGCCGCCGACAAGACCATCTACGACGTCACCGGCGACGAAACGTTCACGACCGAAGAAGTGGCCAGTCTGGCCTCCGGAATACTCGGCAAGCCGATCAGCGTCGTGCGGCTAGCGCCCGAGGTGCTCGGCAGCAATCTCAAGGCAGCCGGCGTGCCCGATTTCGTCATCACGCTTATGCTCTCGATGGACGCGACCAACAGCGCCGGCCTGCTGGCCAAAACGTCCAGCGCCGTTGAAGAGCTGACCGGACGCAAACCGCGCTCGCTTGCCGCCTTCTTCGAAGCGAACCGGGCCGCTTTCACGGCATAACCGCAAGGAAAAGAGGCGCCGGTCGCGGCGCCTCCACCCACCCTTTTATCCGGGAAGTATCCTTCTTAGAGCCCGATCTGAAACTCGCTGGTGGCTAGGCAGATAGCGATGAATTCGAGAACCGGAGCGGAGCGAACTTCTGTTCGTGAGCACCGGAAGCGCAGAATTCGAAGCTAGATGCCCGCCCCAGTAGAGTTTCCGGTCGGGCTCTCAGGCGTCGGGATCGAACCCCTCAAACACCAGTTGGGCGCCAAAATCCGTCGCCGCCTGAAGCTCGTCCGACTTGCGGATAGTCCAGGCCGTGACAGGCAGCTTCCACTCGTCGCGCGCCCGGCGGCTGACGTCGTTGCCAAGCAGCTTCACCCAGTAGCTGACGAACTGGAATTGCGACCACGAGCGATGGGAAAGCGTGGCAAGCTCCTCGCGGCCCAGGAAACGATAGTGATTGTAGTCCTCGGCACTCGCTGCATCGTCGGCGACGATGCCGCGCGGCAGATTGGGGGCGATCTCCGCAAGATCCTGGATCTGGCGCGGATCGAAGGATTCCACCACCACCGGCCCGTCATAGGTCGCCAGTTCCTGGGCGGTCGCCTCGACAAGGTCGCGCTGGCGTTCGGCAAAATAGCTTTTGATCTCGATGACGAGACCGGTTCGCCCGCCGACGAGATCGAGCACCTCCTTGAGCGTCGGGATGCGATCTTCCGTGCCGACCATCGGAATGGCCCTGAGTTCGGCCATGGTCCGGCCGGCAACCGGTCCCTTGCCGGTGGTCAGGCGGTCGAGAACGTCGTCATGAAAAACGTAGACGACGCCGTCGGCGGAGAGATGGACGTCCATCTCCATCGGGAAACCCGCCCGCGCGGCAGCATCGAAAACCGAAAGCGTATTCTCGATCCGCCCCACCTTGGCGTCATGCAGGCCGCGGTGAGCGATGGGGCGGGCGGTCAGCCAGGAAAAATCGGTCATTTGCCTTAGGAAACCTCAATGATGGCATCGATTTCCACCGCGACGCCGAGCGGCAGGGCAGCGACGCCGACGGCCGTGCGGCTGTGCTTGCCCTTATCGCCCAGGACATTAGCGAGGAGATTTGACGCTCCGTTGACGACCTGCGGCTGATCGGTAAATTCCGGAGCGGAGTTGACGAAGGCATTGAGACGGACGATCCGCACGATATGGTCGAGATCGCCGACGGCCGCCTTCACTTGCGCCAGAATGTTGAGGGCGCAGAGCTCAGCGGCCTTCTGCCCACCAGCCACATCGACATCGACGCCAAGCTTGCCGGTAACGGCGGCGCCGGCAGCCGTCTTGGAAATCTGGCCCGAGACGAACAACAGATTGCCGGTACGGACATAAGGCACATAGTTGGCAACGGGCGCGATCGCTTCAGGCAACGCCTGGCCAAGGCCGTTGAGGGCGGTTTCGACGGAACTGGTCATTTTGGGAAAACCTCCGAAATAGGTGACCGGAGTCATGCCCCATCATACCGGCCAGCGCAACTCGCCCGTCCGGACGCGCATTTACCTGCTACACGATCGGTTTATGTTTGGGTGGGTATACATGCTATCTTGTGTTCATTCATCCGCATACTCAACGAATCCATTTTTGCAGACAGGCCGGGGATCCATGATGAATTTGCTTTTCCGGTCGGCGATGATCGCCTGCGCCTTTTCGGCGCTGATCGACCCGACGCTTGCTGGCGGTTTGGTGCCGCACCGTGTTGCCTACGATCTCTCTCTCGAGAGTAATCCTCAGATGAGCGACCTCAGCGTCAATATGAAAGGGCGCATGGTCTACGAATTCACCGGCAACGCTTGTGAGGGTTACTCCGTAAACTTTCGCTTCGTACTGGAAACAGGCGACACCGGGGGCAACTCGGCGGTCACTGATCTGCGGAACAAGAATTTCGAAAGCGGCGATGGTCGCAGCTTTAATTTCCAGTCCCAGACCTTCGTCAACGAGGTGCAGACCGAGGACGTCAACGGCACAGCCGTACGCGACGGCGACAAGGTCAACGTCAAGCTGAAGCTTACCGAGAACACCGAGTTCACAATCGACAAGCCGGTGATGTTCCCGACCACTCAGCTCCTCAAGACCATCGCCGAAGCCGAGAAAGGCACCACCGTCTTTTCCGACGACATTTATGACGGCTCCGATGGCGGCCAGCACGTGTTCCACACCTCGACGGTCATCGGTGCTCTTCGGACCATCCCGCCTGACGAGAGCGAGAAGCCGATCGGCGACCTGCGTCGCTGGCCGGTCACCGTCTCCTACTTTGGCGCCGAGACCGGCGGCGACCAGCCACCGGACTATTCGATCTCCTTCGACCTGTGGGAGAACGGCATCTCTTCAAAGATGCGCCTCGACTACGGCGACTTCGTCCTTAACGGCAAGATCGCCCACCTTGAATTGCTGCCGGAGACGGCGTGCAACACGCCATCGGCATCCGCCACCGAACCTCCGGCGACAACACCGCCGGTCGGTAACAGTCCGGCTGCTGATGGCAAGCCAGCCACCACCGATCAGCCTGCGACGGAGGCCCCGAAGACGGAGCCGGAAGGCGACAAGACCGAGCCGTCCAAGACCGATGCGCCTGCCGCTCCGGCCGAGCCGAACGTCGTGAAGCCCATCAACTGACGGCTCACCCCGCCGCCGGTCTCACCGGCCGGACAAACAGTCCGAGAGCCAGAAGCATCAGCGCGGCGGCAACGAAAAAGGAAACGTCGGGGCTGCGAACCGGCGCAGCCTCCGACAGAAAATAGCCGAAGACCTGGGTGTAGAAGATCGCCCCGGCGAGCATGGCGAGATTCATCAGCGCCGAGATGCCGCCCTGCAGCGAGCCTTGCGTGTCCTCCGGCACCGCCTTCGACATCAGCGCCGCCAGCATGGGATGGGCGAAGCCTTCGACGGCATTGACCACCAGCATGACCACGACGACCGCCGTCGTCGGCGACAGGGCAAAGCCTACGCAGGTCAGGGCCGCTCCGGCGAGGCCGACCCCTGCCATTCGCCGCTCGCCCCAACGGACCACCGCCGGGCCGGTGCCGAATCCCTGCAAAAGCGCCACGGTCAGGCCGGAGGCGGCAAGCGTCAGACCGACGGTGGTGCCTGACCAGCCGTATTTGGCCATGCCCCAGAACGCCCAGATGGCCGGATAGACGGAGGTGCCGAACAGGAACACCGTCAACACCAGCGCATAAGGCAGGACACCGGGATAGCGACCGAACACGGCGAGCACGCCCAGCGGATTGGCCTCGCGCCATTGGAACGGGCGGCGGCTGTTTCGGGCGAGCGTCTCGGGCAGTGCCACGAGGCCGAACAGGAAGTTGACGCTGGCCAGCGCCGCCGCGGCCCAGAAGGGAACGCGTGTACCGAATTCCCCTAGGAGACCACCGATTGCCGGCCCCAGCACAAAGCCGAGGCCGAAGGCCGCGGTCATTCGGCCGAAGGAGCGGGCGCGATTCTCGGGCGAACTGACGTCGGCGAGGCAGGCGCCGGCGATGACGTGCGACGAACCACAGACGCCGGCGATCAACCTGCCGACGAACAGCCACAGCACGGTTGGCGCCAAGGCCTGAACGACATAGTCGACCGCCAGGCCGGAGATGGCGAGCAACAGCAACGGGCGGCGTCCGAGCCGGTCGGACAACGCGCCGGCCAGCGGGGCGAACATGAATTGCGCCAAACTGAAAGCGGCAAACAACCAACCGCCGATCCGCGCGGCCTCGTCGAGCCCGGTGCGGCCGACTTCCTCGATGAGGCGCGGCAGCACCGGGATGATGAGACCGAAGCCGACCACGTCGAGAAACACGGCAATAAGTGCGAAAACGGTTGCCCGGCGCGCTTCGACGGCCGTGACAAGAGCGGAACGATCGGCGGCAACCATCGGCAGATCCTCTGAAATGACCGGCGGACTATAGGGTGCCACGTGCCAGAAGCTGTCGGCAGCAGCGACGCCCGACCGATTCTTCCCTAGCCCGAAAAACAAAAAGGCACCCAAACGGGTGCCTTTTGCGTGGAACCTCGTCCAGGCCGGGCGCCCCAAGGCGCATCCGGCCGGAGCCGGATCACTTGATCTTGGATTCCTTGAACTCGACGTGCTTACGCGCGACCGGATCATACTTGGTCTTGGTCATCTTCTCGGTCATCGTGCGCGAGTTCTTCTTGGTGACATAGAAGTACCCGGTGTCGGCAGTCGAGACGAGCCGGATCTTAATGGTCGTTGCCTTGGCCATGGCATCCGATTCCTTGTGCTTGTTGACGGTGACAGCCAAAGCGGCTGGACGCCCCACGCGGGGAGCGTCGTTCGTTCGGCGGGCACCCTAGTCGAAAGCGCCCGAAAGTCAAGACGAGCTTGATCGGGTGTCCATATTTGGCTCCGGTACCAGACGGAGGCGATGGAAGGCGAAGAAGGCATAGGCGGCGAGGATCAATCCTGGCACCACGATCAACCCCTGCGGCCCCATGGCGTCCATGCCAGCACCCGTCGCGGCCGGCCCCACCAGCATGCCAACTGAGTACATGAAAATGAAGGCAGCATTGGCCGAGGCCAGATCTCCGCCGGAAAGCCGCGCTCCGAGGTGGGTCAGGCCCACCGCATAAAGGCCTGCGACCAGCCCACCCCAAAGTCCGATGGCCGGCATCAGCAAGACCTTGTTCGACGATACCGACGCAACCAGCAGAGCCGACGCGATACCGCCCAGAGCTATGAAGAACAGAAGGCGGCGCCGGTCCATGCGGTCGGACAGCATGCCGAGCGGCAGCTGCGCCACAATGTTGCCGAGCGCCACCGCCATGACGAGGAGCGCCGCCACTTGCTCGCTGTAGCCGAGGCGGAGGCCGTAGACCGGCGAAAAACTCATTACCGACGATTCGACGGCGCCCACCGTGAAAGCGGCAAAGGTAGCGAGCGGCACCACGGTGAGGAAATGCAGGAAATTTCCGCCCTTGCCTTCGTCGATCAGCGGATCGGCCCGGAAGCCGGCGATGATCGGCAGGATCGACAGGGCCATCAAACCGGTGCCGATGGCAAACGGAAGCCAGCCCTCCGAGCCGACCAGACTCAGGATAGCCGGCCCTACCGCGAAGCCGACGGACAGGATGGAGGCGTAGACACCCATGACGAACCCGCGCTTCTCAGCTGGCGCCAAGGCGTTGATCCAGAATTCCGAGACGATGAAGGCCGTGTTGAGACAGAGCGAGAAGACAAAGCGCAGCACGAACCAGACGGCAATCGAATCGAAGACATAGAACAGCGGGAAGGTGATCGTGCCGAGCATCACCGCCACCAGCAGTACCCAGGCGGCACCGAAGCGGCGTGTCAGCTTCGGCACGAAGGGCGTGCTGAGCAGCGCCGCAACGCCCGCCGACGTCGTCACCAGACCGATGACCGAACTGGAATGGCCACGCTGCTCCAGGATGACGGCCAAAAGCGGCATGCCCAGCGATAGCGAGGTACCCACCGCCGAGATCGCTCCGATCGCGGCGGCGAGCCCGGCAAGGCGGCGCCGGTCGAAACGATCCTGGACGGGTGATGTCATTGGCGCAAATCCGAGAGAGGGATTAGCCTTCTACCGGACGCCAGCCGTAAATCCAATCCATGTTGCCGGCCAACCGCTCGGCGCCGAGAAGGCGCATGCCGAGGTTGCGCGCCTTCGCCGGCGCCCCGCCAAGATGATAAATGAAACCGTTGCGGCGGGCGGCAGCGGCCACCTTGTCGGTGCGCGCCTTGCGACCTTCGGCAAAAAGACCGAGCCGCTCTTCGATATCGTCGCCAAAGCCGGCGGCCAGCAGGCCGGACAGCACGCGGGCATCCTCGATGGCCATCGCCGCGCCCTGCGCCACGAAGGGTGGCATGCCGTGCACGGCGTCGCCGATCAGCACGGCCCGCCCCTTGGTCCAGGGCGTGTCGCGCGGCGCCTCGCAAAGCGCCCACTTCCGCCAACTGTCCGGCATGGCAATCAGCTTCCTCACCGGCTCCGGCCAATCACCGAAGGCCGCCTGAATCTGCGCCGGATCGCCCGGCACATCCCACCCGTCTTCATTCCAAACATCATCAATGGCCGCGACGAGGTTGATTTCCCGGCCTGCATCAATGGCGTAATGAACGAGATGGGCGCGTCGACCCAGCCAGAGGCCGGTCTCATTGTGTCGGAAGGACTGGGCAAAAAAGCCCTCGGCTTCGAATGTCGCGCGCCAGGCGGTACGCCCGGTGTAAACTGCGGGACCACCGCCGATCACTCTCTCGCGTACCATTGAGCGGACACCATCCGCCCCCACCAGCACGCTGCCTGAAAAGCGAACCGGCGCGCCTGCCTCAACGCCTTCCACCACGACGCCTGAACTATCCTCGTCGATTGACGT
>JAGSYU010000288.1 GCA_018262575.1 Pseudomonadota bacterium | reverse complement strand
GTGTTCACGCTGGACCCCGGCGGCTACCGTCGCACCAACGCCTTCTGGCATAGTGAACACATCCCTGACCTGATAACCGCGTGCGACGACGCGGTCCGGACGGAGTTTCAGGCACGCGCCGATAGCATCCGGGCGGACTACGCAGAGCTGTCTGACACCTACCAGCGCGGCAAGTCAGAGACGGCCATTCCCCTGAAATAGCGGCGGCTGCGCGGATCGGATGCAGGTCCACCGCTTCCCGAAAGCCTAAGGCCCCGTCAAAAGCCTAAGGCCCCGTCAAGCTTCCGGCAGTTCGCCCGGCGGTCGCACGGCCGGCGTCGCTTCCTCGCTCCGCAGTTCGATGAGCCATTCGCGCCAGATGGCGACGAGCAACGCCATCAGGACCGGACCGATGAACAGGCCGAGGAAGCCCATGGTCTTCACGCCGCCGATGAGGCCGAAAAAGGTCGGCAGGAAGGGCAGCTTGATGGGACCGCCGACAAGGCGCGGACGCAGCGTCTTGTCGACGATGAACAGCTCGACCGTTCCCCAGGTGAACAGCGCAGCGCCTTCGACGACATGACCGCTGGCCACGAGGTAGGCCGAGATCAGTGTGAAGCTGAGCGGTGCACCACCTGGAACGAGCGCCATGACGCCGGTGATCACGGCGAAGATGGCCGGTGACGGCACACCGGCGATCCAGTAGGCGACGCCCAGCACGATGCCTTCGCCGATGGCGATCAGCGTCATGCCGGTGACGGTGGAACTGATGGTGGCCGGCACGATTCGGGATATGCGATCCCAGCGCGTCGGCAGGATACGCTCGCCGATCAGGTCGATCTGCGCTGCGAAGGCGCTGCCGTCCTTATAGACGAAGAACAGGGCGATCATCATGAACAGCAGCATCAGCACCAGCCGGAAGGCCTCGCCGCTGGCCGTCATGACGGCTCTGTAGATGTTGCCGATGTTGGCGCCGGAGACCATCTGGATGAGCTCGCCGATGGCACCCGGCGGGCCGACATACAGACGCCACTGTTCGGCGAGCCAGTCGCCGGCCATTGGCAGGACGGCGATCCACGGCGGCACCGCCACGCCACTGCGATTGGCCTCCAGAAGCCAGTTGAACCAAACCTTGAACTCGTCGAAGGCGAAGCTGACGGCCGCCAGCATCGGCACGATCAGGAACAGCAGGATGCAGACGAGGGCGATCGACGCGCTGAACTTGGTGTTGCCACCGCAGAGCCGCGTCAGATCGCGGAACAGCGGCCAGGTGGCGAAGCCGATCACCAGGGCGGCGAGCACGGGAACGACAAAGCCACTGAAGAAGTAGATGCCGGCGATGACGACCAGCAGCAACAGCCAGCGCGCCGCGGCGATCAGCGGCACGATCGGCACGTGACCGGACGAAACGGCACCGAGCCAGCGCGGCTGGCCGTTGGGCAGGGAGTTTTTCGGATCGGTCACGGCAGTGGCCTTTTCGTCAGAACACTCGGGGCGCCGATTTATGGGCTACCGCCGGGATGGCCGCAACCACTGCTCAAGACATCCGGAGCTAGATCACCTCCTCTTTCCCAACGAAGAGACCGTCGTTAGCTCGGGTTGGTGCCATCCTTTTGGGACAGAATGATGAATGGGGCGTACAGCGATCCTGCTAGATGATAGTGGAAACCATCGCCCCCATCGGCGATGATCCCGTCATTCCCGGGCTGCTCAACGCGATGGCCGACCTCCATGTGCATATCGGCGGGCCTCGCTGACCAACCGCCACCTACCCCCGCAGGGCGCGACCATGTCCTTTTCGCTGCGTCAGCTTCAGTATTTCCTTGCGATCGCCGAGACCGGTTCTGTTTCGAAGGCAGCAGCACAACTTTCGACGTCGCAATCGACCATTACCGAGGCGATGAAGGATCTGGAAGCAGATCTCGGCGTGAAGCTCCTCGAGCGCCAGTCGCGCGGTCTTGGTCTGACGCACAAGGGGCAGTTGTTTCGCCGGCATGCGGAGCGTATCTGGCAGGACGTGGCCGATGCACGGGGCGCGCTCGCCAATGTCGCGCCCGAGGTGACGGGGCGTTTGGCGCTCGGCGTGACGTCGCTGGTGGCTGGCTACGTGCTCTCCGATCTGCTGGCGCGGTTTTCGCGCGCCTTTCCCGGTGTCAGCGTCGATCTGGTGGAAGACGGCCACGATTATCTCGAGCACCTGCTGCTCAACGGCGAGATCGATCTGGCGCTCGTCACCATGTCCGGCCTGCACAATCCCGAGTCCCTGGCGGCCGACGAGCTCGAAGCCTATCGCTACCGGCTTTGGATCGCTTCCGGTCACGTGCTGGCGGAGCGCGACCAGTTGGATCTGGCGATGATTTCGGAATTTCCGCAGATTGCGCTCAGTATCGACGAAATCGAAGAGCCGGTCGACCATCTCTGGCGCGGTTCCGGCTTGCGGCCCCACATCGCGTTCCGCTCGCGCTCGGTCGAGGCAGTGCGCTCGCTGGTGGCTAGCGGGGTCGGCGTTGCCATTCTGCCCGATCTTGTGTTTCGCCCCTGGTCGCTGGATGGCCTGCGCCTAGAAGCGCGGCAAATTTCCGCGACCATGCCCATGGTGAAGGCGGCTCTGGTACGTCGGCGTGGCACTCACGACAATCTCAACGCCCGGCGCTTCATCGAAGTCACGCTCTCCCATAATGCGGGTCGTCTGATGCCTTAGCTAGATATATCGGAATTTCCGATATTGTTTCTTGATTTTATGAAATTGCGAGAAAGCAGGGTTTTGTTAGGGTTTTCCCTAAGGGCGCGGCGGCTACTGATCGTGCCCATGACAAGGGGAACCGACATGACCACTTTTG
>JAGSYU010000287.1 GCA_018262575.1 Pseudomonadota bacterium | reverse complement strand
CTGGCTGGCGATGATCCAGGGCATCAGCGACTTGTCCATCACCTTCTGGTGGACGATGCCGATGGCCAGCAGAATGCCGAACAGCGTGCCGAGCAGGAATCCGAGCAGCGTCGCCGACAGCGTCACCCAGCCATGATAGACGAGGCTGCGCTTGGAGGTGACTGCCAGGCCGGCCGTGCTCCGCCACAGTTCGGCGATCACCTGATGCGGGGCGGGCAGCAGCGGCTTGTCGAGCGCCCAGGACCGCAACCAGGTTGCCGATGGGGTGAACGCGAGGCCCTTCAGCTGTGCCTCGGCCACCACCGAGGAATGGTTCATGAACAGGGCCGCGACGTACCAGAGCCCGACAAGAACGGCGACGACCGCCAGCACCGGAACAACGCTATGGCGAAAGACGGAAGGCTTCGTCATGCCGCTCTCCCCGGCCAATGCAGCAGGATGTCGGGCAGCCAGAGGGTGACCTCAGTCGTCATAGCTGTGCCCCGCCCTCAGGCCGTCGCGCACCCGCTGGGCGAGCTTCAGGAATTCCGGCGTCTCGCGGATGTCGAGCGGCCGGGGGCCGCGCGGCAGGTCGCTCTCGATGACGTCGTGGATGCGGCCGGGGCGCGGGCTCATCACCACGATCTTGGTGGAGAGGTAGACCGCCTCGGGGATGGAATGGGTGACGAATACCACTGTCTTCCTGGTCTTGTCCCAGAGATGGAGGAGTTGCTCGTTGAGGTGATCGCGCACGATCTCGTCGAGGGCGCCGAACGGCTCGTCCATCAAGAGAAGATCGGGCTCGACGGCCAGCGCCCTGGCGATGGAAGCGCGCTGTTGCATGCCGCCGGACAACTGCCAGGGATATTTTTTCTCGAAGCCGGTGAGGTTGACCAGCGCAAGGTTGCGTTCGATGCGCTCGTCCTGCTGGGCACGGGTCAGGCCCATGATCTCGAGCGGCAGCGCGACGTTCCTGGCGATGGTGCGCCAGGGATAAAGGGCCGGCGCCTGGAAGACGTAGCCATAGGCGCGGTCGAGACGAGCGAGTTCCGGGGTGGTGCCGTTGACGGAGATCACACCGCCGGTCGGTCGCTCAAGGTCGGCAATGACGCGGAGCAGCGTCGTCTTTCCGCAGCCCGAAGGGCCGATGAAAGAGACGAAGTCGCCCTTGGCGATCTTGAGGTCGATGTTGGAAAGCGCCTGCACCGGCCCGTCGCCGGTCTCGAAAGTCAGGGATAGCGCCTCGATGTCGATGACATTCATGCTTGCCGGCACCCCGGTTGTGAAGACACAGCCGCTCGCTTGGCCGGCCGCCTTACGCGACCACCTCGTCCGCCGGTCCGGATTCACCGGACCAGCACGGCCAGATACGCAAACCCTGCCCCGACCGACGTTCCGCTGCGCTCGCCACATCGGCCGGTATCCAGCCGAAATCAAAGCAAGAAGCGGGCCGATCAGGCCGATCTCAGATGCCGGTCACCGGAATACCGGCGCGCTCGACGCGACGCGGCGACACGATTTCCTTCCACTGGCTGAGTGCCTTGGCAACCGCCGTGAACGGCTTGCGCGGCACGAACTTGCCGTGGCCTTCCTCGGTCTTCATGGTGGCTTCCTCGACCACCACCTTGCCGCGGGAGAGCGTGAAGCGTGGCAGGCCGGTCACCTCGTAGCCGTCGAACACGTTGTATTCGATCACCGACTGCTGGGTCTTCGGCGAGATGACCTTGGAGCGCTTGGGGTCCCAGACGACGAGGTCGGCGTCGGCACCAACCAGCACGGCGCCCTTTTTCGGATACATGTTGAGAATCTTGGCGCTGTTGGTCGAGGTGACCGCCACGAACTCGTTCATCGTCAGGCGACCGGTCCGCACGCCATAGGTCCAGAGCAGCGGCATGCGATCCTCAAGACCGCCGGTCCCGTTGGGGATCTTGCGGAAATCGCCGAGGCCGTTGCGCTTCTGGGCGAGGGTGAAGGTGCAGTGGTCGGTGGCGACGACGCTCAGCGAACCGGCAGCAAGGCCAGCCCACAGGCTGTCCTGATGCAGCTTGTTGCGGAACGGCGGGCTCATGACGCGGGCCGCCGAATGATCCCAATTGGGATTGGCGTACTCGCTGTCATCGAGCAGAAGATGCTGGATCAGCGGCTCGCCATAGACGCGCATGCCCTTCTGGCGGGCGCGGCGGATCGCCTCATGCGCCTGCTCACAGGACGTGTGGACGACATAAAGCGGCGCGCCGGCCATGTCGGCCAGCATGATGGCACGATTGGTCGCCTCGCCCTCGACCTCGGGTGGCCGGGAATAGGCATGCGCCTCGGGGCCGGTGTTGCCCTCGGCGTAGAGCTTGGCCTGCATCTGGGCGACGACGTCGCCGTTCTCGGCATGCACCATCGGCAAGGCGCCGAGCTCGGCAAGGCGCTGGAACGACTGGAACATCTCGTCGTCGTCCACCATCAGCGAGCCCTTGTAGGCCATGAAGTGCTTGAAGGAGTTGATGCCCTTCTCCTCGACGACGACCTTCATCTCGTCGAAGACCTGCTTGTTCCACGAGGTCACGCACATGTGGAAGGAATAGTCGCTGTTGGCGCGGCTCGCCCGGTT
>JAGSYU010000046.1 GCA_018262575.1 Pseudomonadota bacterium | reverse complement strand
CCGCGAATATGACCTCGACGTCTTCAACGTCGTCGCCGTGTCCGACTTCAACATGGGGGCCATGGAGAACAAGGGCCTCAACGTCTTCAACGACAAATACGTGCTGGCCGACCCGGAGATCGCCACCGACGCCGACTATGCCGGCATCGAGGCGGTGATCGCCCACGAGTATTTCCACAACTGGACCGGCGATCGCATCACCTGCCGTGACTGGTTCCAGCTGTGCCTGAAAGAAGGCCTCACCGTCTTCCGCGACCAGGAATTCTCCTCCGACATGCGCTCGCGGGCGGTGAAGCGCATCTCCGATGCCCGCTTGCTCCGGAGCCAGCAGTTCCCCGAGGATGGCGGCCCGCTCGCCCATCCCGTCCGGCCGGAACAATACAAGGAAATCAACAACTTCTACACGGCGACCGTCTACGAGAAGGGCGCCGAGGTCATCCGCATGCTGAAGACGCTGATTGGCGACGACGCCTTCGCGCGCGGCATGGACCTCTATTTCGACCGGCATGACGGCGAGGCCGCCACCATCGAGCAATTCATCGCCTGCTTCGCCGAGGTGTCCGGTCGCGACCTTGAGCCCTTCATGGTCTGGTACCGCGAAGCCGGCACGCCAACCGTCACCATTGAGGAAAGCTGGGACGAGGCGACGAAGCGCTACACGCTGAAGTTGACTCAGGAGACGTCGGCGACGCCGGGCCAGCAGATCAAGAAGCCGCGTGTCATCCCGGTGCGCTTCGGCCTCGTCGGACCTGGTGGCGAGGACATGCAGCCGTCCGCGATATCGGGTGCCGAGGTGAGTGGTCAAACGCTGATCCTGACGCAGCCCTCGCACACCGTGACCTTCGAGGGCCTGCTGTCGCGGCCGGTGCCGTCGCTGTTTCGCGGCTTCTCGGCGCCGGTGAAGGTGCGGCAATCGCTACCGTCGGCTGATCTGATCTTCCTGCTTGCCAACGACGCCGACAGCTTCAACCGTTGGCAGGCCGGCACCACGCTGGCCATGACGGCACTCGTCAAGGCGACACAGCAGGTGCGCGCCGGCCAAGCCCCGACCTTCGAGACGGCGCCAATCGACGCGCTCGGCGACCTTCTCGACGGCCCGGCGCTGGATGCCGCTTTCAAGGCACTGCTCATTGCCGTGCCCAGCGAGAACGACGTTGCCCGCGAAGTGGCCGATAACGTCGATCCCGACGCGGTGGCGACCGCCCATCAGGCGTATCGTCGCACCATCGCCGGCCGGCTTGAAGCGCGCTTCCGGACGATCGTCGAGACCGACACCGCCGCCGCCGGCCAGCCCTACGTACCGGACGCGAACGGCTCCGGCCGGCGATCGCTCACCAACACCGCGCTCGATCTTTTGTCGATGACCGGCTCGCCGGAAGCGATGGCGCTGGTGCGCCGACGCTTCGAAACCGCGACCAACATGACCGACCGCCTGGCGGCTTTGACCATCCTTGTCCACCGCGGCGACGCAGGGGCCGAGGCGGCGCTCGCCACCTTCTTCGAGCGCTTCGGCGAAGTGCCGCTCGTCGTCGACAAGTGGCTGTCGGCGCAGGCGTCGGCACCGCTTGCCAACACGCTCGACAGGGTCATGGCACTGACGCAGCATCCGGCCTTCTCCTTCGGCAACCCGAACCGCGTCCGAGCGCTGATCGGCGCCTTTGCCACATCCAATCCCACCCAGTTCGGGCGGGCGGACGGCAAGGGCTTCGGTTTCGTCGCCGACGTCATTTCGCGCCTCGATACGGCGAACCCGCAGCTTGCTGCCCGGCTGCTCGTCACCTTCCGCTCCTGGCGCTCCTACGAGCCGAAGCGGCGGGCTCTGGCGGAGACGGCGCTCCGCTCGATCCAGATCAAGCCGCAGCTGTCGCGTGACGTCGCCGACATTCTGGAACGCACGCTGGCCTGACCGGCCGGTTCAACAACGGCTCCCTCCCTATTTTTTCCTGTGGAAGAAAGAATAGGGAGAGGTGACAACTCCAAGAAGATAGCGATCTCCGTGTCGAATCCGCCCTCGGATTCGGCAGGAATGTCACAAACACACCCATTCGCGGGCGACGATTCAAAAAGAAGATTCAACGCTCGTTAACCTATGGACAGAGTGATTCCGGTTGATTCAAACTGCCCGTGATTCGGGGGTGTTTTGCGTTCCCCAACAACATGTGGCGGCGGGGCAACGACATGGCGGGCAACGACCTCGGCAGAGGGTCGGGAACGTGGAGAGCGCGTTTTTTCGGCGACGCTGAAACCGAGAGCATCCTGAAGGGACACGCCGGCCTGCTGGTCCGCCCCTCCTATCTCCGCCTCCTCCAGGCCGAACCGTTATTCCGCCGCTCGATCCCGGTGCTGATTTCGCTTTTCCTGATGGTCGGCGGCATTTTTCACGTCTCCAACCTCCTGCAGCAGCGGACGGACATTTATCGCTCCGCCTCCGATATGGTGGCGCTGCTCGCCGAAGCGCTCGACGCCGACCTCTCCGCCCATCCCTCGCTCGACAAGGCCGAAGGCGGCTATTCCGGCGTCATGCGCGCAGCGCTCCGCGACAGCCTGCCACCGTCGGCGACCAGCGACGGCCGCGTCATCCTGTTCGCGGACGCCAGCGGCGCCATCCGGGCGACGGCGCCGGAAGGCGCGTTCACCGGCAGCGGGACCATCGCCGACCTGTTCGGCGCCGACCAGCCGATGCTGGTGTTCGGCAAGCGCGCCGGCGTGCTGGACGTGACGCTGTCAGACGGCACGGCAGCGCTCGCCACAGTGCGCAACCTTCCCGGCGAGCGCGGCACCGTCGCTGTCTATCAGCCCCAGGCCCAGGTCTACGTCGGCTGGCGGCACGACGTGACCATGACGGCGGTGCTGTTCGTCGGTACGTCGCTGATCCTGATCGCCGTGGTCTACGCCTTCTTTGCCCAGATGAGCCGGGCGCGCGAAGCCGACCGCATCTACAACGCCACGCAGGCCCGGGTCGATACCGCGCTGAGGCGCGGCCGCTGCGGTCTGTGGGATTGGGATCTCGCCCGCGGCCGGCTGTTCTGGTCGCCGTCGATGTACGTCATCCTCGGCATGCAGCCCAACTCGGATCTGATGGGCTTCAACGATCTTCAGGCGATGATTCACCCCGATGACGTCGACCTCTACGAGTTGGCGAAGGACGTGCTGGAAACCGGTCAGCCGGCTGTCGATCTGGAATTCCGCATCCGTCACGCCGGTGGCGACTGGGTGTGGCTCAGAATGCGCGCCGAGGTGGTCCGCGACCGTGACGGCTCGCCGCACCTGATCGGCATCACCGTCGACGTCACCGAGCAGAAGACGCTGGCCGAGGAGAACGCCACGGCGGCCATCCGCCTGCGCGACGGCATCGACACCATCTCCGAAGCCTTCGTCATCTGGGATTCGGAAAATCGGCTGGTGATGTGCAACTCCAAATATCAGAGCCTGCACCAGCTGCCGGACAGCGTTGCCCGTCCCGGCACGCCCTATGCCGACGTGATGGCGGCGGCTCGCCAGCCGAAGGTATCGAGCGAGGGCCTGCGCTATTCGCTATCCGGTGGCGAACGATCCTATGAGGCGCGGCTCGATGATGGCCGCTGGCTGCAGATCAACGAACGTCGCACCAAGGACGGCGGCTTCGTGTCGGTCGGTACCGACATCACCCAGCTGAAGCGCCACGAGGAGAACCTCCTGGAAAGCGAGCGGCAGCTGATGGCAACCGTCGCCGACCTGCGCCAGCATCGTCACAAGATGCAGCTCCAGACCACCCAGCTCGTCGAGCTCGCCGAGAAATACGCCGAGGAAAAGGCGCGCGCCGAGGCCGCCAACCGGGCCAAGTCGGAATTCCTGGCCTCGATGAGCCACGAGCTTCGGACGCCGCTCAACGCCATCATCGGCTTCTCGGACATCATGATGTCCGGCATGTTCGGCGATCTCGGATCGGACAAGTACACCGGCTACTGCCGCGACATCCACGACAGCGGCATCTATCTGCTCAACGTCATTTCCGACATCCTGGACATGTCGAAGATCGAGGCCGGCCGGGTCAATCTGGCGCTCGAGTCGGTGGTTGTCGACGAGGTGCTCGGCGAGTGCACACGCATCATGTCGTCGCAAGCCGAGACGCGGCAGATCATCCTGGCCACCGATTTCGAGGCGATCGAGCCGATGGTGGCCGACCGCCGCGCCGTCAAGCAGGTGGCGCTCAACCTGCTCTCCAACGCCCTGAAGTTCACACCGGCCGCCGGTACCGTCACCGTGCGGACGCGGCAGGTGGGCGACAGCGTGCTGTTCTCGGTGAGCGACACCGGCATCGGCATTCCCGCCGCCTCGCTTGACCAGATCGCCAAACCCTTCGTGCAGGTGGAGAACCAGCTGACGCGCAAGCATCCCGGTTCCGGCCTGGGCCTCGCCATCGCCCAATCGCTGGTGGCGCTGCACGGCGGTCGCATGACGATCGAGTCGGTGGAAGGATCGGGAACGACGGTGACGGTCTCGATGCCGCGTATCGCCGCGCCGACGGCCAGCGACGGCACCGCCGCCGTGGCGACCTCGAAAGCCGGCTCGGCCGCCGCCACCACCTATCCGCGGGTCGTCGCCTCGGCCGAGGCTTTCACCGACCCCCGGCGAACCGTCCACTGACTTATTCGGCGCGTCGAACCACGGGTCCGACGATCTCGGCGAAGACGTCGCGGACCGCTGCTTGCCGTTCGCGCAGCTCCGCTTCCAACTGGGCGAGCGAGGGGGCCGACGCCACGCGGCAGAGCACATCGTGAACGCCGCGCGGTGCCTCCGCCACCGACGCCTTCACCGGCAACGTCAACCGCTGGGCCTGCGTCAGGTCGCCGAACAGGCGGATGGCCGGCAGCAGCACGTCGCGATGGGCGGGTGAGACGAGACCGTGGGTGGCGGCCGACAGCAGGACCGCCTCGGTATTGCGCAAGCGGATGGCCGGCTCTCGCCAGTCATTGATCAGGCGGAGCGTCTGGGCGATGAACTCGAGGTCGACGAGGCCGCCGGGAGCCCGCTTGAGGTTCCAGGCATCGGTGGAGCCTTTTTCCTGTTCGAGACGGGCGCGCATGTCGGCGGCATCGGCCCGAACCGTCTCGGGATCGCGCTGGCGGCACAGCGTCTCGGCAATCACCCGTTCGGCCTCCTGGCCGAGGCCACCGGTCGAGGCGACAACGCGGGCGCGGGTCAGCGCCATGTGCTCCCAGGTCCACGCCTCCTCGTGCTGGTAGCGCTCGAAGGCATCGATACGGGTGGCAAGTGGCCCGGCGTTGCCCGACGGACGCAAGCGGAAGTCGACGTCGTACAGCGTGCCCTCGGCGGTCGGCGCGGTGATTGCTGTCACCAGGCGTTGCGTCAGCCGGGCGTAATACTGGTTGGGAGAGATCGGCCGCCGGCCATCGCTCTGCATCGCGTCACGATCGTGGTCGTAGAGCAGGATGAGATCGAGATCGGAGGCGGCGGTCAGTTCCTCGCTCCCGAGCTTGCCCATGGCGATCAGCGCCAACCGGCCGCCCGGCACGTGGCCGTGCTGCAGCTCGAGTTCGGCCACAGTAGCGGTCAGCACGCGTTCGAGCAGCAGGTCGGCAAGGCGGGAGAAGCTCTGCCCGAGTTGGCGGGCGGCGGAGGTACCGGTGATGACGCGGACGCCGATCAGGAACTTCTGTTCCTGGGCGAAGATGCGGGCGCGGTCGAGCGTATCCTCGTAGCCGCGCGCTTCACCGAAGAAGGCGTCGAGCCGACGCGTCAGCTCGACCCGTCCGGGCAGCGCACCAAAGAACTGCGGCTCGAGCAGCGCGTCCACCACGTGCGGCCGCCGCGCGACGGTATCGGCCAGATAGGGCGAGTTGCCCATGATCATGGCCAGCAGCGTGACCAGCGATTGGTTCGAGGAGAGCAGCGAGAAGAGCTGAACACCGGCCGGCAGGCGGGCAAGGAAGTGGTCAAAGGCGATCAACGCGGCGTCCGGCGCGTCGGTCTCCGAAAAGGCGATGATCAGGCGGGGGGTGATCTCGGTGAGGAGTTCGCGGGCGCGCGACGACCGCATGGCCGGATAGCGGCCGAAATGCCAGGCGGCGACGATGCGGATGGCGTCTTCCGGCCGGGCGAAGCCGAGCTGGGTGAACGTATCGAGCGTGCCGGGGTCGATGTCGTTGCCGGTGAACACCATGTTGCCATGCTGCGAGGAGAGGTCGGCCTCCTCCTCGAACAACTCGGAATACTGGTCGCTAACCGTGATCAGCCGTGCCCGAAGCGCCGCGGCGAACACCTCGACGTCCCCATAGCCCATCAGGTGGGCGACGCGGGCCAACCCCTCGGCGTCGTCGGGCAGCGTGTGGGTCTGCTCGTCGTTGAGCATCTGGATGCGGTGCTCGACACGCCGCAGGAAGCGATAGGCCTCCGCCAAAAGGTCGCGCGCCGGTTCGTCGAGCCAGCCCTGCGCCACCAGCCCGTCGAGCATCGCCAGCGTCTGGCGGCCGCGCAGATCGGGGTTGCGACCACCGGCGATGAGCTGCTGCGTCTGCACGAAAAATTCGATCTCGCGAATGCCGCCGCGCCCCAGTTTGACGTTGTGACCGGCCACAGCGATCTCGCCATGCCCCTTGTGAGCGTGGATCTGCCGCTTGATCGAATGGATATCGCGAATGGCGGCGTAGTCGAGATATTTGCGCCAGACGTAAGGCTTGAGTTCGCCGAGGAAACGCTCGCCGGCAGCGACGTCGCCAGCCGCCGGGCGCGCCTTGATCATCGCCGCCCGCTCCCAGTTCTGGCCGGCGCTCTCGTAGTAGATCAACGCCGCCGTCGTCGACATGGCGACAGGCGTCGCACCGGCATCCGGCCTCAGGCGCAGGTCCGTGCGGAAGACGTAGCCATCGGCGGTGCGGTCTTGCAGAATGGCGATCAACCGGCGCGTCATGCGGACGAACAGCGTCGTCAGATCGTCCTTGTCGGCCGCCGGCACCACGGCCGGATCGAAGAAAACGATGAGGTCGATATCAGAGGAATAGTTGAGCTCGAAGGCGCCCTGCTTTCCCATGGCAAGGATGATCCAGCCCGAGCCACGCTCTGCCTCCGACCGATCCGGCAGGCTCAGCTTGCCTGCGGTATCGGCCTCGAGCAGCAGGAAGCGGATGGCGGCGGAAAGGCTGGCGTCGGCGAGCCGGGTCAGGGCACCCGTCACCTCCATCACGTCCCAAAGGCCGGCGACATCGGCCAAGGCGATGGCGAGCGCTGCCTCGGCCTTGACGCGCCGGAGGCGGCGGCGCAGCGACGGTTCGTCGGCGACAGGTTCGGACAGCGAGGCGATCAAGCCGTCGACCAGCACCGCCGGATCACTGGAAAGAACGCGGCACAGCCTGTCGCCGTCGCGCAACGCAACCTCGCGCAGATGGGCGCTGTTCGAGGCGGTCGCGAGCACCAGTTCGCGAGCCGCTGGCACGCTCGCAAACAGGGTTGCCAGCGCATCGCCCCCCGAACCAGCCAGGCAATCGTCAAGCAGCGAACCGGCCAGGACGAAATCGGGACCTCCGGGGGGAATGATGGCGATGCGGTCCTTGAGTGCTCCGTCAGCCCGCTGCGTCATGCCTTCTCCGTCCCCCATTTGCCGCTCCAGTGCCCTTGGCGAAAAGCACATCATGGCGCGATGGTCTTACGCTTTTCCTATTATTGCGACCGCACCAACCTGAACTCCGCATCTTTTCAGGTAGATGCTTCAGGCTTTCGGTAGGCGGAGGCTGGCTTTGAGGCCCGGCTCGGCATCGCCAAGCATCACTCGCCCGCCATGCAAGCGCGCCACGGCCGCCACCAGCGAAAGGCCGAGACCCGATCCCTGCCGGTTGCGCGCCTCATCGAGCCGGCCGAAGCGCGACAATGCCTTCTGCCGATCGGCCTCGGGAATGCCCGGACCGTTGTCGGCCGCCGTCAGGCAAACCTCTTCGCCCTCGACACGCCCGACCAGTGCAATCGACAGCCCCTCCCCTCCCCCGGGTCGGCCATACTTGATGGCATTGTCGATCAGGTTGGACAAGGCTTGGCTCAAGAGCGTGCGGTTACCCTTTAGGGGCAACGGCCTCATGGTTTCGAGCGTCAGGCGGCCACCGGCATCTTCGACAACCGGCTCATAGAGCTCGACGATTTCATCGAGAATGTCGGCCGCATCGAGCGGCTCGAAACTATCGCCCGAGGAACCGGCCTCCATGCGGGCGATCTTGAGGAGAGCATCGAAGATGCGAATGAGATTGTCCGCCTCTTCCATGGCCGAGGTGATGGCCTCGCGATAGTCCTCGACCTGCCCGCCGCGCCGCAGCGTTTCCTCAAGGCGGCCGCGCAGCCGGTTCAGCGGCGTCTTGAGGTCGTGGGCGATGTTGTCGGACACCTCCTGAAGCCCGGTCATCAGAGCTTCGATGCGGTCCAGCATCTCGTTGAGGCTGAGGGCGAGATTGTCAAACTCGTCGAACGACCCTTTGACGGCCAGCCGGTGGGTGAGATCGCCGGACATCAGCCGGCGGGAGGTCTCTGCCATGTTCTCGACGCGCTTCAGCACTGACCGTCCGACGAAGAACCAGGAGATGAAGCCGGTCAGCACCATGACGATGATGGCATAGCGAGACGCGCCAAAGATCAGCGCGCGGAGCTGACCGATCTCGCCGATGTCGCGTCCGACCAGCAGCTTGAAGCCACCCGGCAGCGCGAACACGCGCACGATCGCCTCGTAGCGGCGGCCAGCGTCGCCGTCGAGCCGCTGGTAGGTGACGGGCGTGGTGTCGCCGTCGGACAGGCCGAGGATGGAGAGCGGGGGATCGGCGACGTTGCCAACCACGGTGCGGCCGGAGGAGTCGGCGACGAGATACAGGCTGGCGCCTGGACGGCGGCTGCGCAGATCGACGGCACTGACGAGCTGCCGCAGGCCGCCGCGCTCGTACTGATCGGACAGCGAATTGATCTCGCTGTCGATGGTGTCGCTGATCTGGGAATCGAGCAACTCGGCCGTATTGTTGGCGATGTAGGCGGTCAGGAACAGCGTCAAGCCGGAGAAGACGACGAGATAGACCAGCGACAGCTTGAAGGCCGTCGTCCGGATCAGCCGCCCGAGCGCACCCATGCGGCCTCCCCGCCCCTGTCGGGGCCGGCCTCGCGGATCATGTAGCCGGCGCCGCGCACGGTATGCAGCAGGGGTCGGTCGAAGCCCTTGTCGATCTTGCCGCGCAAGCGGGAGACGTGGACGTCGATGACGTTGGTCTGCGGATCGAAATGATAGTCCCAGACGTTCTCGAGCAGCATGGTGCGGGTAACCACCTGCCCGGCATTGCGCATCAGATATTCCAGCAGACGGAACTCCCGCGGCTGCAGCGGAATTTCAGCATCGGCGCGCGTTACCGTGTGCGACAGGCGATCGAGCACCAGGTCACCGACACGGTAGGTGGTCTCGACATCGGCCGGTCGGTTGCGGCGCGCCAGCGCCTCAACGCGGGCGATAAGCTCGGTGAAGGCATAGGGCTTGGTCAGATAATCGTCGCCGCCAGCCCTCAGCCCGCGCACCCGATCGTCGACTTGCCCGAGCGCCGACAGCACCAGCACCGGCGTGTGGTCGCCACGCCGACGCATGTCCTCGATGATGGAAAGGCCGTCACGCTTGGGCAACATGCGGTCAACGATCAGCACGTCGAAGCCGCCCTCCTCAGCCATGAAGGCACCGGCTTCGCCATCGGAGGCGTGTTCGGCAACATGCCCCATCTCGGCCAGTGCCTTGATGAGATAGGCCGCCGCTTCGCTGTCGTCCTCGATCACCAGAATGCGCATGTCGCCCTATCCCGCGAGGGTGGTCGTCGACAGTTGTGTAGCGCCGGTACCGGCCGGCGCAAGGAAAAAGCGTACCGGCGGGCGCCGAGCTCGCCCGCCGGTCCAGATTGGAGATCAGCCGATCACTTTCCCAGCGGGAGGGCGAGGAAGCGCACGCTGTCTCCGGACTTCACGCGCATCAGGATGGCCTTCTTGCCGGCCTTCTCTGCGCCGGAAATCGCCTTCGACACGTCGCGCGGCCCATCGATGATCTGACCGCCGGCTTCCAGGATGATATCGCCCTGGCGCAGGCCCCGGTCGGCGGCCTTGCCGCTCGGATCGACCTCGGTGATGACGGCGCCGCTATCGCCGGCCCCAACCGCGCCGGCCGGCGCGAGCGTCAGACCATAGTCGCCGAGGGAGGTCCGCTCGTCCGAGCCACCATCACTTGACGGCGCGGATGCCAGCCGTTCGTTCGGCAGCTCACCGAGATCGACCTTGACCGTCTGCTCCTTGCCGTCGCGCCATAGCGTCACGTCGACCACCGTCTTCGGCGGGAAGGCGGCAATCTTGCGGGCGAGATCCTTGGCGTCCTCGATCGCCTGGCCGTTGACGGACAGGATGGTGTCGCCCGCCTTGATGCCGGCCTTGCTGGCCGGCGAATCGTCCTGCGGCTCGGTCACCAGAGCGCCGCGCGCCTTGTCGAGGCCGATCGAACTGGCGATCTCGTCGGTCACCGGCTGGATCTGCACGCCCAGCCAACCGCGAACCACCTTGCCGCTGTCCATCAGCGAGGCGATGACCTGCTGTGCCGTGCGGGCGGGAATGGCAAAGCCGATACCGACCGAGCCGCCTGACGGCGAGTAGATGGCGGTGTTGACGCCGATCACTTCGCCGCCTGCGTTGAAGGCCGGGCCGCCGGAGTTGCCCTTGTTGATCGGCGCGTCGATCTGCAGGAAGTCGTCGTAGGGGCCAGCGCCGATGTCGCGGCCGCGCGCCGAGATGATGCCGGCGGTCACCGTTCCACCGAGGCCGAAGGGATTGCCCACGGCCACGACCCAGTCGCCGACGCGCGATTCATTCGCTGCGAAGGAGACGTGCGGGAAGTCCTTGCCGTCGGTGACCTTGACGAGGGCGAGGTCGGTCTTGGGATCGGTGCCGATCACCTTGGCGGCGTGCTCGGTGCCGTCGTCGGTCACCACCTTCACGTCGGTGGCGTTCTCCACCACATGGTTGTTGGTGACGACATAGCCGTCGGCCGAGATGAAGAAACCCGAGCCTTGGGCAAGACCATAGCGGTGCTGCGGCGAGCCATTGCGGTTGCCGGGCATGCCCGGCATGCCGAAGCGCTTGAAGAAGTCGTAGAAGGGGCTGTCGGGCGTCAGGCCAGGCGGCAAGCCCTCGGCCTCGCTGTCATTCTGGCCGACGGTCTCGTCGGTCTTGACGCGGATGGAGACGACGGCGGGCTGGACGCGCTGCACCATGTCGGCAAAGGAGAAGACCGGCTGGCTGCTCTGCGGCTGGGACAGGTTCTGGGCCTGCGCCGTGTTGTTGAAGATGAAGGCCGTTTCGCCGGCAACGATGCCGCCGAGGGCGAGCGCGAAGACCGACCCCAGCAACAGCGCCTTGACGCGGGATCTGGTCGGCCGGGATTTGGTCGGCTTGTCGGAAGTCCTGATCATGGAACGATCTCCAGGGGGAAGAGGTCTCGGGAACCGGCAGTCGGTCCGGTCTCGTTGGTGACATATAGCCACCCCGCTCCTAACCTGAAGATTGCGGGCGGATTAAACTTTTGTAAGGAAGGCGGTCGAAAAGTTGCCTTATTTCAATAGTTTGGGCGTTCATCTTCTTCCCGTGACAGCACCTTCAGCGCCTCCTCTTCCTCGGGGGAAAGACCTTGGGGACCGGTGACGGCGGAGCGTCGGCGGAAAGCGAGGAACAGTCCGGTTCCGGCCATCAGCAGCAGGGCGGGCGGCAGCGCCCACAGAAGAAGGCCGACACCGTGGGCGCGCGGCCTCAGCAGCACGAATTCGCCGTAGCGGGCGACCAGAAAGTCGCGAACGCCCTCATCGGTGTCGCCGGCCGCGATGCGCTCGCGGACGATGGCTCTGAGGTCCCTAGCGAGCTGGGCATCGGAGGCATCGATCGACTGGTTCTGGCAGACAAGACAGCGCAGCTCATCGGAGATCAGGCGGGCGCGCGCTTCGAGCGCCGGATCGGCCAACCGCTCGGACGGATCGACGGCGAGGGCCGGGCCAGCGAGCGCAAGAAGAACGGCGAGGGCTGGGATGAGGCGCATCGGTTTCCCCCGGATCAATCAGCGGTCACGGCAGGCACCGCCCGACGGGCCGGGTTCGGCGCGCCGACGCGCAACCGGCGATCGGCGAGCGACAGGGCGCCGCCGGCCATCATGACGAGAGCGCCGAGCCAGATCAGCGTCACCAGTGGCTTGTCCCACATGCGGACCACCACCGAGTCAGTTTCACGCCCTTCGCCACCGAGCGTGACGTAGAACTGCGACAGGCCGTGGGTGTGAATGCCCGCCTCGGTGGTCGGCATCTGGCGCGCCGTGTAGAAGCGGCGCGCCGGCTCGACGACGAAGCGCACGACGCCGCCTTCCCGCACCGTCATGGTGGCGACGAGCTCGGAATAGTTGGCGCCTGCGGCATTGCGAACGCCGTCGAAGGTGATCGAGTAGGCGCCGACGACGGTGGTATCACCCGGCTTCATCTCGAGGATGGTCTCGGTCTGGAAGGCCGACGTCGAGACGATGCCGAGCAGGGTCACGCCAAGGCCGGCGTGGGCGAGCGCCGTACCGAAAGCTGAGCGCGGCAAGCCGGCAAGGCGCCGGATGCCGACCGAAAGCCCCACGTCACGAAAGCGGGCCCGCGTCCAAAGTTCGGCGAAGGCGCCGACAAGCACCCAGGTTGCGATGCCGAGGCCGACGACGGCGAGAAGGTGCGTCGCGCCATTCAGCCAAGCGGCGCCAAGAGCGACCAACGCGGCGGCGACGAACACCGCCCAGAGGCGTTCGAGCGCGCCGAGGAGGTCGCCGCGCTTCCAGGCGAGCAGCGGCCCGAGTGGCACCACCAACAGCGTCGCGCCGAACAGCGGGCCGAACACGGTGTTGAAATAGGGCGCGCCGACCGAGATGGCGCCGCCAAAGGCCGACACGACCAACGGCACCAGCGTGCCAAACAGCACGACGCCGGCCGCCACCGTCAGGAACACATTGTTGAGAACGAGCGCGCCCTCGCGGCTCACCGGCGCGAACAAGCCACCCTGCCTCAGAGTTCCGGCGCGAACGGCGAACAGGGTCAGGCCACCACCGACAAACAGGCAGAGGATGGCCAGGATGAACACGCCGCGCGTCGGGTCGGTGGCAAAGGCGTGCACCGAGGTCAGCACACCCGAGCGCACGAGGAAGGTACCGAGCAACGACAGCGAGAAGGCGAGGATGGCGAGCAGCACCGTCCATACCTTCAGCGCCTCGCGCTTTTCCATGACGACGGCCGAATGCAACAGCGCCGTGCCAACCAGCCACGGCATCAGCGAAGCGTTCTCCACCGGATCCCAGAACCAGAAGCCGCCCCAGCCGAGTTCGTAATAGGCCCAGTAGGACCCCATGGCGATGCCGGCGGTGAGGAATATCCAGGCGGCGAGCACCCAGGGCCGCACCCAGCGCGCCCAGGCGGCGTCGATGCGGCCCTCGATCAGCGCCGCGATGGCGAAGGCGAAGGCGATGGAGAAGCCGACGTAGCCGAGGTAGAGGAGCGGCGGGTGGATGGCGAGGCCGACATCCTGCAAGACCGGGTTAAGGTCCCGGCCCTCCATCGGCGGCTCGGCGAGGCGCAGAAAGGGGTTGGAGGTCGTCAGGATGAAGGCGAGGAAGGCCGTGCTGATCCAGCCCTGGACGGCGAGAACATTGGCCCTGAGGGTCTGCGGCAGGTTGCCACCGAACACCGCGACCGCCGCGCCGAACAGCGCAAGGATCAACGCCCAGAGCAGCATCGACCCCTCGTGATTGCCCCAGACGCCGGAGATCTTGAAGATCAGCGGCTTTTCCGAATGGGAGTTCTCAACGACGTTGAGCAGCGAGAAGTCGGAGACAAGATAGGCGTAGGTGAGCGCCGCAAAGGCAATGGCAACCAGCAGGAGCAGCAGCATCGCCGCCCGGGGCGCCACCGCCATCAGCGCCGGGTCGCGGCGGGAAAAGCCGACGAGCGGCAGAACCGACTGCGCGACGGCGACCGCCAGTGCCAGCATCAGCGCGAAATGGCCGAATTCGACGATCATGCCATCCCCACCTAGTTGTTCGCCGCGGGCGGCGTTGGCCCGCCCGGCTGGCCTTCTTCCCACACGCCCTGTGCCTTCAGCGCGTCGACCACTTCCTTCGGCATATAGCGCTCGTCATGCTTGGCAAGCACCGTATCGGCGTGGAAAAGGCCGGCTGCGTCCAGCGTTCCCTCGGCGACCACGCCCTTCCCTTCCTGGAAAAGATCCGGCAGCAGGCCCCGATAGGTGATGGACACCGCGTTGGCCGTATCGGTCACCTTGAAATCGACCCGCCCACCGTCGCCACGCACCACGCTGCCGGGCTCGACGAGGCCGCCGATCCGCAAACGTCGGCTGTCGCTGATGATCTGCTCGGTCAGTTCGGTCGGAGTCTTGTAGAGCGTGATCTGACCGGACAAGGCGTAGAGGACGAGGCCGACGGCGGCGGCGAGAACCGCGCCAACCGTGCCGATCAGGATGAGGCGCCGCGTCTTGCGCGTCATGACCATCGTCACTGTCCTTCCTGCTTGTCGATGCCGAGCGCCGTGGCGGCCGCATCGATCGCCGCCAGCGCCTCGGCGTTGCCGGCAAAGGCTTTTCGGGCATCAGCGAGCGCTGCCCTTGCCTTTTCGCCACGGCCGAGCACGACGTTCGAGCGCATCAATCGGACCCAGCCGTCGCGATCGCCGGGCTCGGCAGCGAGCTTCGCGGCAAGACCGTCGACCATGCCCTCGATCGTCGCCTGGTCGACACCCGTCCCGGCCGCCGGCAGCGTCGATGGCTCCGGCACATCGGCGGGCTTCTTCAGCGCGGCGAGAATGTCGCTGCGCTTTCCACGCGCCGTTTCGAGCCAGGGGGCGTCGGCGGGTGAGCGGCGGATCAGTTCATCGACCTGCTGCAGCGCCTCGTTGAACGAGCCGGCCTGCCGCAGTGCTTCGGCATAATAGAAGCGGGCGCGGGCGCGGTCCGGGTCGGCGGCGACGGCGCGCGCCAGAATGGACTGCGCCTCGGGCGAGACGATGCCATCATTGGTGTCGACGAGACCGGCGCCGTAATTTTCAAGGAGCTCGGCGTCCGTTCCGCCGGCCGCCACCAGCCTGCTCCAGGCCTTCACCGCGTCGTCGAGCCGGCCGAGCCGAGCATAGATCGGCGCGATGACGCGCCAGCCGGAGAGATCATCGGGATTGGCGGCAAGGTGCTTTTCGACCCGGCCGACCATATCGGCGACGTTGCCGGCGGCGGGCGTTGCCGTCAGGCGCTCGGTAAGCGGCGCGTCGGGCATGTCGGGCTGACCGAGGAGGAGATAAAGAGGCAACGCGATCGCCGGGATCGCGACAACGGTCAAAAGCGCCAGGATGCGGTTGGCAACCGGCCGAGGCGTTCCGGCCTCTGATGGCGAGCGCGCGGCCGCCAGCAGGCGGCGACCGATCTCGGCGCGAGCGGCTTCCGCTTCCTCGCCGCCAATCAGGCCTCGCTCGCGATCGCGGTCGAGTTCCCCCAGCTGGTCCCGGTAGACGCGCGTCTCCTCACCGCTGACCGCCGGAAAGGCGTCGAGCGGCCGCGCCATCGGGGCAATGATGACGAGAACGACCGCCGCCGTCATCAATGCCAACAAGATCCAGAAAATCATCCTTCACTCTTCCCCGAGACGCCGGCCCCGTGAGGCGCTCCGATGCCCCCTGCCGAATAGGGCAACGCCAGCGGTTTCTCAATGGACTTCTGGACGAATTTGAGAAGGATTCCAAAAAAGCCGCCGGGCCATCATGCCGCAGGCCGCGACACCTTGAGCTGTTGCTCCTTGTTGCGGCGGAGATGGGAGGCGTAATCCTCGCCATACAGGAACCCGGCGGCCTTGATGAGATGGTCGACTGCCGACACCGCCACCGCCCGAGCATCGCCTTCGAGGCCGCGCAGCCGGATCGGCAGATCGAGGGCGTAGAGTTCTATGGCCTGATCGACCAGCGGGGTCAGACGACCGATCAGGCCGTTGATCGCCAGGGTGTCGCGGGATTTGCCCGCCGCCGCGAAGATGGCGCACAGGAAGACGACCTCGGCACCGTCGGCCGGTCCGGGATAGGGAGCGTCCTGCACCCGGAAAGCGCGGCGCATGGCCGGCAGCAGCTTGTCGAACTCGGCGAACAGCATCTCCGAAAAGCGCCGCTTAATGGCGACCATCCGCTGCTGCCACCAGCCGTCGCCGTCGATGTCGATGCCCGTCGAAAGATCGTTGAGCGCCGAGCGGAACGCGGCGATCTGGGCGACGGCGTCAGCGGCATTCCGGCTGCCGCGAAGGACAGAAAGGAAGCGCGAGGCGGCGCGGTCGGCAACCGCGAATCCGAGATCGACGAAGGCCGTTGCCGCCGGAGCGGAGCGGACGCGGCGAGCCGTTTCGCCACCGGCCAGCAGCTTGGCAAAGGCGACGAGCGGGGCTACGGCGGCCAAGCGCCGGAATACGCCACCAGCCACCCAGCCAGCGGTCTCCGGATATTTGATAAGATAAGTGGCGATCTGCTCGAGAAGCGCCGTATCGGCAGGCCCGGAGTCGAGCAAATGCACAACGGCGGCGCTCAGGGTCGGCAGATCGGGAAGGCGGTCGCGCACCGCGATCATGTCGTCGACTTCGCAACGCGCCACTTCGCCGCCAATGCGCGACATGAAGCGCTGCTGCAATTTTGGTTCGTCGTCGATCGCTTCGATATGCCGCGCCAGGGCCTCGAACAGGCGCGCTTCGAGCCGAACGGCCTCTTCGCGGCAGGCGGCCTCGTTGGCCAAAGACGGCACAGTCGAAGGGTCGTTCCAGATCGCGAATTCGGCGGGCAATAGCTCGGCCGACGCATAAGCCCAGATATGGGAGAGCGTGGCGGCGGTGAGGAAGCCGCGTGCCGGGTGTACCAGCCTTTCCTCGATCACGTAGGGTTCGAAGGCGGCGAAGACCAGCTTGCGCATGTCCGGCGCCTCGCCGGTCGCTGCATGCCGGGTGGCGCCTCGGCTTTCGGCGATGGCGCGGGCCGCCTCGAGAATGAGGCGACGGCGGGCGTCGATTTCGACCGGAACCGCGCGGTCATTCTCCAGCCGGCGGACCAGCATGCCGCGCGCCCGCGGCGTCAGCCCCCGCAGGAAAATCTCGGCTTTGTCGGTCACCGCCGCACGTCCGTCCATGTCGAATCCCGTAAGCCGACCCTTTACCAAATGATCCTGCAGCAAGATGGTTTATGACTGGTAACGGACGGCCCACATGGCTGGAAATGCGAAAAGCCGGCTCGTGGGAGCCGGCTTTTGCAGAAGTTGTACGGGGATCGAAACCTGGATCAGCCAATCACCTGCCAACTGCCGTCCGGATTGCGGCAGGCAGTGCCGCGCGCCACCTGCGGCTGCCCATCGATGTAGACGGTGTTGGTGTAGGGGCGACAGTAGCGGTCGTTGCTATATATGACCGGACCCGGACTGACCGTGCCGTAGGCGCCGGTCTGCGGGTTCTGCCACTGCTGCGGAGCACCGGTATCAAGCGCCTGAACGCTGGCCGTGTAGTTGTAGCGCTGCGAATCGGCATCAAGGGCCGCGCCGATCTGGTTGCCAAGGAAGCCGCCAACCAATGCGCCAGCGGCGATCGCCGCCACCTTGCCGCCGCCCTGGCCGAAGGCCGAGCCGATGGCAGCACCGCCAACGGCACCGGCCAATGTGCCGAGAGTCGCGTTCTGGTTGCCGCCGCCCGTGGCGCACCCCGCCAGCATCGAAGCCGCCAGGCCGACGATCACAAGTTTCTTCAACAGCATCTCTCCGGTCTCCGAGAATAGAACCAATTGTTTTGGGCGAATCACCCTTGATACTTGTAGTGGCCTGGAACCATGGCCGAATTTTGGTTGCAACTTATTCTTGTCGCCAGCGGCCTCCCGTCTTGTCCGATTAGTGCTCCCATCGTCGGTCACCCTGTCAACCGAATTCAACTCAGGGGAATCCGGAAGGTCACCGCCAATCCGCCCAGCCCCGCCCGATCGAGTACCAATGACCCACCGTAGGTCTCGGCAATCTCCGCCGCGATGGCGAGGCCGAAGCCCGAGCCGGGCTGCGTCTCGTCGAGCCGCTTGCCACGGCCGAGCACCTCGGCGTAGGCGGTGGGCGGCAGGCCGGGACCGTCATCTTCGACGCGGATTTCCACCATTGGCCGGTCGCGATCGGCTTTGTCGACGACCAGCGCGATGCGGACCTGCTCGCGGCCGTATTTGCAGGCATTGTCCATGAGGTTGCCCACAAGCTCCTCAAGGTCGCGCCTTTCGATGCGGGCCCTCGGCTGCCCGGCGTCCTCTCCATCGAGAAACAGGCTCCGGTCGGGGTAGGCACGGCTCAGGACGCGGATCAGCCCCTCGAGTGATCGGCGAACGTCGGCCACCGCGCCAACCACCTTTCGGTCGGCGGCAAGTCGCGCCCGGTCGAGATAGCGATCGACCTCGTCGCGCATCACCGTCACCTGCTCGACCACCTTGTCGGCCAGTGGCCCACCCTCGGCGCGCGCTTCATTCAGGATCACGGCCAGCGGCGTCTTCAGAGCATGGGCCAGATTGCCGACTTGCGTCCGCGAGCGTTCAACGATGGCGCTGTTGGTGTCGATGAGGGCATTGAGTTCCTTGCCCAGGACAGCGATCTCACGCGGCAGCCGGCCTTCAAGACGGTTGGCGCGCCCCTCGCGGATATCGGCGAGGCGACGGCTCATGGCGGCAAGCGGCCTCAGACCGAAGCTCACCTGCAGAGCGGCGGCGGCGACGAGGCCGAGGGCGAAAGCCGCCAGTGTGGCAAACACCTGGAAGCGGAAGGTGGATATCTCGTCGGCAAGCTCGGCGACGTTGCCGGTGACATGCAGGTCGAACATGCGGCCATTGCTGAGGAAGATGCGTTGCGCGGCGTGTCGGAGCGCGATGCCGGAGGGGTCCTGAGCATCGTTGGTCATCGCCGCGCCGTTGTTGGGCGGCGGCGCCAGCGTCAGCACCTCGCCGAACAGCGACTGGCTGGTGGCAACGGTGACCTGCGACTTGGCGTCGACCACCAACCAGTACCAGCCGGACTGGTAGCGGCCGAAGCGCGGATCGCCCATGGTACCGGGGTCGGGAACGCCGCCCTCGGGCGTCGAGGCGACGACGCCGGCCAGCGTCTTCTCGTAGACGATGATGCGCTCGTCAAAGGAGCGAATGAGACTGGCCCGATAAAGCTCGGTCAGCAGCCAGCCGAAGGCGGCCAGCGCGATCGCCGCCCACAGGGCCGACGCGAGCACCAACCGCAGCGCCAGCGAACTGGTCAGCCATTCACCCAGTTTTCTGAGGCGAGCATTCATTTTCCGGACGCAACACGATAGCCGAGACCGCGCACCGTCTCGATGAGGTCAATGCCCATCTTCTTGCGCAGACGGCCGACGAAGACCTCGATGGTATTGGAGTCGCGGTCGAAATCCTGATCGTAGAGATGTTCCACCAGTTCGGTGCGCGAGACGACCTTGTCCATGTGCAGCATCAGATACTGGATGAGGCGGAACTCATGCGAGGTCAGCTTGATGGGGTTGCCGTCGACGGTGAGCCGCCCCGCCTTGACGTCGAGCCGGACCCGGCCGATCTCCACCTCGTTGGACGCGCGGCCAGCCGCACGGCGGGTCAGCGCCCGAAGGCGGGCCAGCACCTCTTCCATGTGGAATGGCTTGGCAACGTAGTCGTCGGCGCCGGCATCGATACCGGCGACCTTGTCGCTCCAGCGGTCGCGGGCGGTGAGCAGCAGCACCGGGACCAGCCGGCCATCCCTCCGCCATGCCTCGAGCACACTGAGGCCGTCCATCTTCGGCAGGCCGATATCGAGGATCACGGCGTCATAGGGTTCGGTATCGCCAAGGAAATGCCCGTCCTCACCGTCGAAGGCGGCATCAACGGCGTAACCGGCATCGCGACAGGCAGTGACAAGTTGCCGGTTCAAGTCGCGGTCGTCCTCGACCACAAGAATCCGCATTCTATCGGCTCCCGGTTCAGCGAAGCCTCTGGCCAGACGTGGCATCGACCGTGATGTTATCGACCCGTCCGCCGTCCCGCATAATCGCCAGCTGGTAGACGAGCAATCCGCCGCCCTCGCAGAGCCGAGCGTCGACGATCTCCCCACCGACGACGCGGGCAATGACGCCGAGCCTCTGAACGGCTCCCTTGGCGACGACGGCCTGCGCCTCGGCCGGCGTCAGGCAACGCGCCTCGGCGGCATGCCCCACGATGATTGGCAGCATCATGAGACACGCCATGGCCAGACGGAATCGCATGCGATTGATATTCATGCAGCAATGATTAGCCATCAGAGGCTGAACGGTCCATGAACACCGGCTGCGCCCCTCGTTCATGCTTTCGGCCAATGGCGTTGACCCGGATCTCGATGCGGCCGACCAACCGCGGCGACCGGGCGCCATCCGAGCACAAGCGCCCCCCCAAACAGACGAGGCATAGGAAAACCCCTGTTGGTGAAAGGCCCCTATACGACTTTTGATCCACCTCAAGGTCTTGTTGCGACAAGGAGGTTAGCGTCAGGAGAATGAAAAAGAGGGGGCGGTGACATGAGCATCCCGAACGAGCTTTCCGTGGAATTCCCTGGGAGTTGGGATGCCATTGAACAGCTTATGTTGTTCGATGCGGTCTTTTGCGATCTCGCCACCGCCTATCAGGAGATCAACCGGCGCATTTTTCGCATCGAGTCGCTTGAGGAGCCGGCCGGGCCGGACGTTCTGGCTGATCTCAAGCGCCACCGGTCTCTGCTCAAGGATGAAATCGCGGCCGCTGTTGCCGCGTCCAAATGCGCCGTGGCTTGACACCCCTCCTCGTTGGGCCTCAGCGCTATAGCCCGCGCCGTCCCCGTCCGACGGCGCGGGCTAGCCTCGTCGCCATCACGGCCTCGGACTGACGGACGCTCTCGCCATTCGACGCCGAACGCCAATCGCGGCATGCTGGCGCATGACGGTGTCGGCCGGACATTTTGTCGAACGCGGACTGTTCTCTTTTCCGAACAACCTGGCTTGGCTATCTGCACGCCCTGCGCGGCGGTGACGCCATGGCACTTCGGGGCGACAGCCTGATCTTCTCGCCAATTGCCGTACCGCCCGTGGCAAACGGGGGAAGGTAGCGACGCTCGACGTTGCGGAGCCGTCGGCCTCCGGCGGCGGTTCGGCCCGACGATGTGAACGTCAGGCCCGTCACCGATGGGCAGTCAATGCGCCATCGATATTGAAGCGTGTCAACCGGCGCCTCCCAACGGTCGCCCTCTGCGACAGGCCGGAGACCGTATTCGCATTGAGGCGGGAGCGTGCGATCGAAGTGACTGCGTCGAGGCGATGACGCCCGTGTCGGGCGGCTCACAAACCTGCAGACGAGCACAACTTCCGATCGCATCAGGATTCCGCTCCAGATCTTCTACCGGCGGTGAGCGATCTCCGATCGAAGACGATCCCCGCCGTTTCGGGTCATGCCCTGAACGCATCACCGCAGGCGTAGCTGGACGAGACGTTGCCTGCCCGCTCTTCGGCGAGCGCCGGCATTGCGATGACGGTGGTCGCCAATCGCGCGCGTGGACGCAGGCGGGGTGACATCTGTTTCGACACCACCATGCGCCGCCAGCGGCTTGGCTGCGCGGTCAGCGTCGAACGCCCCTTCAGACATTGAATCAGCCCCTTCAAAACGCGAGTCCGCGTCGGCACTTGCGGCGTCGACCGGCAATCTGGAATCCACTTTCCACACATGGCCGATGAACGGATACGGGGGAGAACAAAAGGGCCGAGGCAGCGCTGCGGCGGCAGAGCCGGGCAATTCCCGCCGTCTCAACAAGTGATTCAGCGCGCTCGCAAGTCGATTCGGGCGGTTGACGTTGTGATTCAGGATAGCCGCTCAAGCCATCGGCGGCTGCTTGAGAAAATGATTCAAGACACAGCGGATTCGCGAATCTCCAGAATCATTTAGACATAACTGTTCGAGTTCCTATTCCGCTGTTCATGCAGTGATTCAAGCGAGCGCCTTGCTTGCTACAGGGGCGGTCTGGCGACGAATTCGGGCGCCGCCGCTCGAAAAGCTCCCTGCATACCGGCCCGGCATAAGGCAAGGATGCCCCTCGCGTCGGTCAGTTTCGGTCCAACTAAGGGGCGCCCTCGCCCCGTCCGCCCATAGGCTTTCCGGTCTGCCGGTCACCGATGGTCATCCGCTTTGATCCTTCGCGCGGAACCCTGTTTTGACCGCAACTCTGAGGGTGTTTTCTCCGGTTGGCCATCCGCCCCAATGGAAGCGAGTTGCTGACGGCTCCGGGGGCTTGCGCGACACCATCGCATCAGGCGACTTTCAGGCAACATGTGGAAAGGGCGGCAACGGAGAGGCCGAGTGGATAAAGGCGTGCCAACCGCGAGCATTGGGTTGCGGCGACCATGTCCCCTGTCTCTGGACAGCCTCGCCTTCCGGCTCATCTGATCAACTTGCAGCTGAATACAGCCTGACCGGCGGCCAATGATCAGGGCCGGTGACGCCGCCCGGAGCTGGCCGTCCGTGTAGATGCCATAGCAGGTCCGGCAGCCAGTCAGATGGTCATGCGGCACCGGCGAGCGCCGCCTCGTTTCCGGTGGCGGCTGACTGGAGGTCGACCCGGCCAGGGTGGCGTCGACCGAGACCGCATGTCGTGATCGTCATCGGCGTCCGTCCATCTGCCGGCGCCCGCATGGAGGCAGAGCGTGGAGTGGACGATCTACGATCGGCAGGGGCGACTCGACACAGGCGATGCCAGTGCCTGCAGATGGGACGCATTCGGCGAGGGCTGCGTCGCCATATCCGGCCGGCCGATACAGCAGACTGAATGGATGGTGATCCATATTCCAAACACCAGGCTTCGTAACCAAGACCGATCCTTTCAGCCGGCAGACGCGCTCGCGGATGGGATGATTGTGAGTGTCACCGCCCCGGAGGGAAGCCGTGCGACCGGTGTCCAACCGCACCTCTCCTCCGCCAGGAGGGAGTGAGTGCCGACCGATTCTGTTCAGCTCCCGCAGATCGCCGCGGGCGCCGGGCGCTGCCGGCGCACGGCACCAAGCCATAGCGGCTCGGGGGCGTCCCTCTACCCCTCCAGAACAAAACAAGATCATTGTGCTGGACGCCGGCCGTGCGGACTGGCATGATCAATCCCGCATTTGCTTTTCGAATCCATTGCCGAACCCTTGGGTCGTCCGATGTCTCGCGCCGAGCGCCTTCTCACTCTGGTCCAGGCCTTGCGCCGCCGCCGCCGTCCCGTCGCCGGGGCGGAACTGGCCGCCGAGCTCGGCGTGTCGTTGCGCACGCTCTACCGCGATATCCAGGCGCTGATCGGCCAGGGCGCGCCGATCGACGGCGAGGCCGGCGTCGGTTACGTGCTGAAGCCGGGCTTCATGTTGCCACCGCTGATGTTCACGGAAGACGAGATCGAGGCGCTGGTATTCGGTGCCCGCCTCGCTGCGACGCGCGCCGATGAGCGACTCGCCTCCTCGGCCGAGAATGCGCTCGCCAAGATCGCCGCGGTGTTGCCCTCTGACCTCGCCGACCGTATGGACGCCACCGGCCTGATCGTCGCTCCGTCCTGGAATCCCAACCGCGATGGCATCGATCTTTCGCTGGTGCGCGGCGCTATCCGCAACGAGACCCGTCTCGAATTCTCCTATGTCAACGAGAAGGGCATCGCCTCCCGTCGCGTGGTCTGGCCGATCGCCGTCGCGTTTTTCGAGCGGGTGCGTGTCCTCACCGCCTGGTGCGAGTTGAGGGCCGACTTCCGCCATTTCCGCGTCGACCGCATGTCCGAGGCCGTCGATCTCGGTGTCCGTTATCCGCGTCGACGTCGCGTGCTTCTCAAGGAATGGCGGGAAGTCGAAAGCGCGGAGCC
>JAGSYU010000045.1 GCA_018262575.1 Pseudomonadota bacterium | reverse complement strand
ATACGCTGCTGGGAGGCATCCCAGTCAAAGATGCCTCCTCAGCAGGGCCATACCCTGCTTGATCTCGTCGACGATGGCCTCGATTTCGGCTCGCATGGATGTGAGCTCCGGTCAGGAGGTTGAATTGGCGCCGCGGCGGCAGCCGTCGGCGGGCACCCGTCGTCGATCACGGGCGCGGCGGACCATAGAAACGGATGCCGCCGATGTAAACCCGTGAGCCGGCGGATTCCCGTACCACGAGATGATGCTTGAATGCCCGGCCGTCAATAGAGACCGCCGGTGCCGCTCACCGCAGCCTTATCGGCTTCAGGATTGATCTCGGTCGGCACTCCCCAAGCCATGCCGTCGCCACCGATCACCGAGTAGACGTCAGACGGGCCGGTGCCCGGCTTGAACGCCTCGATGATGGCGCTGTCGCCTTCATAGGCGCGCATGCCGGTCTTGCGGTCGATCGGGATCAGAACCATGCCCTCGGGCACCTTGAATTCCTGCGGTGGCTGGCCGGCCAGAGCCTGAGCCATGAAATCGCGGAAGACCGGCGCGGCAATCAGGCCGCCGGTAGAACCGTGCCCCATCGGCTTCGGCGTATCAAAGCCGAGGAAGATGCCGACGGTCAGCTCGGGCGTGAAACCGACAAACCAGGCATCCTTCTCGTCGTTGGTGGTGCCGGTCTTGCCGGCGATCGGCCGATTGAGGCTCTTGACGATGGTGGCCGTGCCGCGCTGGACGACGCCCTCCATCATCGAGGTGATCTGATAAGCGGTCATCGGGTCGAGCACCTGCTCGCGCTCGTCGATCAGTTGCGGCTCGTCCTGCCCCGTCCAATCGCCGGAGGTGCACCCCTCGCAGACGCGCTGGTCATGCTTGTAGATGGTCCGGCCGAATCGGTCCTGTACCCGGTCAATCAGCGTCGGCTGCACGCGGCGACCGCCGTTGGCGATGATGGCGTAGGCATTGACGAGGCGCATGACCGTCGTCTCGCCGGCACCGAGGGCCATGGCCAGGACCGGCTGCATATTGTCATAGATGCCGAAGCGCTTGGCGTATTCGGCGATCAGCGGCATGCCCATGTCCTGAGCAAGGCGCACGGTCATCAGATTGCGCGACTTCTCGATGCCGGTCCTGAGCGTCGACGGGCCACCGTAGCCGCCGCCGTAGTTCTGCGGCCGCCACATGCCGAGGCCAGCCCCCTGGTCGATCTCGATCGGGCCGTCCATGATGACGGATGCCGGCGTGTAACCATTATCGAGGGCGGTCGAATAGACGAACGGCTTGAAGGACGAGCCCGGCTGGCGCATGGCCTGCGTCGCCCGGTTGAACTCGCTTTCCGCAAAGGAGAAGCCGCCAACCATGGCGCGAACGCGGCCCGTGGACGAGTCCATCGCCACCAGCGCCCCGGAGACGCCGGGAAACTGACGGAGCCGGTAGGCCTCCAGCGTGCCAACGGCACTGCCGGTCTTCTCGACATAGACGACATCACCGACCGCCAGCACATCCGAGGCGGCCTTGACCGGCGCGCCGCGCTTCGGCCCGCTTTCCCACTTCGCCCACTTGAGTTGATCGAGCGGGATGATGCCCTCGACGCGCTCGTCGTTCACCGCGCCCGTCGGTCCCTTGGAAGGTTGCAGGCCGATGCGGGCCGCATCACCGTCCAAACCGAGCACGACGGCAAGGGTCCACTCCGGCACGTCAGTCAGCGCCGGCTCGGCGGCGAGTGGAACGCCCCAGTCGCCGGACACATCGATCTGCTTCTTGGCGCCGCGCCAGCCGTGAGCCTCGTCATAGCGCAGCAGCGCCCGCTGGAGAACGCCGCGGGCGACCACCTGCATCTTCGGGTCGAGCGTGGTGCGAACCGACAGGCCACCCTCGTAAAGGCCCTTCTCGCCATACATCGAGAGCAGCGAGCGGCGAACCTCTTCGACAAAATACTCGGAGGCAAACACCTTGGCCGACTGGTTGCGCTCGGCGACGACCAGCGGCGCCTTCATGGCCGCCTCCCCTTCCTCGTGCGTCGCGTAGCCATTTTCCATCATCTGCTCGATGACGTAGTTGCGACGGTCGATAGCGGCCTGCCGGCTGCGGTAGGGGTTGTAGTTCTCCGGCGCCTTGGGCAACGCGGCCAGATAGGCCACCTCCTCCAGCTTCAGGTCGGACAGCGGCTTGTCGAAATAGGCCAGCGAGGCGGCGGCAACGCCATAGGAGCGGAAGCCGAGGTAGATCTCGTTGAGATAGAGTTCAAGGATCTGGTCCTTGGTATAGGTCTGTTCGATCTTCAGCGTCAGCAACGCTTCGCGGATCTTGCGATCGATGGTTCGCTCATTGGTGAGCAGGAACACCTTGGCGACTTGCTGGGTGATCGTCGAGGCACCAACCATGCGCTTGTTGGACCCGGACACGAGGGTGTCGACGTTCTTCACGGCCGCGCCGGCGAGGCTGATGATGTCGATGCCGGGATGAGTGTAGAAGCCCTTGTCCTCGGCGGAAATGAAGGCCTGCTTGACCCGGTCGGGAATCATTTGGATCGGCAGGAAAAGACGGCGCTCATGCGCGTATTCCGAGGCAAGTTCGCCGTCGGCGGCGTGGACGCGCGTGACCACCGGCGGCTGGTAATTGCGCAGCTGGTTGGTGTCAGGCAGGTCCGTGCTGAGGGAATGGATATAGACGGCAACGCCGCCGGCTATCACCAGGAACAGTAGCGCGGCGATCGAAAAGACCCAGCCGAAGAATCTTACGAAGATCATATCCCGTCCATCACTCCCGTCGACACCGGCCGCGCCGCAGTATCTACCAGTCGCGGCGGCGTGGCGAAACCCGGCTCGTCCGGATGCTTGTGCGTCGGCGTTGGCGCCAGCCGATACCTCAAAACGCCTCGGAATGCGACTATTTCCGTAAGGCGGACGTTCGCTGCTCTTTGTGGCGAAGGCGGGGCCGCGGCGTTGCTCGGCCGCAACACTGATCGGGCTTCAGCTACTTGCCGAGGTAGGCGTATTTCTGGCCGAAGAAGCGGAGCACCGCCTGGGTGACGGCATCGGCAACCCGCGAGCGCCATTCCTCGGAGGTGAGCAGTTTCTCGTCCTGATCGTTGGAGAGATAGCCGATCTCGACCAGCACCGACGGCACGTCATGGGCACGCAGCACTTGGAAGCCGGCCGAACGGCGCGGATTCTTGATCATTCGCGTCGCCGACGCAAGGTCGCCGACGAGACCGCTGGCGAAGGACGCGGAAAAATTGCGCGTCTCTCTCCGGGTGAGGTCGACCAGAATGTCGGTCACGTCATCGGCCTCCTGCTGCAGGTCGAGACCGGCGATGAGGTCGGACGCGTTCTCCTTGGCGGCGAGCGCCGCCGCCTCCTGGTCGGACGCCCTGTCGGACAGAGTATAGACGGTGGCGCCGCGCACCGACCCGACGTGCTCGGAATCGGCATGGATCGACAGGAACAGGTCGGCCGCGTGATCACGTCCGAACTGTACTCGCGCGCCAAGCGGCAGGAAGGTGTCATCGGTACGGGTAAGCAGCACCGCGACCTTGCCGGTTCGCTCAAGACGCTCCTGCAGTCTCATGGCGAAGGCGAGGACTATATCCTTCTCCCTGACGCCCGAGGCCGACACCGTGCCGGAATCGACACCGCCGTGACCGGCGTCGATGACGATCAGCGGCTTCTCCCGCTTGCTGCGATCGGCTGGCGGCAACTGATCGGCCTTCTTCACCGGCGGCTCGTTGGCGCTGTCGCGGGCGATCTGGCTTTTTCTCAAATCCTCATCGAAGACCGCGGCCGTCGTCTTCAAAAGATCGAGCACCAGGCGAGCCGGCTGATTCTCGATGGCCGGCAACATGAAGGCCTTGTCGATCTTCACGGGTCCGATGACGTCGAGCACGATGCGCGACCGCCCGGCGGCGAACTGACCGTAGCGCCAGTCACTGACAAGGCCGCGACCGGTCGAGCCGGTACCGGCAGGCAGGCGGAAGTCGATCGCTGGCAAGTCGATCACGACGCGGTAGGGCTCGGCAAGGGTGAAGGCGCTGAGCTCGACCTCACCGGAAAGATCAAGCACGAAACGGGTCCGGCTGTTGTCACCAACAACGCGGCCGTCGGTCGCCACCGGCACCGCCTCGGCGAGTGCGGCCGCCACAAGGCAGGCGAGCGCCGCCGCCGCCAAGATGGCGACTCGGAGACTGGCTGCGAAGCGGTTTGCGACGGTCGTCAAATGATCGCTCCCACGATCCCCCCAGAGCATCCGCCTTTCGATCAGGGTGTTTCAACCTGATCGGCGGCTGCTCTATACGGCCCAAACTGCCACAGACAAACGAGATGGCAACTCTCTTCTCCGCATGGCATCGCTTCGTGCGGGCCGGCGGCCATTGGCCCGATAGTAACTAGGCCAATTTGGTTAACCATTCCTAGGTCCCGCCGTCCGGAACGGCAGACCGTTCACATTGCGACGAATTGATCGGACGCCCATTTGATCGCCTTGCATATGGGACTTCACGCAAGTAATAAGGGATCGGAGCCCGAATCCTTGCTCTCGGTACTTGAGAGCGTCCAGCCGGTGCACTTCTTGCTTGAAAAAGCAGCGGAAGAGATCGGCAGCCGGGTCCGAGAGGTCAGCGCGACCGCCGGTGTGGTTTTCCGGCCGATGTGCAGAACCCGGACCTTTGCTTGTTGCGCCCCGCCCGGCCACGCGCCGCGGGAAGTATACGAGGACGCCCGTAGATCCACCGAAAAGATCGGCGCTCCAGCGCGTGGCCATTGAAGGCCGCCCGACAAGGCATTCGTCGTCGTTCCCTCGTATTGGCTTTCGCCGAGCGGGTTTTTTCGGAATGACGGTGTTGAAAGAAAGAACGTGCCGGACGTGAAAGTCGTGAGGCCACAACAGATCGTCGAAGGGGCAGGATGGCGTCAAGCATCGGCCTCTCCCCGATTTGCGGTCTCGGTCGGTTCGGCGCTGATCTCCATTCCCATCCCCCTTATCGACGGCCGATGCCGATCCTTCCAGCGCGCGACGACTCCAGGGAGTGCTCTCGAGAGCTTCCCGCCAGGGTCGCGGCGGTGCCGAGATCGCATGCGGTCGGGAGTCAGTTTTTATGGCCAACAAGATGCTGATCGATGCCACCCACCCGGAGGAGACCCGGGTGGTTGTGGTGCGTGGACACCGCGTTGAGGAGTTCGATTTCGAGTCGGCGACAAGGAAGCAGCTCAGAGGCAACATTTATCTCGCCAAGGTGACGCGCGTTGAGCCGTCGCTGCAGGCAGCCTTTGTCGAGTATGGTGGCAATCGCCACGGTTTCCTCGCCTTCTCCGAAATTCATCCCGACTACTACCAGATCCCGCAGGCCGACCGTCAGGCGCTGATCGAGGCCGAGGAGGCTGAGGAGCGCGAAGAGGCCGAGCGGCGCTCCCGCATGCATCGCGATCGACAGGCCCGTGCCCAAGCCGCCAAGGCGGCCGCCCGTCCGGCAGAGACGATCAGCGAATCTCCGGTCGGGGACAATGAGTCTCAACCGAGCAACGAAGCGTTCGGCGCCGATGCCAATTCGGCCTTCGAGGCTGGCGATGACGATTCGCTGTCTCGTGACAATGGCGGCATCATCGACATCCACGACGATCAGTCGGTCGAGACCATCAACGATGATGGCGAGGACCGGTCCGGCGATGACGAGGAAGAGCACGTCGAGAACGTTGGTGCCGAAGACGCGCTCGAGGAAGTGCCCGAGCGGCGCACTCGCCGGGCGCGCCAGTATCGCATCCAGGAAGTGATCAAGCGGCGGCAAGTGCTGCTGGTTCAGGTCGTCAAGGAGGAGCGCGGCACCAAGGGTGCGGCGCTGACCACCTATCTGTCGCTGGCCGGCCGCTATTCGGTGCTGATGCCCAACTCCGGCCGGGGCGGCGGCATCTCCCGCAAGATCACCAACGTGCAGGACCGCAAGCGCCTGAAGGAGATCGCCCACGAGCTCGACGTGCCGGAAGGCATGGGCGTCATTCTGCGGACGGCCGGCGCCGCCCGCACCAAGACCGAGATCAAGCGTGACTTCGAATATCTCCTGCGCCTGTGGGAGAATGTCCGGGAACTGACGCTGCGGTCGACCGCGCCGAGCCTCGTCTACGAGGAGGGCTCGCTGGTCAAGCGGTCGATCCGTGACCTCTACAACAAGGACATCGACGAAGTCCTAGTGGCCGGCGAGGATTCCTATCGCGAGGCCAAGGACTTCATGCGCATGCTCATGCCGAGCCATGCCAAGAATGTTCAGCCATACCGCGATCCGATTCCGGTGTTCGGCCGTTTTGGCGTCGAACCGCAGCTCGACGCGATGTTTTCACCGCAGGTGACGCTGAAATCGGGCGGCTATCTCGTCATCAACCAGACGGAAGCGCTCGTCGCCATCGACGTCAACTCCGGTCGGTCGACACGCGAGCACAACATCGAGGATACGGCACTCGCCACCAACCTCGAAGCTGCCGAAGAGGTGGCCCGCCAGCTCCGCCTGCGCGACCTCGCCGGTCTCATCGTGATCGATTTCATCGACATGGAGGAGGCCAAGAACAACAAGGCGGTGGAGCGCAAGCTCAAGGACTGCCTGAAGAACGACCGCGCCCGCATCCAGGTGGGCCGCATCTCGCACTTCGGCCTGATGGAGATGAGTCGCCAGCGCATCCGCACCGGTGTGCTGGAAGGCTCCACCGAGCTTTGCCCGCACTGCCTCGGCGCCGGCATCGTCCGTTCCACCGAGAGCGTGGCGCTGCATGTGCTGCGCGCGCTGGAAGATCTGCTGATCAAGGGCGTGACCCATCATCTCACTGTCCGTACCCGGTCGGCGGTGGCGCTTTACATCCTCAACCAGAAGCGCAAGCACCTTTCCGACCTTGAGGCGCGTTTCGGCCTCACCATCACCATTGCCGCCGACGAGCATCTTGGCTCGCAGCACTTCGCCGTCGAGCGCGGCGAAATCATCCTCAATCCCGCCCCGCCGCCGCCCGCGCCGACGCTGACGCCCGAGAGCGTCCAGCCCTACGACGAAGAGGTCGACGAGGAGATCGAGGAGGAAGAGGAAGAAGACGAGGACGCCGAGAAGGCGCCGTCAGCGCGCGAAGAGCGCGGTGACGGAGACGGTCGCCGCAAGCGTCGGCGGCGGCGCCGGCGGCGGGTCGAGGGCGACGAGGCCACCACCGATGATGGTGAAGGCCAGGATACCGCTGCCGAAGATACCGAACCGTCGACAGCTGATGGCGACGACGGCGAAGGCGACGACGACGGTTCTGACGAGAATGGTGAGACGCGCACCGAGACCGACGCCGAAAGCGAACAGCGTCGCCGGTCGCGTCGTCGTGGCCGTCGCGGCGGTCGTCGTCGGCACCAGGAGGATGTTGGTTCCGAATCGACCACCGCGTCGCAGGACAACGTGCCGGTCTCAACTGAAGCAGCGACAGACACCGACGCGGCGGTTGCCCAGCAAGAGCTGGTCGCCGACGATGCCGGCACGGCAGCCGTCGTTCCGAGCGTTACCGATGACGAACCGGTGGAAACGCTGGCGATAGAGGCTGAAGCAGCCGAAGAGGCGCCCGAGGAGACGACGGAAGCCGCGCCCGTGCATCTGCCGCTCGAAAGCGTCGCCGAACTGGTGGAAAAGTCGGTAGAGGCCAACGAACCGGCACCGCAGCCCGACCCCACACCTGAACCGGAACCCGATTCCAACAATCCGAAGAAGACCGGCTGGTGGCAGCGCCGCTCCTTCTTCTGAGGACCGATAGAATCAGACACATTGAGGCCGCCCAGGTGAGACTTGGGCGGCCTTATTGCATCGGGGCGAAAGCGCCCAGGCAACCGGACGGAGCCTGTCGTGGACGAAATCGTGCTTCTGTTTTCCTACGGAACTCTGCAGCTCAGGTCGGTGCAGCTCGCTAACTTCGGGCGAGAGCTCAAAGGACGGCCCGACGCCATGGTTGGCTGGCATCGGGCGATGGTGGAAATCACCGATCCGGAGGTGCTGCGGCAGTCAGGCGAGACGCACCATCCAATCGTCTCTCCGAGCGGTGACCCAGCCGACGAGGTGCCAGGCATGGTTTTCGAGATCACGCCCGAGGAGCTGATTGCCGCCGACAGCTACGAGGTGGCCGACTACAAGCGCATACTGGTGACGCTGAAGTCCGGTGCCGATGCCTGGGTCTACGTGAAAGCGTAAAGGCTAGCGCAGCCAGCTCTCCAGTCGCTCGCAGGCCTCGGCGACCGCCTCTGTACGGCCGGCGAAAGAGAAGCGCACGAAGGACGAACCACGCTCGGTATCGAAGTCGAGGCCGGGCGTTGCAGCGATGCCCGCCTCGTGCAGCATGCGGCGGCAGAAATCGAGACTGTCGTTGGTGTAGCGGCTGACGTCGGCGTAAAGGTAGAAGGCCCCGTCGACCGGCAGGAAGTGGTCGAGGCCGATTTCCGGCATGCGCTGCAGCAGCAGCCGGCGGCTTGCCGCGTAGCCGGCCTTCACCGCCTCAAGCTCCTCGCCGGCCTCGAAGGCGCCAAGGGCAGCGCGCTGCGACAGTTCCGACGGCGAGATGAACAGATTCTGGGCGATACGCTCGACCGGCCGGATCAGTTCCTCCGGCAGCACCATCCAGCCAACGCGCCAGCCGGTCATGCAAAAGTATTTCGAGAAGGAGTTGACGACCACGACATCGTCGGAAAACTCCAGTGCCGTCACCTCGTCGCCGTCGTGGACGAGGCCGTGGTAGATCTCGTCCATGACGAGCGCGATCTTCAGGTCGCGGCAGGCGCCAACCAGCGATTTCAAACCGGCTCGCGTCATCATGGTTCCCGAGGGATTGTTCGGGCTGGCCACGACGATGCCGGCCAGCGGCCGTTCGGCATGCGCCTTCTCGATGGCAGCGGCGCTCGCTTGCCAGCGCGCCTCGGCCGTCGTCGGGATCTCCACAACGTCAAGACCGAGTGCCGTCAGGATGTTGCGATAGGCTGGATAGCCGGGCGTTGGCAGGCCGACTCGATCGCCGACGTCGAACATGGCGAGGAAGGCGAGATTGAAGGCGCCGGACGAACCGCCGGTCACTGCAACCCGGCCGGCCGGCACCTTAACGCCATAGCGATCGGCGTAGAGACGGGCAATCCGGGCGCGCAGTTCGGGAATGCCGAGTGCCTCCGTGTAGCCGACACGGCCGCGGGACAGCGAGGCCTCGGCGGCGGCGCGCACGGCGGCCGGCACCGGTGCGCCGGGTTCGCCGAGTTCCATATGGATGATGGAGCGCCCCTCGCGGGCAAGGCGATTGGCGTCCGACAGCACGTCCATGGCGAGGAAGGGCGCCACATCACTCCGCCGAGAAACCAGCATGTCCCCCCTCCACGATTTTGCCTGAGATGGCCTGCAGTCTGCGCTTGAGCGGCATGGGCTCGGGATTTTTCCGTTGCGCCAGACACGCGTTCTGCCCTTTATCAGGCTCCGGGCACCCTGACGAGACTTCCGACGGTGAATCGCGCCATGACGACCAGTTTCCGCCACACCTCCGTTGCCGCCCTCATGGCGGCGGTGATTGCCGTGTCATCCAGTCTGCCAGCGTTCGCCGCTGAACGAAGTCGCAGCATCTCACTGTTGCGCGACGCCGAAGCGGAAACGCTGATTGCCGACTATACGCGGCCCCTGTTGAAAGCGGCCGGCCTCGGCGCGGCCACCGTCCAGGTCAAGCTGGTCAACGACGACACCTTCAACGCCTTCGTCGCCGACAGCCGACACATTTTTGTCAATGCCGGCGCCATCATCGATTCCACGACGCCCAATCAACTGATCGGCGTGCTGGCGCACGAGATCGGCCACCTCGCGGCCAACCACCTCTCTCAGCTTCGCTCGGAAATTCGACGCATGCAGATTCTGTCGGCTCTGGCCGTTCTCGGCGGTGTCGCCGCGGGTGTGGCGGGCGGTGGCGGGTCGGCAGCCGGCGCGCTTGCAACCGGCGGCATGCAGTTCGGCCAGCGCGGCCTCCTGATGTACGCGCGCGAGAACGAGACGGCTGCCGACCAGTTGTCCCTGAAGTATCTCGAGCAAACCGGCCAGTCGGCAAAGGGCATGCTGGAAACCTTCCAGCGTTTCGCCGGGCAGCAGATGTTCCTGTCGGCGCACATCGACCCCTACATTCAGACCCATCCGATGGCGGCTGACCGCATCGCAATGATCGACGAGTTGGCGCGCAAGTCGAAATCCTTCGACAAGCCGGATGATCCGGCGCTCAAGGCGCGGCATGATCTCGTCCGCGCCAAATTCGCCGCTTTCACCCGCAACGCCCAGAGCGTGATGCGACTTTATCCGCCGTCCGACACCAGCCTTGCCGCCGATTATGCCCGCGCCATCGTCGCCTATCGCTTCGCAGATCCGAAGTCGGCCGTCGCCCGCATCGATGCCCTGATCAAGCGCTCCCCCACCAATCCCTATTTCTGGGAGTTGAAAGGGCAGATCCTGCTGGAAACCGGCAAGCCGAAGGAGGCCGTGGCGCCGCTCAGAAAAGCGGTGGCGCTGGCCCCGAAAGCCGGTCTCATCCGAGTCCTGCTCGGGCAGGCTCTGGTGGGCACCGGCGACGCCAAGCTAACCGACGAGGCGATCACCATGCTCACCAGAGGCATCGGTGACGACCCCGACCAGCCGGTCGGCTACCGCCAGCTCGCCATCGCCTATGCCCGCACCGACAATATCCCCATGGCCGACCTTGCTTCCGCTCAGGGAAGCTTCGCCTCGGGCGACATCGAAACGGCCAAGAAATACGCCATTCGCGCACAGGAAAAACTGAAGACGGGCTCACCAGCCTGGCTGCGCGCCGACGACATCATCACTTACAAGACACCGAAATGACCGGGCGCGTTCGGCCCGGGACAAGGAGCAGCCGCATGTTTGCCCACTTCCGGAAACGACTGTCGATGGCGCTGGTCGCCGCGGCTCTTCTTCCCTCCGTCGCATTCGCCCAAGACTTCACCGAAAGCCAGAAGGCGGCGATTGGCGGCGTCGTCAAAGCGTATCTGATGGATCATCCCGAGGTCATCACCGAAGCGTTGCAGGCGCTCGAAGCGCGCAGCAAGGCGACCGAGGCACAAGGACAAACCGCCGCCATCCAGGCGAACCGGGAGGCCATCTTCTCCTCGCCCTACCAGGCGGTCCTCGGCGATCCCCAAGCGAAAATCGCACTGGTCGAGTTCTTCGACTACAACTGCGGCTACTGCAAGAAAGCCCTTTCCGACACACGCGCCATTCTCGACAAGGACAAGGACGTCAAGATCATCCTCAAGGAGTTCCCCATTCTGAGCGAAGGCTCCGTCGAAGCAGCCAAGGTGGCGGCTGCCGTCAACATCCTCGATCCCCGCGCCTACGAAGCTTTCCATTTCGAGCTGATGGGCTTGCGAGGTCAGGCCGATGGCGAACGCGCACTGGCGGCGGCGGCAAAAGCCGGCCTCGACCAGGCGAAAGTGAAGGAAACGGCCGCCAGTTCAGACGTGGCCAAGGCGATCAACCATTCCTACGATCTTGCCCGCCAGCTCAACATCAACGGCACGCCGGCCTATATCATCGGTGATGAGCTGGTCTATGGCGCCGTCGGCTTTGCCGAACTGACCCACAAGATCGAGGCGATGCGCGCCTGTGGCAAGACCTCCTGCTGATCTTTGGTAGCGCACCGCGCGCGCTGTCCCCAAAGACGGGCCCCACAGACGGGGATGAATCGGCGCGGCCTCTTTTTTTCGGCGCGGCATATGCCTATAAGGAAGCCGGCCGCAGCCCTCGGGTTGCGGCCACCCCTGCACCGGTCTGAAAGGGAACCGATCGATTGCCCATTGAAGCGTTCATCCTCAACGGACCGAACCTCAATCTTCTCGGAACACGAGAACCGGGCATCTACGGCTCGCTGACCCTTGCCGACATCGAGGCAAACTGCCGCGACAAGGCCGCCATGCTGGGATTTTCCACCGTCGAATTCCGCCAGTCCAACCATGAAGGCGAACTCGTCGACTGGATTCAGGAGGCTGGACGGCGCGGTGCCGGCGTGGTGATGAACCCCGGCGCCTACACGCACACGTCGATCGCCCTCCACGACGCGATCAAGGGAACAGGCGTTCCCGTGATCGAAGTCCATATCTCGAACGTCCATGCCCGCGAGAGTTTCCGGCATCGGTCCTTCGTGTCGCCCGTGGCGGCCGGAGTGATCGTCGGCCTCGGCCCCCTTGGCTATGCACTCGCGCTCGAAGCCCTCGCCGGTCTCCTCAAAGGGTGACCGCCGTCCCAATCCGGTGAGAACCGATGTCCCAGACCTTTGACTACGAACTGATCCGCCAGCTTGCCAACATCCTCGACGAGACCAACCTCACCGAGATCGAAGTAGAGCAGGAGAAGCTGAAGATCCGCGTGGCTCGAACGGCGGCGCCGGTCACCATCCAACAGGGCGGAGGCTGGGCGCCGCCGGCGGCCGGGGTACCGGCGATGGCCGCCCCCGTGGCGGTGTCTGTTGCCGACGTGGCGAAAGCCGCCGACCCCGCCACCAATCCCGGTGCCGTGCCCTCCCCCATGGTCGGCACTGCCTACCTGGCCGCCGAGCCCGGCGTCCGTGCTTTTGTCGAAGTCGGCGACACGGTGAAGGAAGGCCAGACGGTGATGATCATCGAGGCCATGAAGCACCTCAACCAGATTCCGGCACCGCGCGCCGGCCGCGTCACCGCGGTGCTCGTCGAAAACGGCCAGCCGGTCGAATTCGGCGAACCGCTGCTGATCATCGAGTGACCAGCCCCATGTTCGAGAAGATCCTCATCGCCAACCGCGGCGAAATCGCCCTCCGGGTCCTGCGCGCCTGCAAAGAGCTCGGCATCGGCACTGTCGCCGTCCACTCGACGGCGGATGCCAATGCTATGCACGTCCGCCTCGCTGACGAGAGTGTGTGCATCGGCCCGGCGCCGGTGCGCGACAGCTACCTCAACATTCCCAACATCGTCGCCGCCTGCGAGATCACCGGCGCCGAAGCCGTGCACCCAGGCTACGGGTTCCTCAGCGAGAACGCCCGTTTCGCCGACATCCTGGCCGCTCACAACATTACCTTCATTGGTCCGTCGGCCGAGCACATCCGTATCATGGGCGACAAGATCGAGGCCAAGGCAACAGCCAGGCGCCTTGGCATCCCGGTGGTGCCCGGTTCCGACGGCGCCGTGGAAACCGAGGAGGAGGCACTGCGAGTTGCCGCCGAGGTCGGCTATCCGGTGCTGGTCAAGGCGTCGGCCGGCGGTGGCGGTCGCGGCATGCGCGTCGCCATGAACGAGGCGGAGCTGCCATCCGCCATGTCGGCCGCCAAGACCGAGGCAAAGAATGCCTTTGGCGACGACGCCGTCTATATCGAGAAATACCTCCTGAAGCCGCGTCACATCGAGTTGCAGGTGCTTGGCGACGGCCAGGGCAATGCTGTGCACCTTGGCGAGCGCGATTGCTCGCTGCAGCGCCGCCACCAGAAGGTGATGGAAGAGGCCCGCTCACCGGCTCTCAATGACGACGAGCGCGCCAGGATCGGCGACATCGTCGCCAACGCCATGTCGGAGCTCAACTATTCGGGCGTCGGCACCATCGAGTTCCTCTATGAGAACGGCGAGTTCTATTTCATCGAAATGAACACTCGCCTGCAGGTCGAACATCCGGTGACCGAAATGATCACCGGCATCGATCTCGTCAACGAGCAGATCAAGGTGGCCTCGGGCCAGGCATTGAGCTTCCGCCAATCGGACGTTCACTTCAACGGCCATGCCATCGAGTGCCGCATCAACGCTGAGAACGCCGCCACCTTCGCTCCGTCGCCCGGCAAGATCACCTATTGGCACCCGCCTGGCGGTCTGGGGGTGCGCGTCGACAGCGGCGTCTATCAGGGCTATACGATCCCGCCCTATTACGACAGCATGATCGGCAAGCTGATCGTCCACGGCCGCAATCGCGTCGAATGCCTGATGCGTCTGCGTCGCTGCCTCGACGAGTTCGTGGTTGATGGCATCGACTCGACGATCCCGCTCTTCAACAACATGCTGAAGAATTCCGACATCATCGACGGTGCCTACGACATCCACTGGCTGGAAAAGTGGCTTGCCACCAAGCCGTTCGAGGCTTGACCCGAAGAGTAAGTCACTGCTTTCCTACAAAAACGCCGCCCTCTTGGGCGGCGTCTCTGTTTGGAGGAATGACCTTTACACCAGCACTGGCCGTTTGATGCGCCCGGTCTCGCCGAAGACTCGCAGGTAGCGGGCGATCTCGGTCGGGTCGCCGGTGGCCTTTTCAGGATTGTCGGACAGCTTCACCGCCGGGCGACCGTCGACCTGCGTCACCTTGCAGACCAGCGAGATTGAATCGAAATCGTCGGTGGGCTGCGGCGCGCAGTCCTGGAAGTCGTTGGTGAGGTTGGTGCCCCAACCGAAGCTCATATGCACCCGGCCGCGGAAGTGCGTGTAGACGCGCTCGATTTCCTCGACATCGAGACCGTCGGAAAAGACGATCAGCTTGTCGCGGGGATCCTGCCCCTTCGACTTCCACCAGGCGATGATCTCCTCGCCGCCCTCGACCGGCTCGGCACTATCGGGGCGAAAGCCCTTCCAGTCGGCCACCCAATCCGGGGCGTCACGCAGGAACGAGGCGGTGCCGAAGGCATCCGGCAGAACGACCAACAGGTTACCGTCGTAAAGCTCCTGCCAGTCGCGCAACACACGGTAGGGAGCGTGGCGCATCTCGTCTTCGGTATCGGCGAGAGCGGCCATAGCCATCGGCAGCTCATGGGCATTGGTGCCGATGGCCTCGAGATCGCTCTTCATCGCCATCAACACGTTGGAGGTGCCGATGAAGGACGGGCCAAGCCCTTCCTTCAACGCGTTGACGCACCAGTCCTGCCACAAGTGCGAATGGCGGCGTCGGGTGCCAAAATCGGCAATCTTGATGTCGGGAAAGGCGCGCAGCCGCTCCACCTTGCTCCACAGCTTGGCCTTGGCACGGGCATAGAGCACGTCGAGTTCGAAGCGGCGCATGGTCTTCATCACCGAGCGCGAGCGCAGCTCGTTGATGATGGCCAGCGCCGGAATCTCCCACATGGTGGTGTGCGTCCATGGGCCATGGAACGCGAGCTGATACTGGCCATCGACCTTGCTGAGTTCATAAGGTGGCAACTGGAAGTCGCGCAGAAACTCAAGATACTCGGGCGCGAAGATCTGCCGCTTGCCGTAGAAGGTGTTACCGGCGAGCCAGATCCATTCCTTCTTGCCGAGCCGCAGCGAGCGGGCATAGTCGAGCTGGGCCCTGAGTTCGCCTTCGTCGATCTCGTCAGCGAGGCGGATGCTGCTGACCCGGTTGATCAGCGAGAACGTGACGTCGACATCACGATAGCGCTTCCAGATCAACTGCTGCATCAGGAACTTGTAGATGTCCGTGTCGAGCAGGCTCCGGATGATCGGGTCGAGCTTCCAGTTGTGGTCGTGAACGCGTTTGCCGATATCGGTAGTGCTCATCGGTCCAGACACCCGTGATGACGCGAGGCGACCCATGAACGTCGAAAACACCGACGAGGCGCCACCTGAAGGAGGGGTAGCCTGAAACGATCTAGGCGCCAAGCGAAATCCGTATAAACACTTATTGACCGGTCACGACTTCGGAACCGCCCGCCACTGCGCACAACGAAAAAGGGGCGGCGGATCGTCTCCGCCCCCCCCCACGACTTCACGGGCTTCGAATAGAAACCGCTCAGGCCTTGCGACGTTTGCGGCTCGCCAGGATGTTGATCATTTCGACACCAGCCGAGAAGGCCATGGCGAAGTAGATGTAGGCACGCGGTACGTGGAAACCGACGCCATCAGCCACCAGCGAGACGCCGATCAGCAGCAGGAAGGACAGAGCCAGCATCTTGGTGGTGGGATGCTTGTGGATGAAGCGCGAAATCGGCTCAGAGGCGATGAACATGATGATCATCGCGATGATCACGGCGAGAATCATCACCGGCACATGCTCGGCCATACCGATCGCCGTGATGATGCTGTCGATCGAGAAGACGATGTCGATGACAATAATCTGCGCCACGGTCGCGCTGAAGGCGGCGTGGACGATGTTGCCGCTTTCGTCCGACTCGCCTTCGATGCCTGTGTGGATCTCGTGCGTCGCCTTGTAGAGAAGGAACAGACCGCCAGCGAGCAGGATCAGGTCGCGCCAGGAAAAGTCATGCTCGAACAGGGTGAACAGCGGCGCGGTAAGGCCGATCAGCCAGGACAGCGTGACCAGCAGCAGGATACGGAACACAAGCGCCATGGAAAGTCCGATGGCGCGAGCCTTGCGCGCCGACTCGGCCGGCAGGCGACTGGTCAGGACTGAAATGAAGACGAGATTGTCGATACCAAGAACGACCTCCATCACCGTCAAGGTCAGGAGGCTAGCCCAGGCATTGGCATTAAAAAGAAGATCAAGCATGGAGGCGGTCATTCCCCAAATATGGCCGTCGGATCAAGACCATATCTGGCGAGCGCGGCCGATAATTCAAGAAGTCAGGCGACTTTTGCGCCGAAGAATTTTTCGATGAGCTGCTGAACCGCCGCGACGAGGGCAAGATAGACGGTGGACAGCGCCAAACCGATCTCGACGCCGAGGGGCGGATTGAGCTCCCAGGCGAGCGCCGCGCCGGCGAACAGGAACCAGGCTAGCGTCACGACCAGCGTCACCGGCCGCCACTTTTCGACACGCACCGGATGCACGAAGGCGATGGGTGCGAAGGTCATGATCGACAGCGCAAGGGTGATGCCGATGACGGCGAACTGGTTGAGATCGAACACGAAATAGATGAAGACAACGCCGTTCCAGACCACCGGGAACCCCCGGAAGGCGTTGTTCTTCATCTTCATGCGCGTGTCGCCGTAATACATCGCCGACGTGAAGACAATGATGCCGGCGAGTGCCAGAGCGATGGGAATCGACGTGAAGCCGGCCGTCGCCACGGCCAGCGCCGGCAGAAAGACATAGGTGACATAATCGACCACGAAGTCGAGGGCGGCACCTGAAAAGGTCGGCAGACGGCTTTCGACGGAAACCTTGCGAGCGATCGGTCCGTCGACACCATCGACCACCAGGGCCAGCCCCAGCCACATGAAGAAGGCCGGCCAGTCAAGATTATAGGCGGCGAAGGCCGCGAGCATGGCGAGAACGATACCGCTCGCCGTGAAGGCATGCACGGCAAGGGCGATCAACGCATTCTGATGTCTGCCCACAAGCGTCAGTTCCGTCATAGCGCGCCGTTCCTCTCGTCCGAACCGACGGCCGGGCTGCGAGCCATCATGAACGGACGAAACAGGTCGTCCGACGGAGCCCCAAAAATCATCGCCCAAAACCTCACCGATCCCTACGGATGGTTACATCTAGCGACAATCTACCCGATGACGAGGCCGCTCGCCAAGATGACACCGGCAAGAATGAGCAAAACTCCAAGGAAATACGTCACTTTGGTCCCGTCGATCAGCTTTTCCAGGCCGATCAGCGCGCCGAGCAAGGCCATGACGCCGAGATTCATCAAACCGGCGGCGAACATCACGGCCATCATCGCCCAACAACAGCCCAGACAGGCCAGTCCCTCCTCGATACCAATCCGGAAGGCGGCGGCTCCAGCCTCGAGGTCGGCGACGCGAGGGTTGCGACAGCGGACCAGGCACAGCCATTTCAGCGGCGTGAACTGGTAGATGCCGGCTGCGATCAGGATCGACGCCGACAACGCCACGCCAGCTGGCTCCATGTGCGGGGCAAGCGCACCAGCGCGGACCAGCACCCCCTGCCCTGCCGTCGCCAACACGGCGACGACCAGCCAGACTGCCGTGTATCCGGCAACCAGCATGAAGGTGGCAGCGCCCGCGCGGTCAGCATAGGCGCGAAAGGTTGGTGCCGCCGTTGGCAGCATCATGGCGAACACCATGGCCACCCACATGGCGAACGTCAAGGCGAGGCTACCGGCGTTACCGCTGTCGACCATAACCGCCATCAGCCCCTCGGACAGACGACCGGGCAAGACGGTGGCAATCAGCCACAGCCAGCCGATAGCGGCCATCAGCAGGATGGCCGCTATGGTCAGGGCGCGCGGGTGGTCGCCGAGTACAGCGACGAAGCGGTTCAGCAAAGCGCAAGTCCCAGTGAAGAAGCCTTGCGGCCCAAAAGCAAGAGCCCCGTCCGCGATGGACGGGGCTCTCATTTAGCGGAGAAAAGTTCAGCGAGGCAACCGGCTCACTGTTTGCTGTTCGTGGAGAGCAGCGGGGTGATGCGGCGCACCGTGACACGTCGGTTGGCGCGCTCCGAAGCCTCGGTCTGTACCTTCAGATAGCTTTCCCCGTAGCCCTGCGTGACGAGGTTTTCCGGCGGGATGCCGTAATGGTCGCTCAACACGTTGGCCACGGCCTCGGCGCGTCGGTCAGATAGCGACAGGTTGTCGACCACCGAACCAACGGCGTCGGTATAGCCCTCGACGAGGAACACCTCGTTGGGGTTCTTGCGCAGAGCGGCATCAATGCCGCGCGCCACTGCCTCGATGTCAGCGACCTGGTTCTTCTCGACCACCCAGGCCCCGCTCGGGAAGGTAATGCTGTCGAGGTCGACCGACCTGACCCGCTCGCGTAGGTCGGGGCTGTAGATGACCTGGTCAAGCGTATACTCCGGCTGCACCTCGACGAGCGGCGGCGCGGTCAGCGCCTCCTCCACATAGATCGGCGGCGCAGAACGCATCTCGACGCGGTAACGGTCGCGCGGCACGTCGTAGACCGGCGGTGGCGGCAGGCGAACGACCGGTTGCCATGCCGGTTCATCGACTGGACCGGGGCCGAAGCCGCGATTGTCAAACAGCACAAATGAGCCGCCATCGCGATCCCGGCGCTCGCGTTGGATCATCGTGCCGTTTTCGTCGTAGACGGTCCGAACCTCGCCGCCGTCGCGGGTGGCGGAGATCACTTCGCGGCCGCCATCACGCATCGGGCGCTCGCGATAGTCGCGGCCACCGCGATCGAAGCGACCACGATCATCGTGGCGAATCACCGCCTGTTCACCGCTTTGAACGATGACACGTCCGCCCGGCTCTACCGTGATGCGCACACCGTCCTCGTTGCTGATTTCGCGACGTCCGCGCTGGATATCGCGGATGTTGCCAGCCTTCTGATCGACGCTTTCACCCATCGCCTCGGCAGCGGCAGCGCCGGGATTGCCAAGTTTCTCGATGAGAGCCGATGACGGGGCCTGTGTCTTGGCGTCCGGGAGCGGAAGTGGCTGATCGCCGGGCTGGGCCGGTGGCGGAGCGGTGGGGGCGACGGCGTCACCAGCTGGCGGCTGCGGAGCGGGGGCGGGTTTGCCCTCGGGCTGCGGCGCCGGTTGAGGCTGCACCTCGGGCTCGCTCGTCGGGGCGGCCGGCTGCGACTCCGGTGTCGGTACCACCGGCTTGACCTCGGGCTGTTCAGGCTGAGCCTCCGGGACAGGGGCCGATGGCTCTACTTTCGGTTCGGGCTTAACTTCAGGCTCCCTAGCGGGAGGCTCGGGGGCTGCTTCCGGCTTGGGAGCAGGCGGTTCAGGCTGCGCCTCGGGGACAGGGGCCGGCGGCTCGGGCTGAGCCTCAGGTTCCTTGGCGGGAGCCTCCGGCGCGGCTTCCGGCTGCGGAGCAGGCGGTTCAGGCTGCGCTTCGGGGACAGGGGCCGGCGGCTCGGGCTGAGCCTCAGGTTCGGCGGGCGGCTCGGGCGCCGCCTCCGGCTGCGGAGCAGGCGGTTCAGGCTGCGCTTCGGGCTGCTTTGGCGGCGGCGCTATATCCTCGGGCGGGACGCAGTTGGCATCGCCGGGTTGGCAGGTCGGATCGGCCTGGGCCAGGACGAAGCCGCCTTCTTCAGCTCTGGCAGCGGCCTGAAGCGCGATTTGCGACAACGGCACGATTGCGCAGGCCAGCAATAGCTTTCTCAGTCGGTTCATTGAGGTCCTCCAGCCTTTCATCAGGCCGCCCGAAGCGGTTTGGCTCGGCACGGCGGCAGCCATGGGCCACCACGCGCCGAGCGCGGTCCGAAGTAGAAACCGGCGGCGGCGGCCTTCGGTTCCAGAACTTGCCCTGTCAATAGGGCATCAATCAGAAAAGAGGTGGCGAAACCTTGTCAATTCAAAGATTTGACATGAATGCCGGATGAACGGGATCACGGCGCATCGGCGTTACGAAGACCAGCTTCTGGCCATTTGCGCGTCGCCCACATCCATTGACCCGGCTCGGCCCGAATCCAATCCTCGAACGTTGCGTGCAATGCTAGCGTTCCCGCCTCGACATCGGCATCGGCATCGTCGCTGCGTGCCAGGTCGATCCGCCTGCCTTCAACGACGAAATGCGCCCCACCCGCGCGACGGCAGCGCGCCACCACCAGCGGCAGGCCGAGATGGCGCGCCAGCGTGACGGGCAGCTTGGACAGGTAAGATGGATGGCCAAAGAAGGGCGCCCGAATGCCGGTGCTATCCGGAAGGTCGGCCATCATGGCGATCGCCGCGCCGCCGCGGGCAAGCGAGCGGAGGCGGAGCACCGAGGCCGCTCCAGCGACGACCAGCCCTGCCGGATAGGCGGTTCCGCGCCGTGACCGGAAAAAAGCCTCGGACAGCGGGTTCTTGAGCGGGCGATAGACGCCAGCGACCGGCTTTCCCACCACGGCACAACCGACCGCCAGCAGCTCCCAGTTGCCTTGGTGCAACGAACAGAACACCGCGCCCTTGCTGCCGAATTCTCCGATGTCGGCGATGAGCGTCTCGCTGACCACAATGCGTTCGGGCTGGCTGACGATCTCGGGCAGGAGAAGTCCCTCGGCAAGAGTGCGGCCGAGGTTTTCCCACATGTCCAGCAGGATTGCCTTCCGGTCGGCCGCCGCCAGCTCCGGCAGGGCGAACGCCAGGTGTCGGTCTGCTCGCAGATGGCGAGGGTTGAAGCGAGCGAACCAACGCCAGAGACGCCCCATCAGTGCCGACGCCAAGTCGACGCCAAGAAGGCGCAGCAAAACCACGACGGCGCGCAATCCCGCGTATTCGAGCCAAAAGCCGGCTTGCACTCTGGCTGATCGATAATCCAACGCGCCTAGGCCTCTCTACGGACAGTGCGAAGAAAAGACGACGGCATCTACGTTGGCCGCCTGAATCATGCGATGAGCTGTTATCCCATTTCGCGGCTTCCCTCCACCCCCTAGCCGCCCTCCCGAGGCGGGTGCACCGGCGATCGATCGTTCATGACCCAGGTTCTGGCTCTGGCCATGCCGTTCTTCGGCATCATCTTCATCGGCTTTCTGGCCGGAAAGCTCGCCCGCCTGCCTCGCGCAGGCCTCGCCTGGCTCGATTTCTACCTGATCTACGTCGCGCTGCCGGCACTGTTCTTCGACATCCTCTCCCGGACGCCGGTCGAGGAGTTGATGCGGGGCTCCTTCGCATTGGCCACCACCACGTCCACCTTCCTCACCTTCGTGATCGCCGTCCTCGTCGGCCGGGCGTTGACCGGGGCCGGCATGCGCGTCGCTGCTCTGCAGGGGCTGATCGGCTCATATGCCAATGTCGGCTACATGGGGCCGGCCCTGACGCTATCGGCCCTCGGCAGCGCGGCGGCTGCACCGACGGCGCTGATCTTCTGCTTTGACGTGGTGCTGATCTTCTCGTTATTGCCGACGCTGATGGCCATCTTCGGCGACGAGCAGCGGCCGATGGGCGCAACGGCGTTACTTATCCTGCGCCGGATCGTCACCCATCCGTTCATTCTTGGCAGTGCGGCGGGGGTGCTGGGGGCAGCATCGGGCATCGAGGTGCCACAAGCGATCGCCACGACCATCACCATGCTGCGCGGCTCGGCCGCGCCGGCCGCGCTGTTCTCGATCGGCGTGACCGTGGCGCTGCAGCCGATCGACCAACCGCATCGGGAGCTGCCGGCTCTGGTCGCCGTCAAGCTTCTCGTGCATCCGTTGATGGCCTGGACGATGGTGACGCTGGTCGGTGGCTTTCCACCGATCTGGGTACAGGCGGCGGTGCTGATGGCCTGCCTGCCGCCGGCCGCGACCTGCTATGCCGCAGCCCAGCAATATCGTCTCTATGTCGAGCAGTCCGCCAGCGGCATCCTGATCGGGACCACCGCCTCGGTGGTGACGGTCACCGCGACGCTCTACCTCGTCACGCACGGCCTGGTGCCGGTTCTTGGCCCATGAAGACCTACTGGGCGATGCGGAGCGCGGAGAGCTTGTCGCCAATGGCGCCGAAACTCGTAATGATCTGGTCAGCCGATGAAGCGTTGAAGTAATTATCGGCGGAACTAGCGCATCCCTTGAGGACAGATTCGGTTCCCTCAATGACAAGAACGGTATATACAATTATATTATCCGCCTTCGCTGCTGCGCAAACTTTCGACATGCGGTCATCGACCGCTGTCGAATGAGTTGTCCCATCACCAGAGAAGCGATTCATGGTATTTTCGCCATCCGAAAGTAGAATAATGACATCCTGATAGTCGAAGTTGCTCACCTTGGCCGGGGCATTTAGGGGTCCTGTCGATTTCAGTGACTGCCAAGCCCAAACGAGGCCGATCGTTTGGTTGGTCGCGCCTACCGGCGTCATGGCATCCACAGCGGCGAGCAATGATGTCCAGTCATTGGTCATCGCCGTCAGCGGGCGACCACAAGCTGAGTAATCCTCGGCGGGATAACTCGTAGTCTCATTGATCGGCACGGAGACCGAAATATCCAGTAGCTCTTTGTCTCGGTCGGCGACGCAGCCTTTCCAGTTGGACTTACTTTTAGTCTGCGGCCACAAATAGTCGTCGGCGCAATCATAGCGTCCTCGGTAGCTGTTCCAGACGCAGATGCGACCCGTTTTCTTCCAGGCGACGGAAGAGGAGAGACCAGTTCCGATATTGACGTCCTTATTAAAGGGAACGATCGAGATATAAACGTCGCCAGCTGTCGTCGATTCACCCTTCAGCTTGTTTATGAGATTCTTGGTCGCCGTTTTGAGCGCATCCATCTTGCCAAGTTTGTCCATCGACCCGGTATTATCGAGCGCCAGTGCCACGCGCAGCCGCTTCGACGACCAGGCGGACTTGGATTCGACCGCCAGCGTTTCGGAAGAGATGCCGATGAGGTTCAGGAAGGTCATCGGCACTGTTCCGCTCGCCGAAGCGGATATGAGCGCTCCGCTGGTCTTGGTATAGGTAGCGGATACGCTGACGCCCTCGGCCTTGCCGGAGGGAAAATTGACGTTGAAGATCTGCAGTGCTCGGTCGTCAAGCTGTTTCGATGTCAGCTTGGCCGCTTCCGACGAGAGGGCCAGCACGGTGGCGTCGAGCGAATGCTGCATGGTCTCGCGCACGTCGACCAGCCGCGCATAATCCACCGCAGCTCCGATCGCGACCAACAGGGGCACCAGGCAGATGGCGAAGATCATCGCCACGTTGCCATTCCGACAGACTAGAAACCGACGAATTCCCATGGTCCCTCCTGGACCACAGAATAGCGCCAGTTGACCTAACAACTGATTGCCGAGACGCTGAGAATTTTCGACTATATGGCGATTTCCCGAGGTTCGCGGGGTGAATCTGCCAGGAGATGGCGGACGTCTTGCGACAGCCCGCCCTCTGAAGCTTACTCCACCCGCAACACCGTCACCTCGGTGATGGGCTTCTTGCCCCACCGCTCGTTGGCGGCGGCGCGGATCGACCGGCGCACCGCCTCGGCAATCATATCCTCGTCCTTGCGGCGGTTCTTGGGAATGGACAGCAGGCAGCCGTCGACTGCGGCGGCCAGTACGTCTTCGAAATCGGCGCCCTTGTTGTCGATTTCGGGCAGACCGAAGCAGTTGAGGCCGTATTCGCCGAGGATGTCACCCCGCCCGTTCATCAGGAGCGTGCAGACGACGACGCCGGCAAAGCTCATCTTCCGACGCTCGGTGACGCCCGAGCCTTCGGGGTCGCGGACCAGATTGCCATCCTTGACCAAGATGCCGAAAGGCACGTGACCGATCGCTTGCGGCTCGTCGCCGGGCAACAGACGCAGCATCTCGCCATTCTTCGTGCGCGCCACGCGCGGCACCCCAGCCTCACGGGCCAGCGTCGCGTGAGCGGCAAGATGAACAGCCTCGCCGTGGACCGGCACCGCCACCTTCGGCTTGACCAGGCGGTAGAGTTCCATCATCTCGTCGCGGCGCGGATGGCCGGAGGTGTGGACCAGCGCATCGCCGTCGGAGACGATGTCGACACCCTGCTCGACCAGCCGGTTCTTGATAGCGCCG